>DAOTUS010000386.1:0-9444 GCA_034437415.1 Herpetosiphonaceae bacterium
GATCGTCGCCGTGACCATCTCGTCGGAGTGGGCCAGCGAGACGAAGGCGGCCTCGAACTGCGACGGCGCCAGGTAGACGCCGCGCTCCAGCATGGCGTGGAAGAAGCGGCCGAACAGCGCGGTGTCGGATTTTTTGGCCGAGGCGAAGTCGGTCACCTCGGCGGCGGCGAAGAAAAAGCCCCACATGCTGCCGGCCTTGTGGGCCTGAAACGGCAGCCCGGCCTTGAACGCCGCCTTCCACAGCCCCTGGCACAGCGTCGAGGTCACCGCCGAGAGCCGCTCGTACACGCCCGGCTGCTGCAGCTCGCGCAGCGTCACGATGCCGGCCGCCATCGCCAGCGGGTTGCCCGACAGCGTGCCGGCCTGATACATCGGGCCGGCCGGGGCGACCAGCTGCATAATCTCGCGGCGGCCGCCGTAGGCCGCCGCTGGCAGACCGCCGCCAACCACCTTGCCCAGGCAGGTGATGTCGGGCTGCACGCCGTACATGGCCTGGGCGCCGCCGTAGGCCACCCGAAAGCCGGTCATCACCTCGTCGAACAGCAGCACGGCGCCATACTGGTCGCACAGACGGCGCAGGCCCGGCAGAAAGCCCTCGCGCGGCAGCACAAAGCCCATATTGCCCGCGACTGGCTCCACCGCGACCGCCGCGATCTGGCCGTCGTGCTGCCTAAACAGCGCCTCGACCGCATCCAGGTCGTTGAAGGGCGCGGTCAGGGTGGTTGCGGTGGCGCTGCCCAGCACGCCGGGGCTGTCGGGCAGGCCCAGCGTGGCCACGCCCGAGCCGGCCTGGACCAGAAAGGCGTCGGCGTGGCCGTGGTAACAGCCAGCAAACTTGATGATCTTCTCGCGCCCGGTGTAGGCCCGCGCCAGCCGCAGCGCGCTCATCGTGGCCTCGGTGCCGGACGAGACGAAGCGCACCATGTCGATGCTCGGCACCGCGGCGATCACCAGCTCGGCCAGCTCGCTCTCCAGCTCGGTCGGCGCGCCAAAGCTGGTGCCCCGCCGGGCCTGGTCGCTGATCGCCGCGACGATGCCGGGGTGGGCGTGGCCCAGGATCAGCGGCCCCCACGAGAGGACATAATCAATATAGCGGTTCTGATCGACGTCGAACAGGTAGGCGCCCTCGCCGTGGCTGATGAAGCGCGGCACGCCGCCCACGCCGCGGTAGGCCCGCACCGGGCTGTTCACGCCGCCGGGCAGAATCTGCTGGGCCTGCGCAAACAGCGCCGCCGAACGTTCTGTATTCATGAAATGCTCCTTTTTTGACTCACGAAAGCCACGAAGGGATTTTGTGCCTTCTATCTGCGCATCACACGTACTTTTGGTAGGAGCTGCTGTGGCATTATGCGGCTACAGCCATGAACCACGGAAGAGCCGCTGCTGATCATACCTCACCTGAGTCTGAGCATGCAAACCTTGCTCACCACGACTACCAAAATCACCGCCGCCCCGCTCTCGTACACGAAAGATACAGCAAAACGCACCTCTGGCCCGTCCCTGCAAACGCTGGTTATGGCTGGCTAAAACACCACCGCCCCTGCATTTACAGCAGGGGCGGTGGTGTCCGATGCGACAAGTTAGCGAATGATCATTGGCAGGTATATGTTATTCGTGCAGTTTTGGCTGACGTTCAGGCTATACGTGCCAATTGCCCGGTTGCCATAGGTGTTGGTGGCTTCAACCCGGACAGTGTAGGTGCCACAGACGGGATAGATGTGGCTGGCCTGCCTGGTGGTATAGATCTGGGTGAATGGCGTGCCATCGCCGAAGTCCCAGCGATAGGTTGTGCCAAGTGACGTGACCGACGAAGTCATGCCGGCGGTGAACATGGTCAAATTGCTGGCGTTCACGGTGGTGGTATTGGTGATGATGGCGGTTGGCTCATCATTCAGCCAGTTCATGAACGTCCCAAGCAGTTTGGTGCTTGAGGTCATGCCAACGGTGTTGTTGATGCCCTCAAGACCAAACGTGGTGTAGATGCTCCGTCCGTAGTAGACCAGGCCTGGCCGTTCCAGCGAGGGCTGGGCGCGGTGGGCCGAGGCGACCACGCCATCCTCGACGTTGGTGGTGCCGGGGTACTTCAGCAGCGGCTGATAGAACTTCAGCTCCTCTGGGGCGTTGGGGTCGCCGAAGTCGGTCAGCGGCGGCAGTGGCTTGATCTCGTCGATCGATGTCTGGTTATCGGCGCCACTGCCAGTGGTGCCGACTGGCACAATCTGGCCGCGCAGCTCGCCGGCTGGTCTAGCCGTGGTGTGGACGTTGACATACAGCCCGCGGTTCAGGAAGGTAGCTTCCTGGCCTGCGGTCAGGGTAAGTGTACCGCTGACAACAAATGACCCGTTGTTTGACCCAGAGAACAGCGGGTGGATGACCGCGCCATTGCTGCCAACATTGCCGGTGTGGATATGGGCCGCAGTGGTAGTCATGGTGTTGGTCCCAGTCACGTTCAGGGTGTAATCCAGCCGATTGCTGGCCAGGTCATAGGTGATCTGGGCGGTTCCGCTGTTGCTGGTGCTGACCGGCGGAACTTCCTCGGCGCCCGACAGCGGCACGGTAAACTTGTAGAGCGGCGAGGCGCTGATATCAAGCACGACCTTGCTGAAAGCCGCCGGAACACTGCTGACCGGAACGATCTCGCGGTTTGGCTGGGCGTTATTGGTCACGCTGGCTTTGAGATAGGTTCCGCCCAGCGTGGATGCGTAGAAGAATGGCGCCGAGGCTGGCGTGGTTGCGCCCAGCACGGCGGCCACGTTCTGACCCATGACCACCAGCTTGCCGCCGTTGTTGGCGAACTCGGTGAGATGGTTCATGTCGATCGCGGTCAGCGGCGTCGCCACAGTGAAGGCGCCGTTGGGATTGGCGAAGTTGCCCGTGAAGTAGATCACGGTCTCATAGGCCATCAGGTCGGTAGTGTTCAGGAAGGTGGTGGCGACGCCGTCGACCAGATTATCCACGTCGAGGACATCGTAGCTGATGCCCAGCGCATTCAGGGCATCGGTGTAGTAGTTCTGGTAGTTGGCGATACCAATCAGGTTGCTGCCGTCGTTGTCAATCAGCAGCACTTTCTTGCCGGACTGATAGGTTACCCGGCCCCAGGCGGCCATATGGCCTTCGTGGGTCGTGCCATCAAACACAATGTAGCCCTGGTTATCGCCCAGGCCCTGGCTGGCCGCCGAGTTGAAGGTTACCGCAACGGTGGCTGACTGGCCGGGAGCAAGGGTGATCGCGCTGGGGGTGACGCTGAAGCCGGGCAGCGCGGTGGTTGCATTAAAGCCAGCCCCGGTATACAGCGTGCTCAGGTTATAGGTCTCGCTGTTGGCGGCGACACTGGTCACCGTGACACTGATGGTCTTGCTGGTGCCGGTGAGCACCAGCCCGTAGCTCAGGCTCGGCGGATCGAGAATGATGCCCGGATTGGCGGCGTTGGTCAGGTCAAGCCGTCCCGCACCCATATCCAGCGGCTGGGCCGCGATGGTCTGGTTGGTATTGACATAGATATTCAGGTACTTGGAGGTCGACATCAAGGCTGACTTGATATAGGCGTTCGACCATGTGGGATGGATCTGGCGGATCAACGCTGCCGCACCAGCAATGTGCGGTGCCGCCATCGATGTGCCCGAAACCTGACCATAGCCGAGGTGGCGAGCTTCGCCGGTAGTATTGGGCGTATACCCCTGAGCCATGATGTTCACGCCCGGAGCGGTAATATCCGGTTTTAGCACGTTGCCCACGCCGGGGCCGCGGCTGCTGAAGCTGGCAATCACATCAGGAGTGTTGCCAGCCTGATAGGCCACCATATCCAGGGTCAGCTGCGAGGGGTTGCCGTTCGCAGTATACCAGTCGCGCATCCCTATGCCGGACGTGTTGCCAACAAAGATCGCTGGGATAGTGACCGCAGCGCCGACGGCGCCGGGACCCATGTTGATCAGCGCGTTGCCGCCAGCGGCATGATTGTAAACAACCACCGCCACTGCGCCAGCGTTCTGGGCATTCAAGGCCTTGACCCCAAACTCACATGTGCCACGGATGATCAGGGCCGCTTTACCCGTAAAGGTGCCGGCTGGCCAGGGGGTACAGCCTTCGACATTGGCCGGGTTGACGCTGAATGATGGTAGATAGGAGTAGGTGAAGGATAGCCCCGAGGTGATGGGGGCGCCAAAGGAAGCGGTCGACATCGCCAGGTTCTGCAGCGTGGTCGTGATCGGCTGCGGCGCGCTGACGTCCAGGTTGCCGCTGGCAAACGTGCCGGCGGTGCTGCTGGCGGCGACATTGATGTAGTCATTCGACGGGTGATCGGTGGTATGGTTGCCTGGCCCGGAGTTGCCCGCGCTCATGCTGATGAATACACCGCTCTGGGCCGTATTGATCAGGGCCTGATCCAGTGGGTCAGACTCGCCGCCAATGCCGGTCGGGCCTTCGCCCCAGGAGTTGTTGAGCACATCGGCACCATCGGCCGCAATATCTTCCAGCGCCGCAATGCCCTCGGTGTCGTAGAACGAGGCATTGCCATTGATGCTCTGGTAGAACACTCGGTAGCTCATGATCCAGGCGCCGGGAGCGACGCCGCTAAAGCTGATCGGAGTGCTCAGATACGTGCCGTTGACCTGGTTGCCACCCGCGGTTGACGCGGTATGTACGCCATGGGACGTGCCCTGGGTGCCCGGCCATGGGTTCTCATCGCCCGGTGCGGGCGGATCCCACGCGCGGAAGTAGGCGCGTGAGGCAATAATCTTGCCGTTGTTGTTAGCGGTCAGGCCGAGGCCGTTGGCCGGAAAGTCAGCCGGATAGCTGAAGCCGGTACCGCTGAACATAGGTCCATCTTTATGCACGCCACCGTCCATCGAAGCCAGCTTGATGCCGTGGCCTGCGTTGGCCTGGCCGCCAATAGCGGGATTGTTCCAGGTCGCCGCTGCATTGATCAGGGATAAGCTGGCATAGAGGTCGGGGGTGTGGGCATAGTCCAGGTGAACTGCCTTGACATTCGGTAGCTTGAGCAAGGCCTGACGAGCAGTGTCGCGATCAACGCTGCCCGGATCAACCGAGATGCCGTTGAACACGATCTGGTAGCGGCTTTCTTCCGTCGCGCCCAGCTCGTTGATAAAGCTGCTTACCTTTGCGCCCGGCACCGCCGACTGCATCTGGCTGATAAAGGTTGCTTGTTCAGACTGCAACTGCGAGACATAGGCCTGCGCCGCAGCCGCTTTTATATTTAAGCGGCTATTTTTGGTGTGCAGGGAGGCGTTGTTTTTGGCCCACACTGTCAGGGGAGGTGACTGCAATTCGATAATTAACCGATGTGATGCTACTGCGCTAGTCGAAGGCGTATCGGCAGTCTCGGGGCTAATCTCAACAACTTGGGCGGGCGTTGCCGCTGGTACAGGTGATAACGCTCTGGCAGGCGAGGTGACATTAATAGCTGAAAACACGAGGATCAAGATGGCGAACATGCTGAAGAAGCGGGTGATATAACGTATGGTCAAGGGATTATCCTCCTCGTTGGGGGTTTGGTTAAGATAATTTGTGGATGGGCTGTGAGTGGTTTTTTTGGGGGGGGTGCAGCCTCCTTGCTGATGTGATGTTGATATATAACGCAACATATTTGTGAGTTGATTGTAGCAGATAGCGGTCTGTAATGGTGATTGTAACGGCTACAATATAAGGGATAAAATACTGAATTTAGGAATGGCCTAGTATAGTACAGAGGTTCTTTTTTGTCCAACATTGCTCAAATGCGGGGGCCTCGCTGCGACCCGTCGTTAAGCTCGGTCTTCGCTCAGCCAGCGCGCGGCCTCCTTGGCATAGTAGGTGATGATCATCCCGGCGCCAGCGCGTCTGATCGCGATCAGGCTTTCGAGCGCGGCCCGCCGCTCGTCAATCCAGCCGTTCTGGGCCGCCGCCTTGATCATGGCGTACTCGCCGCTGACCTGATAGGCCGCCAGCGGCAGGTCGTAGCGCTCGGCGACGGCCCGGATAATGTCGAGATACGCCCCGGCCGGCTTGACCATCAGCATATCGGCGCCCTCGGCCACGTCCAGCGCCACCTCGTGCAGCGCCTCGCGCCCGTTGGCCGGGTCCATCTGGTACGAGCGGCGGTCGCCAAACTGCGGCGTCGACTCGGCGGCCTCGCGAAACGGGCCGTAGAAGGCCGAGGCGAACTTGGCCGCGTAGCTCATTATCGGCGTTTCGGTGTAGCCCATCGCGTCCAGCGCCGTGCGAATCGCGGCGATCTGGCCGTCCATCATTGCGCTGGGGGCGATGATGTCGGCGCCCGCCTCGGCGTAGGCCACCGCCGCCCGCCCAAGCAGCTCCAGGGTCGGATCGTTGTCGACCGTGATCGTGGCTGGCTCGCCGCTGGTCAGGAGGCCGCAGTGGCCGTGGTCGGTGTACTCGCACATACACACGTCGGCGACTACAATCAGCTCGGGCGCCCGGGCTTTGATGGCGCGGATGGCGCTGGGCACCGGGCCGCTGCTGTCCCACGCTCCGCTGCCGGTCGCGTCCTTGTGCAGCGGGATGCCGAACAGCAGCACCGCCGGAATTCCCAGCTCCAGCAGCTCGTCGATCTCGGCGTCGAGCTGGTCGACCGAGCGCTGGGCGTGGCCGGGCATCGAGCTGATCGGGCGCAGGATTCCGCTGCCCTCGGCGATGAACAGCGGGGCGATGAAGTTGTCCGCGCTCAGCGTGGTCTCGCGCACCATCCGGCGCAGCGTCGCGGTCCGGCGCATCCGGCGGGGGCGCTGGGTGGGCGTTGGGAGTTGATTAGGCATCGGTTGCTTCCTTGTTAAGTGGTTCAGCTTGAAAATACTCGATCAGCCCGGCGGTCAGCCCGGCCATATCGTACTCGCGGGCCTCGATCGCCACCTCCAGCCCGTACTCGCGGGCGGTCTGGCTGGTGATCGGCCCAATCGAGGCGATCGCGGTCTGGCTGAGCAGCGCGTTCGCCGTGGCCAGATCAAGGCCAGTGGATTGCAGTGCGTCGAGTGTATAGCGCACGGTCGATGATGATGTGAACGTGACCGCATCAACATTCCCCGCCTGCAGCAGCGCCGCCAGCTCCGCCGCCTGGGGATCGGGGACGGTGCGGTAGGCGACCGCGGCGCTGACAATCGCGCCCTGGGCCGCCAGTCCCTCGGCCAGGGTTGGGCGGGCGATGTCGGCCTGGGGCAGGAAGATCGTCCGCCCGGCGACCGGGCCAATCTCGGCCAGAATCGTCTCGGCGACGCTGGATGAGGGCACGAAATCCAGCGCGATCCCGGCCTCGCGCACCACGCGGGCGGTGGCCTTGCCAATCGCCGCCACGCGGCCCTGGGTCAGGCGCTCGGCGGGAATCCGCAGCGCCGCCAGCCGCTCGAAGACCGCGCGGACGGCGTTGACGCTGGTGAACACGACCCAGGCATAGGGCGTGGCCGCCTGCAAGGCCGCATCCAGCGGCCCCCAGTCGTCCGGCGGCGCAATGCTGATCGCCGAGCAGACAATCGGCTCGGCCCCAAGCTCACGCAGCGTCGTGGCAAACGCCGTCGACTGCCCGGTCGCCCGTGTCAGGACGATGCGCCGCCCGGCCAGCGGCAGGTTGGTTGAACAAACATCATTCATAGCGCTCACATTAATTTCTGATCCACGAAGGGGCACGAAGATTAAATTTTAAGCATCCATCCCCAGCAATGTGCCTAAACCTCAATCGCTGGTGCTAATGTGTTGCGAATTTAGATGTTCTCTGCTCCCTTCGTGCGGGGACCCGCAGGCGGGTGGCGTGGCCTTCGTGGATCAAAGCCTTCCCCCTGCGTGGAAGAGTATAATGGAGCTTTCTATCCACGAGTCAGGGAGCTTCTATGCATACACAGGCACGGGTTTTCATTCGCACGGCGCTGGTCTATCTGGTCGTTGCGTTTATGGTTGGCGGCCTCTATCTGCTCAACCAGGGACTTAACTTCAGCGGCAAAATCGGCGCGCTGCTCTACCCCTACTACCATCTGCTGATGGTCGGCTGGGTCACCCAGTTGATCTGCGGCGTGGCGGTGTGGATGTTCCCGCCGCTGACCCGCGAGCGGCCGCGTGGCAACGAGCGGCTGAGCTGGTTTGTCTACGGCGCGCTCAACGCTGGGCTGCTGCTGCGGGTGATTGGCGAGCCGCTGCAGGCCTGGTACGGCGGCTGGGGCTGGATGCTGGCCGCCTCGGCGATCCTGCAGGTGCTGGCGATCTGGGTTTTTGTAATCGCGATCTGGCCGCGGGTCAAGGGCAAGCCGATCTTCAAGCCCAAAACCACGCCCAGCGAGGTGAAATAGTGCCCCGCCTCAGCCAGATCATGCTGCGCACCGCGCTGGTCTGGATCGCGGTCGGCTACACGCTCGGCGCCCTGGTGCTGTTCAACAAAGGCGTGCCGTTTTGGCCGTGGCTCTGGCTGCTGCGCTCGGCCCACGTCCACCTGCTGCTGGTCGGCTGGCTGGTGCAGTTCGCCGCCGGAATGGCCTTCTGGATCTTGCCGCGCCTTGACCCGCACGGCTCGCGCGGCAACGAGCGGCTGGTCTGGGCCAGCTACATCCTGCTCAACTCCGGCGTCATCCTGGCGGCGCTCCACGATCCGCTGGCCGCCGCCGCGCCAACCCTGACCCGCGTGATGATCGCCGTCGCCGGGGTGTGCTATATGCTGGCGGCGGCGACGTTTGCCCTGCACGCCTGGCGCCGGGTCGTGTCCTTCCGCACGTTTCCTCGCTAGGGATTAGCCCTCACCCCGGCGCGTTGCGCCACCCCTCTCCCTGTGCGCGGGAGAGGGGAAGCCGTGGTTAAGCTAGGAATTGAATTTATAGCTATTCTCTTCGATTTCTTGCATAAGTTTATTAGGGAGTTCTATCTGTTCATCTGGGGTATATGTGTATAAAACGATTTGATCATCATAATGAACTAAAAATCGACCTCGTGCTGCACAAAACGATGGATTGATGTCGCGGCGAATAATATCAGCAAGCCAGTTGGCTGACTTAACTACTTCTACCATGAAAAATCTGTAGCTCTTTAGCCATTCATCAAACTTAGATTCAAGGAATTGACGACGTTTGTTCCTTCCATCAGCATCCTTAAAGTAGGGTGGGAAATATCTATCTGACTTATAGAATTTGACGCCGCATTTCTTTCCACGTTCTTCTTCGGCGTGTTGAAGAAATACCCCCATTGTTTCATCAAGAGCTATCGAGAATGTTTGCAAAGCACGTTCTAAATCTGGAAGCGTCCCTGGCCACACTGCTCCAAATATTTTTTGGCTGAAGTATCGTATTTTTGCTGGGGCATCTCGGTTCCAACTAGGCGGTACCATAAACCAGTCATATACCCCAATACCTTCGCCAAAACGCTGATACGGGAGACTACTCCTTTTGGGTTACTCGAATCCTGTCTACTTTGGAACATTGGTCAATTTGTGCGGACTGATACGGGAGACTACTCCTTTCG
>DAOTUS010000387.1:0-3354 GCA_034437415.1 Herpetosiphonaceae bacterium
GCGCCCGTGAGCGGATCGAGCATTGGCTTTTTCGGCACGTAATGCCGCGCATTCGGCTCTCCAGTCACATTCCACATGAGCACATAGCGTGAGACATTCTCATTAAGTGCGGCCATCACCGGCACCGTCTGCTGGTCAGCACTCCGGATGACGGAGGTCTCACCAACGCGGAGGTTAAACGCCTCGGACTCCGTCACCGCATAGTGCAGGAGTGGGAGGAGAATCAGCGTGGCCACCCCGATGGTAACGAGCGCCCCAGGCAATGCCGCCCGCCAGCGGGTCCATGAGCGGCCCAGCACGCTCCACGCCAGCGCCAGCGCGAGGACGGGCAGAAGTCGCGCTGTGTGGTAGGTGTACAAAGCCGTGCCAAAGGATGTGCCGGCCAGCGCAAACCAGATCCAGCGCCGACGCGCCTCTGGCGGGCTATGCAGCGCCTGCCACAGCAGCGCCAGGCCGCTGACGGTGAAGACTGGCTCAAGCACCGCCACAAAGGAGATGCGGCTAATAGCGACGTGCCAGGTAAGCCAGGACAAGAGCAGTGCGGCAATACAGGCTGGCCAGCGGCCAACAAGATGACGACCAAAGACATAGAGCACCAGCGGCATCAGTGTCCCGGCCAGCGCGGCAACAAGGCGGACAGACGTGCTATCCGCTGCGCCACGGATCTTGATCACAAGAGCAATGAGATACATTAAAAAAGCTGGATAATCAATGCCATTTGGGATATAGACCGGCCAATAGCCCGGGTCTGCATTGATCTGCTGCGCCACCAGGCCGTAGGCCGCCTCGTCGCGCCAGAGACCAAAAGGGATGCGGTCGAGGTCGGTCAGACGCGCTGCGCCGGCCACAATGAGCGCCAGAAGCAGGATGCCCACCGTCCAGCGGCGTCGAGGGACCGGAAGCGCCCGACGAGGCAGCTGCCAGCCCGCAACCAGCGCGCCGCCGAGCAGCAGTGGCGCACCAAGCATGCGAAAGGGTGTAGGGAGCGCCAGGAGGATTGCGCCAGCCAGGGCAGTGCCGAGCGCTGGGACCAGCCAGTGGGCCAGAATCACGGTCGACCAAGCCGGGCGTGATCGTGCCAGCGCCGACACCCCCGCGATCGTCACCCCCAGCGTCACTGAGGTCCACAGTGACGGCAGCCAATAGCTTGTGAGCGCCGGCTGCACGGTGGTGAGCACAAGAAATCCTGTGGCGGCGAGCGGCGGCACCAGCCAGGCCCAGCCGCGCAGCGGGGTAGCCTGCACGAGCAGCAGCCCCAGGAGCGACAGAAGGAGGACAAAGACACTTCGGCGCATGATGCTCATCCAGGCGGGTGGCCCTAGTGGAAGAGCGGCCGCCAGATTCATCGGCACGCCCACCCGGCGCAGGTCGTAGTCGCCGGCGTGGTCGACGGGTCCGGAAATATGGGCAACGATGGCATCTCCAGGATTTGGGGTTGTAAACACGCGGTACACGCGCCACTCGGGGTGGGCGGTCATCGAGAGCGTGCCCGTGTTGGCAATCTCAACGGCAAAGGGGCGCGGAGCCTGGGTGCGAAAAACCAGCACCGCTCGGTTCCAGCGCTCTAGGCCACGGAGCTGCAGCTGGCTGTCGCCGGTGGTCCAGCGATATGGCCCTTCTGATCCTGTCTGTGCTGGCCAGAATGAGATGGCGACGCGGCTATCGTCATCGGTGCCAATGAATGTTGCGGCAAGCGTTGGCTGAAGAAATCGCAGACCGCCGAGAAGCAGCACGAGTGCGACCAGAAAGCCGCCGGCGTATTTGATCATCCAAACACCTCATAAAATCGGCGCTCACGCAGGTGAGCGCCGAATACTCTCAATAGTCACTAAAGTGCCGTAAATTCCTCATCGTTGGGGTCGTAGAAGAGATCAATACTGGTATCACATGGTTCATCCCCCGAGTCTATACCAGGAGATGTGTGCACTTCCGCGCTCGCTGGCCGAAGTCCCAGGCCGCTGATAACCTGGATCAAGGTTGCCCGTAGGGCCTGATTCCCCTGTTCACGTAACGCATCAGCATCAATATTTGCATGGTCGGTGACCGCAGCAATGATCTCTGCATATAACGAGGGGTCAATCACGGCTGTTTCCACAAGCCACTGCTTAAACCCTCGTTCCAGCCAGTCTCGCACATATTCCGAGACTGTTTCGTCGTGTGCTCGTAGCCACTCAATAGCCGCTGCGAGCACACGACTATTGCTGCGGATTGTGAGGAGCGTGGAGGCCATTACTGACCGCCTTGTTGCCGATGCTTCGCCGCAACATGCTGGAGTACGAGCGGGTAGCCCCCGATGGCATTTGCCATTTGTGCCTGGCGAACGATCGACACAAATGGCTGGTATTCTGTCGGCAGCTGGGCGATGATGCCCTCACCATAGTACACGGATGATCCGCCCCCAATCAGTCCTCGTGCACCACGCAGCACCGGAACAAGCGCGTTGACGGCTTCTGCAACCTGGACAGGTCGTGACAGCTCGATCGCCTCGTCTACCAGCTCTTTTATCGTGACGAGCTCGCCCCCCTGAAGGGCTTGCTTGGTATGCAGCGCGTGACATGCCTGATGCATGCTCAGACGAATACCCACACGATTGGCCAGACCAATCAAGGTGTTGGCCGTCAGCGTCACCCCTTGGCCGATGAGCGAGCCTGAAAACTGGCTTGTGCCCGTCGATTGGCCCAGATGGATTTGACCACCACCCATATCAAGCGCAGCGTACCGCGTTTGGTAGCGCTCGGGAAGCGGCTGGCCATTCGCGGCACGACACGTGGCTGCAATCATCCCCAGGGTTTGGGGAAGTGGCACAACGGCGATTATTTTGATCAAACACACACCCGTGCCATTCTGAACACGCCATTGCCCTTTGATCGCATTCGCAATACCCCGGACGGTCTCGGTTGTGGCCTGGCGTGCATAGTCTTCCAGAGGCACTTCCAGCCCAACCAGCACGGTTGCGGTGTACCGATTTGTCTGGGTTTTTTTCATCAGGACGGTATAGATGGCATTGAGGATCTGAGCGCGTAACACACTCGGGCTGGCGTCCAGGCGTTCTTGCAGCGTTCCGATCCGCGCCATGCTCTGGGGCTCATAGAGCGCTGCAGTGCCAACGATGAATGACTCGGGCTTGAGTGTGCTTCCATCAACCGGCGTAATGGTCAGCGAGCTTTGTTCACCGTACATGACAGACTGCGGCCGCGCAATTGCGCTTGCTTCACAGCTCGTCACCATCCCTTGGCGCGCGGTCATTGAGACCGCTTTTTGATAGGTGTTGCCGACATCGACCACAACAATTTCCACGTTCTCGTGACCGTCGTATGCGACCGCGTGCGGCATGCGCACATCCTCAAGCGGTAC
>DAOTUS010000388.1:0-3411 GCA_034437415.1 Herpetosiphonaceae bacterium
CACCCTGGAGATCCAGGCTGTCGGCCCGGACGCGGCGGAGCTGTGGCTGGACACCGTCTCGCAGGGCTTTGCCGGAGCCGAGCCGCCAACCGCCGCCGACCGCCGCATCTCCGCGCCCAACGCCTCCAGCGCCAACGGCACCCGCCTGCTGGCGACCATCGACGGGCGGCCGGCTGGCGGCGGCGCGATGTACCTCCACGCCGGCGTGGCCGAGTTTGGCGGCGCCAGCACGCTGGTCGAGTTTCGCGGGCGCGGCGTCCAGACGGCCCTGCTGCACGAGCGGCTGCGGCTGTCCAGCGCGGCGGGCTGCGACTACGCCAGCGTCATCACCACGCCTGGCTCGGGCTCGCAGCGCAATGTCTTGCGGCTGGGCTTTACGCTGGCCTACACCAAGGCGATTTTAGTCGCTGGCAGCTAGCAGCTGGCAGCTAGTGCAGAATCACGCATCCAGTGCAGAATTACCCTGCCTCTTCCGTGACCTTCGTGACCTTCGTGGCCTTCGTGGATCATGCTCCGTGTCTGCATCGGCATTCCGCACAGCTCGATTGGGACAGCACTAGGGTTTGGCTTGATCACGCCTTCGGGCTCTTCGTGGATCAAAAAACCACACCTTGACCGCGCGTGATTTCGCCGTATGCTTAGGTGGAATCCTTTTTTTATGGAGATTTCAATGACTGAACTGCACAATCGCCAATTCATCCTAACCTCCCGCCCGGTTGGCATGGTCAAGCGCAGCGACTTCGACTTCCCGACCGTGCCAGTCGGCCAGCCCGGCCCCGGCGAGGCCCTGGTCAAAGTGCTGTATATCTCGCTCGACCCGGCGATGCGCGGCTGGATGAACGAGGGCAAATCCTATATTCCGCCAGTTGGCCTCGGCGAGGTGATGCGGGCCGGCGGCGTTGGCACCGTGGTGGCCTCGAACGACCCCAGCCTCAGCGTTGGCGACAGCGTGGTGGGGATGACCGGCGTGCAGGACTACGCGATTATCAAGGCCAAAGAGCTGACCAAGATCGACCCGGCGCTGGCCCCGCTGCCGCGCTACCTCGGCGCCCTGGGCATGCCGGGGATGACCGCCTACTTCGGCCTGCTCGATGTCTGCGCGCCGAAAGCTGGCGAGACCGTGGTGGTCTCGGGGGCGGCGGGCGCCGTTGGCGCGCTGGTCGGCCAGATCGCCAAGCTCAAGGGCTGCCACGTCGTTGGCATCGCTGGCGGCCCCGACAAATGCCGCTACATCATCGATGAGCTGGGCTTTGATGCGGCGATCGACTACAAAAACGAGAGCGTCCGCAAAGGCATGGCCAAGCACTGCCCCAAGGGCATCGACGTGTACTTCGATAACGTCGGCGGCGATATTCTCGACGATGTGCTGGGGCAGCTGGCCCGCAAAGCCCGCATCGCCATCTGCGGCGCGATCTCGCAGTACAACAGCACCGAGGGCGTCCAGGGGCCGAAAAACTACCTCTCGCTGCTGGTCAACCGCGCCCGGATGGAGGGCTTTATCGTGTTTGACTACGCCCCCCGCTATGGCGAGGGCGTCCAGGCGCTGGCCGGCTGGCTGGCCGAGGGTAAGCTGAAGGCCCAGGAAGATATCGTTGACGGCCTCGAAACCTTCCCCGAAACCCTGCTCAAGCTGTTCAGCGGCGAAAACTTCGGCAAGCTGGTGATCAAGGTCGCCAACTCCTAAACCGCCCGTGTAGCCCGCAATCACATGTTGGCGTGATTGCGGGCACCATTCCACGTTTCCCCTCCATAGCTCAATCCTACCTCAATCAAGCGCCATGCGTTCGCCTATCCGTCGCATTGTCATCGCGATACTCTCATTAGATTAACAGGAGTTCTTAGCTTAAATTAATTTTAATGAGGCCGATATGTTAATGGAACAGCAACAGATTGAGGAGCTGGTTGGGTTGGTGAGCGAGCGGCACGAGTGGGAGTGGACCAGCGCCAGCTTTCACGATTTTACCCAGCAGGTTGGGCTGTATGCCAGCAAAGGCAATCTCCAAACCTCCGAGGGATTCTACCACCTGATCACGAATCTCTACCACGATCAGGCCCGCGTCCAGATCGCCCTCGACCCCAGCCACCCTGAGCACGCCGCCACCTGGGAGACGATCCACGGCGAGATTGTCGGCTGGCTGTATCGCTGGAACTACTACCCGCAGGATTCGGTGATGCTTAACGAATTCTCGCCCGACATCTGCGCCTTTGAGACGCTACAGCGCAAGCTCAAGGATTTTCGCTACGAGTGCCGCCTCTCCAGCTACATTAGCCGGATCACCCAGCGCTGCACTCACGAGTGGCTGCGCTCGCACGCTGCCCTGAAGCGCGGCGGCAGCGGGGTGACCAGCGCCGCCCAGCGGCGGGCCGACAGTGGCACCAGCAGCAACCGCCAGTGGAATATCTGCTACCTGAGCCAGCCAATCGGCGGCGAACCCAGCCTGCTGTGGGAGGAGGTGGTTGGCAACAACGAGCGCAGCGCGGCCGACATCGTCGAGACCCAAACCCTGATGCATGAGCTGGCCCGCAGCGTCAATGGGATGAGCGCCGACCCGCACTATCCGATTGTCCAGGCCCTCTGGCCGACGCTGCTGTTTGAGAAGCCGAATATCACCGCCCTGGCGCAGCAGTACGCGATCACCCCGCGGGCCTTGTTCAATCTCAAAAGCCGGATCGTCCGCCGGGTGCTGCCGGTCATCCAGCGCTGGCAGATCGGCGGCTAGCGCCCGGATCCGCCCCAGCCTCGGCCCGCCAGTGGAAGCTGGCGGGCCGCTTTTTTAGCTCAGGGCAGCTGAGGCGGGCCACTAGAGCGATATGCTATGATACGCAGAATTCCTCCTGCTACTCATAGGGATGCTGCTGATGAACTATTCCATTCGCGCTCGCTGCTCGCTGCTGCTGCTGGTGATCAGCCTCGTTCTGCTGCCGTGGCTCACTCAGTCGGCGGTGACCTCGGCCCAAAGCCCGGTTTTAGCCCCGCCCAAAGCGTTTAATCTCCAGACCGTGCCGCGCTTTAACCATCTGACGGTCGAGGATGGGCTGCCGAGCGACTTGGTCACGGTGATTCTGCAGACGCGCCGGGGCTTTATCTGGTTTGGCACCAACGACGGGCTAACCCGCTACGATGGCTATCGTTTCAGCACCTACAAACATCATCCCGACGACCAGCAGTCGCTGAGCAGCAATCGAGTCTCAACGCTTGATGAAGATCTCAACGGAAACCTGTGGGTTGGCACCGAGAACGCCGGGCTGAATCGCTTCGACCCGACCACCGAACGCTTCACGCGCTACCTGCCCGATCCGGCCAGCCCCAGCGCAATTGGCAGCGCCAGCGTGTTTGTCCAGGATATCGACCAGGCTGGAACGCTCTGGCTCACGCCTGGGCATGGGCCGACTGGCGAGCTGAATCGCCTC
>DAOTUS010000389.1:0-2257 GCA_034437415.1 Herpetosiphonaceae bacterium
CGCCCGGCCAGACGCTGACGATTCCGTTTACGCTGGCCTGGGACATGCCGATTGCGACCTTTCCCAGCGGCGCCCAGTGGTACAAGCGCTACACCCGCTTCTGGGGCCGCGACGGCGGCAACGCCTGGGTGATCGCCGCCGACGCCCAGCACAACTATCGCCAGTGGCGCGAAGACATCGAGCGCTGGCAGGCGCCGATCCTCAACGATCCGCAGCGGCCCGACTGGTACAAGACGGCGCTGTTCAACGAGCTGTATTTTCTGGTTGATGGCGGCACGCTGTGGGTCGACGGCCAGGTCAATCCCGCCGGCGAGCCGCCGCAGGCCGAGCAGTTCACCTACCTGGAGTGCTACGACTATCCGTTCTACGGCACCCTCGATGTGGCCTTCTACAGCTCGTGGGCGCTGCTGGAGCTGTGGCCGCGGCTGGAGCAGCTGGAGCTGATGCTGTTCGTACCAACCGTCGCGCAGCAGGATCTGACCATCGTCAACATTGTGGCCACCAAGGCCCAGGCCGAGCGCAAGCTCGCCGGCGCGCTGCCCCACGACCTGGGCGCGCCGACCGAGGACCCGCTGCTCAACACCAACGCCTACAACTACCAAAACATCAACGCCTGGAAAGATCTGAACCTGAAGTATGTGCTGCGGGTCTATCGCGATTATGTCATCCTGAACGACCGCAGCATCCTCGACAGCGCCTGGCCGACGATCCCGCTGGCGCTGCGCTACGTCCGCCAGTTCGACCGCGACGGCGACGGCCTGCTCGACCACCACGGCGCCGACCAGACCTACGACACCTGGCCGATGGAGGGCGCCAGCGCCTACACCGGCAGCCTGCTAATCGCGGCGCTGGAGGCGGCGAGCGCCATGGCGCTCGCCGTTGGCGCCACCACAGAGCAGGCCGAGTACAGCGGGTGGCTGACCCAGGCGCGGGCCAGCTTCGAGGCCAAGCTCTGGAACGGCAGCTACTATCTCTACAACAGCGCCGACACGCCCCACCGCGACAGCATCATGGCCGACCAGTTGGTGGGCCAGTGGTACAGCGGTGCGCTGGGGCTGCCCGATGTCGCGCCCAAAGCGCAGATCCGCACGGCCCTGCGCACGGTATTCGCCAACAACGTGGAGCAGTTCGCCAACGGCACGATGGGCGCGGTCAACGGCATGCGGCCCGGCGGCACCGTCGACGCCAGCAACATGCAATCGCGCGAGGTCTGGACCGGCACCACCTACGCCCTGGCCGCGCTGATGCTCCAGGAGGGACTGGAGACCGAGGCCTGGCGCACGGCCTGGGGGGTGTACAACGTCACCTACACCCGCGGCCTGTGGTTCCGCACCCCCGAGGCCTGGAACGAGGACGGCAGCTACCGCGCCAGCATGTACATGCGCCCGCAGTCGATCTGGGCGATCGAGCACGCGCTGCGCCTGCGATCCGCCCGCTAGTCCAGCACGGCTGAATTGAATCCATAGTATATTGGTAGCCTCTGCATGTGCCGACAGGAGCGTCCTATGCGCGGACCCCAACCGACCCCGGTGACCCTTACGGATGCGGAACGAACGGCTTTGGAGACCCTCGTGCGGCGCCATAGCACGCCCCAACAGATCGCCCTCCGTGCCCAGATCGTGCTGTCCGCCGCCACGGGCCTCAATAATACGCAGGTGGGGCGGGCGCTGGCCGTGAATGTCGATACCGTGCGCTTGTGGGCGACCGCTGGTGTGCCTTCCAGGGGGTGTCCCTGGACGATCTGACCGTGGTCGAGCGGCTGGAGGATGCACCCCGGCCCGGGAGTCCCCCGCGCATCACCTCCGCGCAAATCTGCCAGATTGTGGCCCTGGCCTGCGCCGCGCCCAGCGTCTCCGGCCGCCCGATCAGCCAGTGGTCGGCCACCGAGCTGGCCGATGAAATCATGCAGCGGGGCATTGTTGATCGGATTTCCCCGCGGCATGCCGCCCGCCTGCTCAAAAAGGAGATCTTAAACCCCACCGGATCCGCTATTGGCTGACCCCGAGCAACGATCCCGACTTCGACGCGAAGGTCGCGGATATCTGCCAGCTGTATGCGGACGCACCCGCGTTGGCGGCGCAGGGCATCGCGGTGATCAGCAGCGATGAGTTAAGCGACAATTAGAACTGCTTATCGGCAGTCAATACCCTCGCCAATTTGCCATTCATCACCTCAACGCCTTGAGCGTCGTGTCACCGTGATAGCAATGGCTCGGCGAAATTAAAAGTCGATCTGGGTTTTGCTGAGACAATTTCAA
>DAOTUS010000390.1:0-6216 GCA_034437415.1 Herpetosiphonaceae bacterium
GTCCTGCATCACCACGCCCATCTGGGCGCGGTGATGCAGGACTCGATCCTGTTCAGCGGCTCGCTGCGCCAGAATATCGACTTTCATCGCCACACCCTCACGCTGGAGGCGATCGTCGCGGCGGCGCAGCGGGCCGGGCTGCATCAGGATATTCAGGCCATGCCGATGGGCTACGAGACCAGGATCAGCGAGGGCAGCGCCGGGCTGTCGGGCGGGCAGCGCCAGCGGGTGGCGCTGGCGCGGGCGCTGGCCAAAGCGCCCGCCCTGCTGATTCTCGACGAGGCCACCAGCCACCTCGACACCACCACCGAGCGGATCGTCGAGACCAATCTCAGCGAGCTCAAGTGTACCCGCATTGTGATCGCCCATCGCCTGAGCACGATTCGCGATGCCGATATCATTGTGGTCCTGGAGCAGGGCGCGATTGTCGAGCAGGGCACCCACGCGGAGCTGCTGGCCCGCGACGGCGCCTATATGACGTTACTGCGCAATCAGCTGGGGAGCTAGGCAGACGCGATCATTTATTGAAGCGAGGGCTTAATCGCGCAGCTAGCTACGCATCAACGGCGTGAAGCAGGCCAATTAAGGCGGTCAGCTCGACCATGCGCGCAATCCGAATTGGCCGATAGAGCTGCTTGCCCCGCCACAGCGGCAGGCCCTGCTCCTCAAACGGCCGATAGTGATCGCACATCCAGCGCTTGGCCTTGAGCAGCGCTGGGGCGAGCTGGTCGGGCAGGCAGCGGTGGCGTTTGGCGGCCAGCAGCGCCAGCACCGCGTAGGCGGTCTCCTCGGTGCAGCCATCACCAACCCCCCAGGCGCCATTGCTATGCTGGTACATTGCCAGCGCCTGACACATCGCCGGAATCGCCGCCTGGGCGCCCGAATCCAGCAAGGCGATCATAATCTGGGCGGTGGCATACTGGGGGCTGATGTGGGGCGGCTCGCTGGCCCATAGGCCGGTTAGCGGCTGGTGCTGATAGAGATATTTCTGATAGACCTGCCAGCAGTTGTCCGCGCCAAGGTTGACCAGGGCGTGCAGGGTGTGGGCCACGGCGGTCAATGACCTGGGCGCCGTAGCTGGCCACGCGCTCATGCTCGTCAGCGCCGACTGCTCAAAGTGGCGCAGCATCTGCTGAGGCAGCGTCAGCGACCCAGCGGTCAGCATGGTGATGGCGATCGCCTTGGTATCCTGATCCAGGTGGGCTTTGCCCAGGCGATCGGTGCGGGTGCCCAGCACGCTATCGCGCACGAGCGCAAGCTGCTGGTCGACGGCAACCCGGAGCGAGGTCGGCAGATTGTACTCGTGGTGGGCGCGGAGCATCCCGCCCAGCAGCATCGGGTAGAGGCCCAGCACCCGCTCGTGATCGATCATCGGCCAGCGCGTACACACCACGCCCTCGATGGTGCTGCTGGTGGCCGCGCGGGCCTTGGCCAGGCTGGCCTGAACCTGCTCGCAGAGGCCCGCCAGCGCCGGGATTGAGCGGGCGCGGCTGAGCCAGAACGCCGATGCCGCCGGGCTGCCGCCAACGGTGCCGTGGGCATCGACCAGGCCTGGCGCTGGCTCGCCGCCCCAGCCCTCCCAGACATGCCAGGCGGCCAGATCGGGGGCCGACTCGCTGCGCTGGAGCCGGACGCGCTGGCGCTCTCCGGTGGCGACGATCGCGGCGTAGGGCGCGCTGTCGATCGGCAGGTCCAGTTTGCGCGCAGCGTCAAGCAGGCGCGGCAGAATTAATTCAAAGCCGTGGGGCAGATCAGCGCCCATCCCCAGCCAGTCACACCACTGATTGCGATAGAGAAAGGCTAGGCCGGCATCGACCGCGACCTGGGTTGCCCGGCGGCTGTAGGTCACGCTTTTCAGCGCTAGCAGCGCGGCCAGGGTGGGCATGGAGCGCATCCGCGGATCCTGCGCCTCGGTCCAGCCGCCGTCGGGCTGCTGCTGGCTGGTCAGCCACTCCACCACCGGCCAGGGATTGGTCGGCGGGTCGAACCGAAAGCACTGGGCGGTATCGTAGATCGACGGGCTGAACAGCCCGCCGCCACGGCCAAGCGAGCGAACAACATGTTCAAGATCGGCCCAGATAATCGCCAGACGATGCGATAGCACGACACTCATGGGTGATATTCCTTCTATGCGGCCGAAGCTCGACAAATGGTCGGCATTCCCAACGGCGAGTTCAACACGCCTATGTCCGCGTCAGCAAGGTCGGTGCGTACATTGTGCTGGGGAGGCTGTGGGCGAACTGGCTTTTGAAGCCGTGGTGCGCGTCGAGCAGCAGGTCCTCGATCAGCACCGCAAAGCACGCATCAACGATGGTCGGGTCGAACTGGGTGCCGGAGTTCTGGCGCAGCATGCTGGCGGCGACTTCGACTGAGACGGCGGTTTTATACGGGCGGGAGTGGGTCATCACGTCGAAGGCATCGGCCACCGCGACAATCCGGCCCCGCAGCGGGATCGCCGCGCCGGCCAGGCCGCATGGATAGCCCAGGCCGTCCCAGCGCTCGTGGTGGCTGTAGGCGATTTCGGCGGCAATCTGGAGCAGGGGAAACTGACTGTCGGCCAGGATTTTGGCCCCGATGGTGGTGTGTTGCTTGACCACAATAAACTCTTGCAGCGTCAGGCTGCTGGGCTTGAGCAAAATATGATCAGGCACGGCGATTTTGCCCAGATCGTGCAGCGGCGCGGCGCGCTGAATCTGGTCGATTTCGGCGGCGGACAGCCCAAGCTGGCGGGCGATCTGGCCCGCCATTGCGCCGACCCGCTGCGAGTGCATGCCCGTGTCGTCGTCGCGGTACTCGGCGGTAAGCGCCAGGCGGGCCAGCAACTCAGTCTGGGCGTCCTCCAGATGCTGGGTGCGATCCCGAACCTGCTCCTCCAGCTGGGTGTTGTGCTGGTACATATACAGTTGGAGCGAGCGGGTTTCGAGCAGGTTGCGAATGCGAAAGACGACTTCCAGGGTATCGAAGGGCTTGATCGGCGCCCAGGCCCAGCGCCCGCCAGCGCATATGCGGAGAGGAGTCGGCGGTGAGCATAATGATTGGCACCGGCACCACCGGATCGAGCACCGCCTGCAGGCGCTCCAAAACCTGAAACCCATCGAGGTCGGGCATGTGCAGGTCGAGCAAGATCAGATCCGGCTGCAGGGCGATGACGGTTTCCAGCACTGCGGCGGGATGGCTCAGCGTGGTCAGGCTGTAAAAGCCTTCTTCATGCAGAATGCGTTCGAGCAGACGCAGGTTCGCCGCTTCATCGTCCACAATCAGTATTTTCGCCAGTTCAAGGCAGGCAAGCGTCATAATAGCACTCTCCAGAGATCATTATCTCGAATAGATGAATGCTCCAAACCTTAGCACAATGCCGTCCGCCTAACATATGCCAGATGACTACATCGCTATCGGCCATGTGGCTACATTATGTCGAACAGCTCATATCCTACCACAAATAGCAGCGCCATTAAACGCCAATGGCGGAAATACGACCGCCTGAGGGTGCGTACTTCCGCCATTCAGCAATCCCGTTTATGCTGATGGTTAGACAAAAATTCCTGCGCGCCATTCAGCCTAGCGCTAGGCCTGATTAGGAATTCCCATACAGTGGTCGCAGTAGACCGATTCGTTGGCTGGCAGACCAGTGGGCAGCTGGCGCTGCGGGGCTGGAGCGAGGAGGCTGGCGGACACTGTCGGGTGGTGCGCTGGTGACGGGCCATAGTCAATGTGAACTGACCTCACACACGAGGCGTGGGGCTTCTCCCTTCATCGACGACTGCCGCGTATCCGTGGTCTTCCACCATCTCCGGAAGCATTTAACCAGGGAGTCTGCCAGGAGATCCGGCGGGACATCTGGAATGGGACGGTGTGTACACTGCGCTGTGAATATGAGCCGCCGACCCTCAGGAAACCGATGCCGGAGACCAGACGAAGGACCACACAGATCGCATCCATCGGGAGTCTCAGTCTAGATGTCACTCGGTGTGGTGTGGGCCGACTCCCTGCATGACTAGCTGTGTTGAGATTGATCTTGATCTGGTTCAGAATCCCGAGCGCCTGGTCGCTCTGGAGCGCCTAAACCTGCTCGATAGCCCCGCCGACCCGGCCTTCGATCGGCTGACCCGGCTGGCGGCGACGATCCTGAAGGCTTCGGTGGCGCTGGTTACGCTGGTTGATACGCAGCGCCAGTTTTTCAAAAGCGCGGTGGGATTAGCCGAGCCTCTGGCCAGCGCCCGCGAGACATCGCTGGACTATTCGGTGTGTCAGTATGTGGTCAACACTGGGGCGCCGGTCATTATTCCCGATGCCCGCCGCGAGCCGCTGCTGCTGGACTGCCTGGCAGTCAGTGAGTTCAACGTCGTCGCCTATGCCGGAATCCCGCTCATCACCTCCGATGGCCACGTGCTGGGATCGTTCTGCGTGATCGATGTGGTGCCGCGCCACTGGACGTCCGAGGAGATCAGCATCCTCGCAGATCTGGCCGCCGCGGTGACAACCGAGATTGAAATGCGGGCCACCTTGCAGGAACACCAGCGCATGCTCAAGACGCTCCAGCGCTCTGAATATGCCCTGGTGTTCCACCAGGAATTCCTCACCACCGTGCTGGATACGCTCGTTGAGGGCGTGATGGTCTGCGACTCACGCGGCAGCCTGACGTTTCTTAATCGCACCGCCGCCATCTTCCACGGCTTGCCCGAGGAGACGCTGACCCCCGAAGACTGGGCGGTGCAGAACGAGCTGCGCCTGGCGAATGGCCAGCCGCCCTGCTCGACCGGGCCGATCAGGCGCTCTATCAGGCCAAAACGGCCGGGCGCAACTGCATCAGGGTTGCCTAGCTGAAACTTGACTGCTATCTGGGGTTTTATTATTTCTTATTAAGCCATACCACGTTATAATAATAATTCCTAGCACCATAATCGCATACAAGCGTAGATCAATTAATCTTTGAGTGACGAATGGAATATAGGCCATAAAAGATGCCGTGCCCATTCCGATTAGAACAAAGCGATAGGCTGGAATATAAAATACAAGCAAGATCGCAACCATATCAGCCGGATAAAAGTAGCGATCATGCATTTTTGGCAGAAAATAAGGCATAATAACCAGTGACAAAAAAGCCAGGCCAATATAAACCCCTGGGTCTAGTGTTTCGATACGAGTAACGCTATCCCAAATGAACATTACTCCAACAAAGAATGTTAATAAAAAGCCGATAGGATACATTACAGTATAATTTGAGTACGGAAACCACTGGTAGAAGTTAGGAAAATTAAGACTTAGCTGAGGAAATGAATCCATCTGTGACAAATAAATTGTTAGCAAATCAGTAAGCGGTCGCCCAAAAATCCACATTGGAATAATTGTTACAATATACGTAGCTGGAACAATAAATATATAGCGCAATGGGATGATTTCTCTAATCAGAAGAATAATTATAAACGGTATCAAGAAGATTGATTGCAGTTTCATAGCAAACGCCAAACTAAACATAAACATTGCCATAAAACTCTTTTTCTTTAAGCTGAAGTACAAAAAACCTAACAGGCCTGAAGTATAAATACTATCAGACTGCCCCCAGTATCCGCTATTCAGAAGAGCTGTTGGCAGAAGCAACACAGCGATGGCAGCAAACCATGGCTGGCTTGTATGTGGATATTTTAATGCAACAATTTTGTAGACGAAGTATGCACAGATTCCATCGAAAAAAAATGATATCATCTTAATGATAATAATATTCGATTGGTTATAGAACAATTTCGTCGATATCATCATCAGATACGTGTACATTGGTGTGTAGTCAGTAAAACGATACCGCAGCGAATCAATACCATTTAATCGGATAAATTCGATCCAGTGATTTGTATAAACAAAATGATCGATAGTGGTGTTGTTTCGAAGCATAAAACGAAATAATATCGCGATAAAAAACAAAGCTAGCACAAGAAAACGGGGTTTGATTTTTTGGATAGTTGTCGTTGGTTGAAACATTCTATACCTTTATTTGACTACCGTACAGAAAATATGTTCGCCTGCTCCAGCTGGACTTAACAAGTGATGATACCATTCAGCCATAGGAATGATGCATTATGCCCCCTCACCCCCAACCCCTCTCCCTTTCAAGGGTAGGTATCGCGTGGCTCAGGCCAGGGATCCGGGATAAATCGGCCACGCGGCAGGGGTTCTTGGCGCAGGAGGGCGACCAAAATTCGCAGCACGCCCCGCCGAAAACAG
>DAOTUS010000391.1:0-20405 GCA_034437415.1 Herpetosiphonaceae bacterium
TTCCGGCCATGGTCGTGTTCCTCAACAAAGTCGACATGATGGACGACGAAGAGCTGCTGGAGCTGGTCGAGATGGAGCTGCGCGAGCTGCTGACCCGCTACGGCTTTCCGGGCGACGAGCTGCCAATTGTCCGTGGGTCGGCCAAAGCCGCCCTCGACAGCACCTCGACCGACCCGAACGCCCCCGAGTATCAGTCGATCCTCGAGCTCATGCAGGCGGTCGACGACTACATCCCGACCCCCGAGCGCGCCATCGACAAGCCGTTCCTGATGCCGATCGAAGACGTCTTCTCGATCAAAGGTCGTGGCACCGTGGTGACCGGTCGAATTGAGCGCGGCATCGTCAAAGTCGGCGATACCATCGAAATCATCGGCATGCAAGAGAAAACCCGCACCACCGCCGTCACCGGCGTGGAAATGTTCAAGAAGCTCTTGGACGAAGGGCGGGCCGGCGACAACGTGGGCGCGCTGCTGCGCGGGATTGAGCGCGCCGATGTCGAGCGCGGCCAGGTTCTGGCCAAGCCCGGCTCGATCAAGCCGCACACCACGTTCAAAGCCGAGGTGTACGTGTTGAAGAAAGAAGAGGGTGGGCGTCACTCACCATTCTTCCCTGGCTACCGCCCGCAGTTCTATGTGCGCACCACCGACGTGACGGGGGCGATTACGCTGCCCGAAGGCGTCGAGATGGTTATGCCTGGCGACAACATCCAGATGACGGTTGAGCTGATCATGCCGGTGGCGATTGAGCAAGGTCTCAAATTCGCTATCCGCGAAGGTGGCCGCACCGTGGGCGCTGGTGTTGTAACCCAAATCATTGCGTAATAAACGCACCAACCAGGGGCAGACGCGACCAGGCATATACTGTCTGGTCGCGTTTGCGCCTATTTTTGAGGATACCGATCATGGCAAAGAAAGAAAATCGGATTGTAATTACGTTAGCCTGCACCGAGTGCAAAGAACGTAACTATACCAGCCAGAAGAATCGCAAGAACGATCAAGCCCGTCTTGAGCTCAACAAATACTGCCCGCGTTGCCGTAACCATCGGACGCACCGCGAAACCAAGTAGGAAATTTCACGATGAACGGTGAATAACCCACGCGATTGGTTCACCTTCAGCTTAGAAATAGCCTACTTCATACACTTATATGGAGGTTGTGGTGGCCGTGGCAACAGATGAACAGAAACCCAATCCGATTGGCCAATTTCTCCGCGAAGCCTCGTCGGAGATGAAAAAGGTGGTTTGGCCAAGCCGTGAAGAAACTCAACGTCTGACGTTGGTGGTAATCGGTATTTCGTTATCAATTGGCCTTCTTCTTGGAGGGTTTGATTATGTATTTACTTGGTTGATCAATCTGATTCGGGCGATCTAACTTAAGTAAAAACCCGCGTAGCGAGGACAGCTATGACTGATAACGAAACCAGCCTGGGTAGTGAAAATGATGAAAACGTACACTGGTATGTTATTCACACCTACTCCGGCTATGAAAACAAAGTGAAGCAAAATCTTGAACATCGGATTGAGTCGATGGACATGCGTGGCTCTATTTTCCACGTCGTTGTGCCGACTGAAGAAGAGATTGAGATTAAAAACGGTCAGCGCCGTACCGTTCAAAAAAAGGTGTTTCCTGGCTATGTGTTGGTGCAGATGAAGCTCACTGACGATTCCTGGTATGTCGTGCGGAATACGCCTGGCGTTACCAGTTTTGTCGGAATGGGGACAAAGCCCACCCCACTCGCTGACGATGAAGTCAAATTCATCTTGAAGCAGATGGAAGAGGAAGCTCCCAAAGTCAAAGTCAACTACGAAATTGGTCAAACGGTTAAAATCACCGATGGGCCATTTACCGACTTTGAAGGTGTGGTTGACGGCATTGATGAAGAGCGAGGCCGTGTACGCGTCCTGGTTTCATTCTTTGGCCGCGAAGCTCCCGTTGAGCTTGACTTCTTACAAGTCATTCGACTTGTCGACTAACTCTAACTGTTCACTGCTGAGGTTAATCAGCACAAGGAGCTTATTGTGGCGAAGAAAGTAACGGCAGTTGTCAAACTCCAACTGCCCGCTGGTAAAGCAACACCAGCACCGCCGGTTGGTCCTGCGCTTGGTGCGACAGGTATCAATATTATGGCATTCTGCAAAGATTACAACGAGAAAACCGCCTCCCAGGTTGGCACGGTTATCCCCGTTGAAATCACAGTTTATGGCGATCGTTCATTCACCTACATTCTGAAAACCCCGCCAGCAGCTGACTTGCTGCGCAAAGCCGCAGGCATTCCAAAAGGGAGTGGCACGGTTGGCAAAACCACGGTTGGCTCGATCACACGGGCGCAGCTGCGCCAGCTGGCTGAGACCAAAATGCCCGATCTGAACGCGCTTGATGTTGAGGCAGCTGAGAAAATCATTGCTGGCACAGCTCGCTCAATGGGCATCACCGTTACCGAATAAGTTTAAAGCAAGCACATTTGCCTGCTGACATACCTATTGCATGTGGCAGGGCTCAATGCTCGTCAAGACCACTAAGGAGTTACTCAATGCCAAAAGATCATGGCAAGAAATATACTGCTGCTGCTGCCAAAGTAGACCGCGAGCGGTTCTACACCCCCGAAGAGGCAGCTCAACTCGTCAAAGACACGTCGTTCACGAATTTCGATGGCACGGTCGAGGTGCATCTGCGACTCGGCATTGACCCACGCCACGCCGACCAGACCGTTCGCAGCACTGCCTCGCTGCCCCACGGCACCGGCAAAAAAGTGCGCGTGCTTGTGTTTGCCCAGGGCGATGCCGAAGCAATTGCTCGCAGCGCTGGCGCGGATATCGTGGGTGGCGATGAGTTGATTCAGCGAATCGAAAAAGAAAACTTTATTGATTTCGATGTTGCGGTTGCAACCCCCGATATGATGGGTAAGGTCGGTCGCCTGGGCCGTGTGCTCGGCCGCCGCGGTTTGATGCCGAACCCCAAGAGCGGTACCGTTGTTCCTGTTGGCGATCTGCCCCAAACTGTCAAGGCTTTGCAGGGCGGTAAAGTTGAATTCCGCAACGATAAAACTGGGCTGATCCACGTTGCCATTGGCAAGGTTAGCTTCAGCGCCGACCAGATTCGCGATAATCTGGCCGTGCTGATGGACGCTATCAAGGTTGCGAAACCAAGCGGCGCCAAGGGTGTCTATATCAGGACTGCAACCCTTACCAGCACCATGGGTCCTGGCATTCCACTCGATGTCAGCGCGGTTCAAACTATGACGATGCCAAGCTAGGGTAGCGACGAAGCCGGTCGGCAGCCAAGCGCGCCGGCCTCACGTTTGACGGTATAGCCGTCATCGTCTATAATCACCAACTCAATAGCCGAAGACAGCCGGTGTTCTTTCGGGAACTTAATGGTCACAGCACCACCAGCCGAGGCAGTTGCACCACCATCAGATTTGATGCTGCTTGCTCCTGCATGTCTTCATGCAGGAGCATTTTTATTTCCAAATTTCCCGTGAAGGGGGGTGAAATCATGCCAACACTAGCAAAAGAGCAAACTGTTGCCGAGCTGGCCGAAAAAATGAATCGGATGCAAATGCTGCTGGTTGCCGATTGCCGTGGTCTTTCTGTTGCAGAAATGACTCAGCTGCGCGGCGCCGTTCGCGCCAAAGGTGGCGAAATCGTTATCGCTAAGAACACGCTGACCCGGCTTGCCGCCCGTGAGAGCGGTAATTCCCAGATCGAAGAGTTTCTCAAAGGCCCATCAGCCCTGGCATTCTCGTATGACGATGTCCCAGGCGTTGCCAAGGCCATTGATGACTATTTCCGGGCCACGAAAAAAGATGTCAAAATCAAAGGTGGCCTGGTCGGCTCGTCAGTTATTGCCGCCAGCGATCTGGAGCGCGTCGCTAAGATGTCCAGTCGCCAGGAAAGCCTTGCCAAGGTCTTGGGTGGAGTCAACGCTCCAGCCAGCCGGATCGTTGGGGCGATCAACAGCGTTATGCGCAATATCGCCTATGTACTCAAAGCTCACTCAGAACAAGCTGGTTCAACCACAGAAGCATAATTATTTTTAGGAGGATATACAATCATGGCTTCGGATAAAGTTAACAACATTCTGGAAGAACTCAAAGGCCTGACCCTGCTCGAAGCAGCCGACCTGGCTAAAGCGATGGAAGAAGCATTCGGCGTTACCGCTGCTGCTCCAATGATGATGGCCGGTGGCTTTGCTGGCGCTGGCGACGGCGCTGCCGCTGCTGCAGTGGTTGAAGAGCAGACCGAGTTCACCGTGGTGCTCAAGGCTGCTGATGCAACCAAGAAAATCGCGATCATCAAAGCGGTTCGCGAACTCACCAGCCTGGGCTTGAAAGAAGCCAAAGATCTGGTCGAGGGCGCTCCCAAGTCCGTCAAAGAGGGTGTGACCAAGGAAGAGGCCGAAGCAGCCAAGAATACCCTGGTTGCTGCTGGTGCCGACGTCGAAGTCAAGTAGTTGACCAAGGCCCGGTAAACAGAGCCTGATTGGCTCTGTTTACCGGGTTTTTGTTATTTAGCGGGTAGTTTTATGGCGATCCACTATCTCATTGTCGGCACTCTCACACGTGATCTCCGGCCAGCTGGCGGGTGGCAGCCAGGTGGCTCGGGCTGGTACGCCGCCCAGCAGGTCGCCCGCTGGGGCTACTCGGCCGCTGTAGCGACACCGCTTATGTCACGGCATCTGGTAGATCTGCCGCCCTCAGTTGCCCTTTTTCGAATTCCCAGCGCCCATACAACCACGTTTTCCAATCACTACGCTGGCGATCAGCGTCTTCAGCAGATCAGCGCGGTGCCCGATCTGCTGGCCTGGGAAGCGCTACCGCCACCCTGGCGCAGCGCCAGCATCGTGCATCTGGCGCCGCTAGCCCACGAGCTGCTGGCGATTCCGCCGCGCTCGATCTTCCCCAATGCCTTGATTGGGCTGACCGCCCAGGGCTGGCTGCGCACCTGGAATGCCGCTGGTCTGATCGCTCCGCAGCGCTGGCAGCCCGCCGCCGCCGACCTGGCCCAGGTCGATGTGGTTGTGGTCAGCGAAGAAGATGTCGGCGGCGATGAGGATCAGGTGCAGCAGTGGGCGCAGGCGGGGCCAATCGCCGCACTTACCCGCGGCTCAGGCGGGGTGACGATCTGGCAGGCTGGCCAGCGGCACGATATCGCGGCCTATCCCGCTGCGGTCGTCGATCCAACTGGGGCCGGGGATATCTGGGCCGCCGCATTTTTTACCCAGCTGCATCACCATGGTGCCGTGGTGCCGGCGGCGGAGTGGGCCTGCCGGGCCGCTGCCTTGGCAATTGCCACGCCTGGCTAGCCAAATAGGCCGACCCGAATGGTTGCGCCGCCGTGCGGAAAGCGCGGGTCGTTTGGCCGCATGCCGTAGCGCACCACCACCCAGGACTCCAGCGCATGCTCGTTCTCAATTACCGCATCGTACTGCGGCGGCTGGTGGCGTTCACAGGTGGCGATATCATAGCCGACACAGACCTGCGGGCGGCGACCGTAGATCCCACAGCGACCATTCGCCTGAATATGCTCACACGGCAGCCCAATCTCAATCTCCCAGATCGTATCCTGCACCAGCAGCTGGACGCTATGGTGCAGCACCAGCCAGCGCAGCAGATCAAAGTCCTCGCGGGTTTCCGGGGTGTCGATCGGTAAAATGAACGAGCGGCAGCATAATCCGCCACAGCCCTCACAGGTTGGCGCCTGAATCAACGGAATTTCAATTGGCATCGGGCACTCTTTTCTATAGTCAGCGATTCTTGATCCGAAATTAATATTCAGCCATGATACCACGCAGATCCCCAGAGATGCAGCCTGAGGCGGCCAGATTGGCCCGCCTTTCAGGGCAGGCGGCGCCAAAAATAATGGTATGATGGCGCCTGATTCAGCGCGATTGATGTCAGTGAGGTTCCTTGTGATGCGTAAATTTACCCTGATGCTGCTGGTGCTTGTTCTGGTGGCGTGCAGCACCACGCAGGAAGCAACCCCGCCCGCCACCGAGGCCCCCGTGGCGCAGGCCGCCACCGCGACCGTCCCGCCGCCAGCTGCCCCGACGGCCGCGCCAACTGCGGCACCAACCGCCACGCCCCAGACCGAGCCGACCTTCAGCGCCGATGATGAGCGCTGGGTCGGGCGCTCGATCTACTTTTTGCTGACCGATCGCTTTGCCAATGGCGACCCCACGAACGATGGCGCCGATGGCTTCGGGCCGGATCTCAGCGATCCGCGCGGCTGGCACGGCGGGGATTTCCAGGGCCTGATCGATCAGCTGGACTATATCCAGGGCATGGGCTTTGATGCGATCTGGATTACGCCGGTCACGAAACAGAAATCAGCCAACGGCTTTCACGGCTACTGGCAGTACGACCCCTATCAGATCGACCCGCACCTCGGGTCGCTGGAGCAGCTCCAGGAGCTGGTTGCGGCGGCCCACAGCCGAGATATGTACGTGATGCTCGATGTGGTGCCGAATCATATGGGCGATTTCCAGCCTGGCTCCAGCGCCGCTCCGCCGTTCGACGATCCCAGCTGGTATCACAGCCAGGGCAACATCGCCAACTATGGCAATCAGGCCGAGGTTGAGCAGGGCGATCTGCTTGGGCTCGACGACCTCAATCAGGAAAATCCGGCGACCCGCGCCGAGCTGCTGCGCTGGATCGCCTGGCTGCGGGAAGAAACCGGCCTCGACGGGGTGCGGGTTGATACGCTCAAGCATATGCCCAAAGATTTCCTGCAGGAGTTCGACCAGGCCGCCGACACCTACACAATGGGCGAGGTGTTCAGCGCCGATACCGGCTATGTTGCGCCCTACAGCCAGGTGGTAGACGCGGTGGTGGACTATCCGTTCTACTATGCCGCCAAGGAATCGCTGGCCAACAGCAATACGATTCGGGTTGTCCAGCGACTGTTTGCCGCCGACCAGCAGTATCGCAACATTCACACGACCGGCACGTTTCTGGACAATCACGACAACGCCCGCTTTCTGTGTCTGGCCACCGGCGGGCCGAACGACAACAAGCAGGCCCAGCTCCACCAGGCGCTGGCGGTGCTCTTCACCGTGCGCGGCCTGCCGATTGTGTACTATGGCACCGAGCAGGGCTTTGACGGCTGCTCCGATCCGGCCAATCGCGAAGATATGTTTAGCGCGTTTGACCCCAGCTCGCCGACCTACACGTGGCTGGCCACGCTCAACGCCACCCGCAAAGCCCACCCAGCCCTGACGCGGGGCAGCAGCGCGGATCGCTTCGTCGACAACGATGGCTGGGCCTTCCAGCGCACCAGCGGCGCGGACACTGTGGTGGTGTGTGTCAACAACGTCTGGCGGCCCTACACATTCAGCGCCAGCGGCCTGAGCGATCTGCCCGCTGGCACCACGCTGACCGATGCGCTTGGCGGCGGCAGCGTCACCGTCCAGAATGGGACGATCGAGTGCGCCATGCAGGAGAAACAGGTCGCGATCTACACGAGGTAAGCTTTGGGGCATGTGCAAAGTCAGCCCCTCACCCTGGCCGCGGCGGCGGCCACCTGCCCTGTGGCCCAAAGGGCACCCCGGCGAGGGGAAGCAGTGGGGTAAAACTGGCCCGAATCGCGACGTTGCACATGCCCTGGAAGTAGGCTTTGAGGAATTGACAAGAGGACCAGCCGATTGAACACCCTCTATCAAATTTGGGTTGTCGATGATAAGCCCGCCAATCTGGTGATGATTGAGCGCTCGTTTGCGGCGGTGCGGGCGCTGGTGGAGCTGCACCTGTTTGAGGATGTGCGCGAGTTTGTCGCCACGCTGGAGCGTGATCTCAATAGCTCGGCGACGCTGCCTGATTTTGTGCTGCTGGATTTCTATCTGCGCTGGATGTATGGCCACCAGGCGCTGACCAGGGTGCTGCGTGGCTATCGGGTGGCCGCAACTCCTCAGCCGCAGCGGGCCGTCGTCATCGCCCACTCCAGCCACCCCAACGCCAGCGCGCTGCTGCTGCGCTATGGCGCGGATTTTAGCCTGCCCAAAATCAAAGGGCTGCCAACCTCGGCAGCCCTTGAGCATAATTTTTGCAGCGCCGCCGCCCTCACCTGGATGCGCGAGCAGCGCCAGGCATGGCAGCTGAATCCGGTTTGAGAATCCCGGTCTAGTGGCTGTCTGCGGCCGCTTGCCAGCGCAGGCGCGCCCGAAAGCGCCGCAGCACCACCAGCAGCGGGCGGCCAAAGGCAGCAATCAGTAGCAGGTTAAACAGCGCCCGCACGGCGTCCCAGCCCAGCGACGTGAGCAGATAGAACGCCCAGTAGCGCCGTCCGGTCTCGGCCAGCCCCAGCCCAGGCTGCCACGAGATGGCGCTATCGGTGAAGCCAAACGGCCAGAAGGTCAGGTTCATCAGTGCGCCGAAGATAAAGCCCCACAGCCAGCCATAGACCGCCAGCAGGCCCATCTCGCCCCAGCCACCCTCGGGCAGCCGCAGGATCCGGCGCAGCGGCGGCAGCGCGGCGGTGCACAAGCCCATCCAGCCCATCGCCAGCATCTGAAACGGCAGCCACGGGCCGATGCCGGCGGTCAGCAGCGCCGAGACAAATAGGCTCAGTGCGCCGAGCAAAAAGCCAAAGCGCCCGCCGTAGACATAGCCGGCCAGCATCACCAGAAAGAAGAATGTCGGGCTATCGCCGGGACCGGCGGGCAGGCGCAGGACCGCGTTGATCGCCACCAGCATGCCCAGGGCCGCCAGAACCCGCGCATTCATCTGCTGGGTGCTGAGGTCGGTCACGATAATCCCGAGCAGCAGCGGCACAATCAGCAGCATCAGGAAAGGCGCATCCTGGGCGTGATTGCCGCTCGCGGCCACATTGGCCAGCGCAAACGGGTAGAGCAAGGCCGCCGCCCCAACCACGGAGGTCATCCCCACCAGCGCACGGCTAAGCCATGCGCCAGGGCTGGCATCAGCCCGAGCAGATATCGGCAAGCTACTCATCGCAGCGGGCTAGACATCGGTGGTGACGGTGTTTTCGTCGGGAATCACCAGCGAGCCAAAGCGCTGGCGCAGCGTGCCCAGGACGGTCTCAAGCTCAGGCGGCAGGGGCAGCTCCCAATCGTGCCACTCGCGATCCGAGGGGAGACAAAAGCCCAGATGGTAGGCGTGCAGGAAATGTCGTTTCAGGCCCAGGGTTTCTTTGGCCCGGCGCGGCCCGTAGATCGCATCGCCGACGACCGGACGGTTTTTATAGGCAAAGTGGACCCGAATCTGGTGGGTGCGCCCGGTCTCCAGCGTGGCCCGCACCAGCGAGTACGGCCCCAGCTCCTCGAGCACCCGATAGTGGGTAACGGCATAGCGGCCATCGGAGACCACCGCCATGCGCAGGCGATTGTTGGGATTGCGGGCAATTGGCGCATCGATTGAGCCGCTCTGCTCGCGCCAGTGGCCCTCAACCAGGGCCAGATAGTGCTTGCTCATCGTCCGTTCCTGCTGCTGGGCAACCAGAAACGCCCGCGCCAGATCGTGCTTGGCGACCACTAGCAGCCCCGAGGTGTCCTTATCCAGCCGATGGACGATGCCTGGCCGCAGGTCGCCGCTGGTGGTTATGTTCGGATAGCGAAACAGCAGAGCGTTGACCAAGGTCCCTTTGGTGTGGCCGGGCGCCGGATGCACAACCATGCCCGCCGGTTTATTCACCAGCAGCACATCCTCGTCCTCATAGACCACGTCAATCGGAATATCCTCGGGCTCGATGTCGGTCGGCTTGGCCAGCGGCAGCACAATTTCCAAGGTATCGCCCAGCTGCACCGGATAGCTGGCTTTCGCGGCACGCCCGTTCACCCGAATATGAATATCGTTGATCAGCTGCTGCACGTAGGTGCGGGAGAGATCGGGCAGCTGTAGCGCAATAAAACGGTCAAGCCGCTGACCAACATCATCATTGGTGATGGCCAGATTCGTAATTGATTGTTGATTCACCGCCAGGCCTCTTCCTCTAGGTAGTTTTTAGTGATTTTGCGCTTCAACCGATAGGGCCGCATAGGGCAGCACTTCAAGCCGCTCAATTGGAATCGGCTTGCCAGTCTTGAGACAGATCCCGTAGGTGCCAGCCTCTACGCGCTCCAGCGCAGCAGTGATCTGGTCGAGCAGCTCCTGGCGATCTTCGATCAGCGCCAAATTTTTCTCACGCTCGTAGATATCGGTGGCATCGTCGGCCATGTGGTTGCTGACCCCGTAGGAGGCATCTTCATTAATCACAGCGGTCGCCTGCTCCAGCCGGCCAATCTCTCCCTGAAACTGGGCCTGTAGCTCCAGCAGCCTGGTTTTAAAATGGGCGAGTTGTTGTGCGTCCATAGATTCCTTGCTTTCTTCCCTACACAATAATCTGACTAGGGATTATACCATGGTGGTGGTTCGATTGTGGCTAGCGCAGCGCCCGCAGCAGCCCGCGCAGGCTGAACTTCACCCCGGCCAGCAGGGTCGTGGCCCGAAACAGGCGGGCGGCCAGATTCAGCGTGACGGCGACGGCGAGCAGCATCAGCCCAACGCTCAGCGCCGTCTGCCAGACCGGCACCACCGTCATCACCTGGCGCATCATCATGGTGGAGGGCGCGGTGAACGGAATGATGCTGAGGGTGATCGCCAGCGGGCCGTTCGGTTTATTGAGCAGCGATGGGATAAATAGAATTGGAATAATGGCGGGCACGCTGATAATAATCGTCAGCTGGGAGAGCTCGCGCAGCGATGGGCTAATCGCGCCGATGCCTGCCATCAGGCTAGCATAAAACAGGTAGCCGAGGCCAAAGAACACCAGCATCAGCCCCCAGACCGTCCAGGGCAGGGCGATCTCCGGCAGCGAGCTGAGCAGCGAGCCGCCCTGACCGAGCACAATCCCCCCAATCGCCGCCCAGATCAGCAGCTGGACCAGGGCGACAATTCCCAGCCCGATAATCTTGCCCGCCAGCAGCTGGCTGGGCGAGATCGAGGTCATCAGCACCTCCAGGGTGCGATTCTCTTTCTCCTCCAGCACGCCCTGCATCAGCAGGCTGGCGCCCATGAAAATCGAGATATAGATCGCCATGGCGAAGAGGATTGGCACCAGCGCCCCGCTGAAGTTGTAGTTCAGACTCCCGGCGACCCGGACGTTTTCGCTCAGCGCGACCGTGCGCCGAATCGCGAACGGGCGCTGGAGCCGCTCGGCCAGGGCAATATCGGCGCTTTGCATGGCGTTGGCCGAGAGCAGCGCACTAAAATCCTCCACATCGGAGCCGCCGAACAGCGAGGCCGAGCGCGTGGTTCGGGTCACCGTCCCAGTCGCGGCGTAGTCCTCGGGCAGAATAAACAGCGTCGAGATCTGCTCAGCGCGCAGGGCGGCCTCGCCGGCAGTCTGGTCAGGGTATTGCTGAAACAGGGTTGGGGAAACGATATCGGTGTGGCGGGTAATCACCCCGGCAGCATCAATATAGCCGATGGTGTGGGCAGCGGGGAAGCTGGGATTGAGCGTTGAGAGTGTGTTCTGGCCCGAGGGATCGCCGCCAAGCAGGCGGGCGACCACGGCAATAACAATACAGATCAGGGGCACGCCAAAGGTCGACCAGTAAAAATCACGTTTGCGCAGATGATAGAGGATATCGCGGCGGGCGACAAACCAGATTTTTCGCATCGTCCTACTCCACGATCCGACAATGGTCGAGGTTCATCTCGACCTGTGCGGTGGCCGGAAAGCGCCGCAGACCGAGCATTTTCCAGATATCGTTGATCGCAAGCCCAAGATTGACCGCACTCCACACGGCCACAAAGGCCGACAGCGAGCGCACCGCCAGCAGCAGCAGCAGCAGCAGCGACACCCCAAGCGGCGCAGCCAGAATCCACAGCGCCTGCTGGCGGGAAACTGGCTGGCGCGGCCGAACCCGTGGATAGATCAGGCGGCGGGTCAGGCGCTGGGGGATTCGCAGGGCTGCCATGGTGATCGCGTGGCTCAGCGTATGCAGCAGGGGCGCAAACACAAAGATGATCAGCAGGATAGCGCTGCCCCAGGTGCCAAGCGTGTCAAAATCAACCGCATCGGCGGCGGTGTGGAGGAGGCTCCGGATCCGAAAAAGCATAATCAGCGCTAAGATACCGATTAGACCGCCGATCAGAAAAGGCAGGCGCCCACTGAGGCCCTCCACAACTGGCGTGGCCTCGGCTGAGCGTGATGAAGGTGATTGACGATCCATAAATCCTCGATATCAATTCAATGCGCAAAGTGTCATCAGGAGTCACGGCCGGGCCAGCTACGGCACATAGCGAGCGCGCCGCTCCAGCCACCAGATCGCAATGCCGGCCAGGGTCAGCAGCAGGGCCGCCAGCGCGTAGGCCTCGCGGGGCTTGGCGCTGGTCAGCATCGTGGCGGTGATGCCAAAGCCAACCGCCACCAGGTAGCACATCAGCACCGCCTCGCGGCGGCTGGCGCCCAGGGCCACAAAGCGATGCGAGATATGATCGCGGCCGGGGGTGTTGAATGGGTTGACGCGCCGCCGCAGCCGCGACACCACCACCAGCGTCGTATCAAAAATCGGCACACCCAGCACAACCAGCGGGATCATCCAGGTCACCAAGATGCTGTTGGAGGGAAAGCGCAGCTTGATCCCCAGGACTGCCAGGATAAAGCCCAGGAACAAGCTGCCGGTATCGCCCATAAAAATATTGGTCGGCACAAAGTTGTGGCGCAGGAAACCCAGGCAGGCCCCCAGCGTGGCCGCCGACAGCGCCGCCACCAGCACCTGGCCATTCAGCACCGCCAGCTGCAGGAAAAACGCCGCTGCCACCGCCGTAATCCCGCCTGACAGGCCATCCATATTGTCCAGAAAGTTGATGGCGTTGGAGATCCCGACGACCCACAGCCCAGTCAGCAGGATATTGAGCAGGTTATTGGCAAACAGCTGCACCTGCACGCCGCCAGCGATCAGCGCGGCACAGCCGATCACCTGCCCAAGCAGCTTCAGGGTGGCCGATAGGCCCCATTTATCATCCAGCGCCCCACAGATGACAACCACGGTTGCGCCCGCCAGAATTGCCGCCAGCTCGCGGATATAGAAGCGCTCGCCCCAGATCAGCAGCGTCAGCACGACCCCGCCGTAGATAGCCACGCCGCCCAGCAGCGGCACGGGGTTGGCGTGAATCTTACGCGAGTTGGGCTGATCCAGCACGCCTATGCTGAGCGCCAGCCGCCGCACCAGTGGCGTGCCCATCACCGACAACACCAGTGCGCACAGAAAAATCAAAAACAGTTGGGCGAGGGTCATTAAGGTTCCTTCGTTAAGCATCTGGAACCCAGCCGGGGTTCAGCTGCGCTGGGTTCCAGAATTCTGGCTAGAGCTAGCTATTCAGCCGCGCCTCGAAATAGGCCACAAAGCGCTCAAAGGTTTCGCGCAGCTTGCTCTGCTCGGGCTGCTGGACCAGCGCCAGCGCCGCTTGGGCCTGGGCTAGACCCTGCTGAAAGCGCCCGGTGTCGCTCAGGATCTGCGTATAGACCTGGCGATAGCTAACATCCTGCGGGCGTTTGGCGACTGCCTCGGCATAGCCGCTGAGGAAGGTGTCCAGCAGCGCCGGATCGCTTTGCATAGCCGCGAGGGTGTCCGCATAGCGCTGCGAGCGCTCGCTGGGCAGCTCGGCGACATCGAGCAGCGCGTTGGTCAGCACCCGCGGATCGAGGGCCAGCGCCTTGGCAAAGGCCGCCGCCGCGCCGGACAGGTCCTGCTGGCGCCGTTTGGCCTCGCCCAGACGGGCAAAGTTGGGGGCGTAGATAGGATCAAGCTCAACCAGCCGCTCCATCTCCGCCACCGCCCGCGCATAGTCCTGCTTATAGAGATACAGCATCGCCCACTGGCCGGCCAGCTCGACATCCTGGGGGGCGATTTTCGTCGCCGCCTCATACGACGTGATCGCATCATCCAGATGGCCCTGCGCCGAGGCCGGATCGACGCGCTCGATATTGCGGAACCAGGAGGCGTGGAGCCGTCCGAGGTTGGCGGGATGGTCCTTGTTGCCAGGGTTCAGCCGCTGGGCCTCCTGCAGGGCCAGCCGCGCAAAATCCAGGATCTGGAGCGGGCCATAGTTCGAGGCAAATTCCTGGGCCACCGTGCGAATGCTGCCGGGGTCGTAGGCGGCCTCGGGCAGCTGATCCAGCGTCGCATTCGGGTCCGGCTGCCGATTGGTAATCTCGGCCAGCGCCTGGGAGGGCTCTTTCTGGAGCTGGTCGTTTTGCAGCTGGCTCACATCGGTCGCCAGACTCATCAGCGCCCGGCCATACATGAGATAGTAGAGATCCTCGTTGGGCGCGCTATCAATGGCTTCGCGCAGCGCGGCATAGCCAAGGATATGGGTATCGAATGAGTTGCCCTGCTCGATCCACTGTTTGGCCTGTAGGAAGCGCATATCGGCGTAGATATTATCCAGGTTGAAAAACCAGACCCCGGCCAGCGCAATCAGGCCAACGACGGCGTAGATCGCCCGGGCTGGGGCGGCAGCGTTAGCGCGGCCACGCACCGCCCGCCCGCTGCTGGGCCGACTGCCGCCAGTGCCGCGTGAGCGGCGGGTGCCACCGGCAATCGGCGCCGCCTCAACAACCACCGGCGCCTCATCAACTACGGCTTCACGGCCAAGGACATAGGCGCCGGCAAACATCCCCGCCACCACCCCAATGCCCATGACGGTCCAGGTGTAGAGCAGGCTCGAGACAATTGGAATACCAAAGATATTTTCGACGAAGTTGGCCACCACGGCGGAAATACAGGCAATAATCAAAACCTGCCAGCTAAAGTCGAGGTTCTTCTCCAGCGGTCGGGCATAGCCAAGCCAGGCCGCCAGCGACACCGCCGCCAAACCAGCGACCAGCGCGATCAGCCCAAGCTCGTTGCTTTCGAGAAAGACGGTAAAAAACGCCGCAATGCTCAGCATAAACAGGCCGGTGATCACCAGATTGATCACCCGTGGGACCCGCAGCAGCCGCAGCATCAGGATGGCGAACGAGCCAAAGAGAAAGAGGTGGCTAAACAGCCCAAGCGCACCTTTGGTCACCAGCTCATCGAGCATCGCCTGGTGCGAACGGTCGGGCGATGCGCCGCGCGACTCGTAGTTGGCCAAGCGCGGCGGATAAAACTGATTGTAGGCCACGAACATGGTCTCTGGACCCCAGCCAACCAGCGTGCGGAATGGATCTGAGGTGATCAGCCCGACGGCGCCACGGGTTTTATCATCGCCGCGCCAGATCAGCACGCGCACAATCCCGGTGCCGCCGTCGGTCTCCAGCAGGTTCCCAAGCCGGGCGATGTAGCGGTTTTGGCGCAGGCCCGAGAAACTCGTGGTATCGGTGTTCAGAACGACGAGAAACCCGGCCCCGGCAACAGTCAACAGCAGCCAGACCCCGATCAGCCCGCCGAAAATCCGCTTGGCGCTGGTGGTGCGCAACCCTTGCAGCAGCAGCAAGGTAATAAACGTAAAAATACTGACGAACATCCCGATCTGGGGGCCGCGGCTCTGGGTAAAGAAGATAATCAGCACCGTCACCAGCACCAGCAGGCTATAGGCCAGCGCCGCAATCACGCTCATCGGTCGCGATGGGTTCGGGCTAGCCCGGCGGGGCAGCAGCAGCGCCGCTAGATAGAAGAGGAAGTAGGCGCCCATTCCCAGCAAGAGCCAGCTGCGGAAGTTGATGGCCCGGCTGATGGTGCTCATCTCCATGTTGTAGCAGGTGCGGACCTGGTCGGGGCAGGCCGGGGCGGTCAGATAGCCGCCCAGCGTGATCGCCAGCATAAACAGCACGACCAGCCCACCAGGCAGATACACCCGCCAGTCGGTGCGTGACCCGCTCATGGTGCGGTATGAGAACAGCGTCAGGGTGCTGCCGGTCACAATCACTGCGCCAGGGAAAATCCACCAGTGGCCAAAGCCAATCAGCGGAGCCTGCAGGATCGCGCCAAGCTTGAGCACGCCATACAGCGTCGCCAGCTGACCAACCACCAGCAGCCCCATCGCCAGCATCCAGGCCAGATCGATCGGCAGCGCCGGCACGCCGCCAGCGTTGGCGCTGGCACTCGGCGCTGGGTCAGGTCGCCGGGCGCTGATCATGCTCATGGTCAGGCGATAGAGCATAAATGGCAGCACAATAATCAGATAGGCGGCAACAAAAATCGAGTTGCCCATCGTGGAGGCCACGCGGGCGGCAGTATCGCCAGCCCAGGGCAGCGGATCGATCGCGCGATATTGGACGAAGCCATAGGCCAGCACTGGCAGTGTGGTGGCGACGATCACCGTGATCAGCCGGTCGAGCTGTTCGCGACGGCGCAGGTGGGCCACGATTGCCCCAAAGATCAGGATATACGATAGGTTGGTGTAGGTGCCCTGCAAACGATTGTAGCCGCCAAAAAAACTAGTGAAGGCCAGAATCGAAGTGACTGTGGTGAGGAGAAACACCCCAGCATAGACCAGGGTCGGCACAACCAGCGGGGCGTTGCGCCAGTCACGCCAGCGCGGCCATGCTCGTTGCACCTGGCCGCGCTCCAGCAGATTGACAATCCAGGCGGCACCCAGCACCAGCACCAGCGCCCGCAGCGTCACCGCTTTATCTGGCTCGAAGTGGCGATCGCTGAGCAGGCTGAAGTAGACCGGGATCAGCATCAGCGCCAGCAACCAGCAGGCTTCCATCACGCGGCGCGACCATAGGCTGATTGAGGTTTCTCGTGGCTCCAAAACATAGCTCCTTAAAGGCAAGGATACAGGCTGAACGATGGGCTTGTTCGCCTCATTCAGCCTGCATTATCCTCGTGTACGCTCATTGATCGTTGATAATTTATGATTTGCAGCCCGCTCCAGCATTTCGGCGGCGGAGCGACGGCTAGCCTCGCTAATTGGGGTGCCATCGAGCATGGCGGCGATCTCGGCGATCCGCTCGTCGTCGGAGAGCGGCCGCACGCTGGTCTCGGTGCGTCCGTTGGCAACCTGTTTGGCAATCGCAAAGTGCTGATCGCCAAAGGCCGCAATCTGGGGCAGGTGGGTGATACAGAGCACCTGGTGGGCATCGCTGATGCCCCACAGTTTTTCGCCAACAACCTGGCCCGAGCGGCCCCCAACGCCCACGTCAATCTCGTCGAACACCAGGGTTGGCACGCTATCCACGCTCGAGAGGATCGATTTCATCGCCAGCAGCAGCCGGGCCGACTCGCCGCCCGAGGCGATCCGGGCCAGCGGCTTGAGCGGCTCGCCAGGGTTGGGGCTGAGCATGAACTCAATCAGATCGACGCCGGTGCGGTCAAACGCCACCCGCTGGTCGCTGCCAGAGAGCCGGACGCCACGGGGATCGGGGCGCTGCCCAAGCTGCACATAGAACTTGACATTCAGCATCGCCAGATCGCACATGGCGGTCTCGATCCGCTGGGCCATCTCATCGCCAGCAACCCGGCGGCGGGCGCTCAGGTCGGCGGCGGCGTAGCCCAGCTCCTCCAGCAGCGCCGCCTCTTGCTGCTCCAGGTCGGCGATATGCTCGGCGCTGTGGTGCAGCGTCTCCAGCTCAAGCGTGGCACTGTGATGCTTTTCCAGCAGATCGGCGGCGTCGGCGGCGCGATATTTGCGGCTCAGCTCACGCAGCTCGGCCACCCGATCCTCGATGATCTCCAGGCGGCCCGGCTCAAAGTCCAGGCTGGCGCGGTAGTCGCGGACGCCGGCAATGATGTCGTCAAGCCGATAGCGGATATCCAGCGCCAGCTCGTTCAGGGCGCTCAGGGTCGGGTCAAGCCGGGCGAGATCGCCGATCAGGCTGGTGGCCTCTTCGAGCGAGTCGACGATCGCCCTGGTCGCCGGCCGCCGATCGCTGCTCGGGCCACCGCCTTTGAGCAGGCGGTAGGCGGACTCGACCGTGTTGGTGATTTTGGCCGCGTTTTGCAGCAGGGCGCGCTCCCGTGACAGGCTGGTCTCCTCGCCCGCCACCAGATTGGCCGCCCCAAGCTCCTCGACCAGATAGGTCAGCTCCTCGATTCGCTCAACCCGGCGCGACTCGGCCTTGCGCAGGCTGGCGATGCTGTCGCGCACCCGCTCCAGCCGAGCCACAATCTCGCCGACGGCCGTGCGCTGGGCCACGGTTCCGGCATAGCGATCAAGCATATCGGCGTGGGTGCGGGTGTTGAAAAGTGCCAGGCCCTCGTGCTGGCCGTGGATATCGACCAGGCGACCGCCGACCTCGCGCAGCACCGCGCTATTCACCGCCCGCCCGTTGATCCGGCCAACGCTGCGGCCGCTGGCGCCATGAATTTCGCGACTCAAAATGACCTGATCATCGTCAGGGCTGTAGAGGCCATATTCTTCCAGGATGGGAATCAAATCCGGGCGGTCGTGCAGCGAAAAAATCCCCTCAACCCGTGCCTGAGTGCTCCCAGCGCGCACGAATGTCGGATCAGCTCGCTCGCCGCGCAGCATGCCCAGCGCATCAATCATGATCGATTTGCCTGCGCCTGTCTCGCCAGTGAGCACATTGAACGCCGGGGCAAACTCCAGCCGAATCCGATCGATGATGGCAAAATCGGCAATAAAAAGTTCCAGCAACATAGGCGTGTATAACTCTGCCTGTTCTAGATTTAAGCTCAGCCGTTTTCGCAAGCACGTGCTGAAATCGTTTCAATTGTACCATAAGACCAGGGCGATCAAAGTAATGTTGTGGGTTAATCCAGGCCTTCAAAAGCCCAAAGTTAGCGCTGAAGCGAGCGAGGTGGCCTCGACAGGCCCAGCCAGCAGTGTTTACTCTCCGTGGGTCCACTGTTGGACGGCGTAGTAAATGGCTTTGGGCGTGCCGTCGGGGGCGACGAAGGTGTAGTTGTCGACGTAGTTGTAGCTTTGCCAGGGGGTGGCGAACTGCCAGAGACAGGTCGCCTCAAGCCAGGGCCAGCTGCTCTCGGCCCAGGCGTAGGCGCTCAGGGTGTAGCGGACCCGCTCTGGCGGCGTGACCGCCCCAACCCAGCGCGGATGATCGTTCCAGCCGCCCTCGGTGATGTAGATTGGCACGTCGCGATTGGCGGCAACCAGGCGCTGGTGAACCAGCTCGGTGCGGCGAAAGTTGACCAGATCCTCGGCTGGCGCCTGGTCGGCGGGCGCTCGGCCGCCGTAGGCGTGGACGGCGACCGCGTCAAACGGTGCCTCAGCGGCCAGCAGAACGTCGAGATACTGCAGATCGTTGACGCTCAGCGTGTTCGGGTCGATCGGCCCGCTCGGCCCGCCGGGGCTGAGGCCGGCGACGGTCACCAGCGCCTCGGGCGCGACGGCCTTGACCGCCGGATAGACCACCTTGAGCAGCTCGGCGTAGGCCTGCGGGTCGGGGGCGCGGTCGCCCCACTCGAAGCGCAGGTTTGGCTCGTTCCAGATCTGCAGCACCCGCACGCCTTTGGGGGCGTAGCGCACGGCAAACGCCGCCACATAGCGGGCGTACTCGGGGTAGAAATCGGGGTCGAGATAGCGGTCGTTGGTGTTTTTGGGCCTGGCCCAGGCGGGCACAAAGTCGAGCCGGGCGATCACCTGCAGCCCCTGGCGCCGGGCGTGCTCGATCACCGCGTCGCTGCCCGCCCAGTCGAAGGCGTGGGGCGAGCGGGGCTGCAGCATCGCCCAGGGAAAGAGGTCGATAATCGTCGTCGCGCCCATCTCGCGGACCTGAATCAGCGTGCGCTCAATCGTCGCCTCGTCCAGCCCGGTCAGGCGGGTGTGGACGCCCACGGTCGGGTAGCGCGTCTGCACCTGCTGTTGGGCGGGCAGATCCAGTGGCGCGGGCGTGCGCTGGGCCTGCAGCTGCCCAAACGCCAGCCAGCCAAGCAGCAGCAGCCCGACTGCGGGCAGCCAGCGTCTCATTGGGCTTTTTCGCGCACCACCCGCAGCCCGCCGACGCGCATCGACTCTTTGCGGTGCTGCTGAATGGCCTCGGCCAGCGGGGTATTGCCGGCCATAATCAGCTCGTTGACCAGCTGCTCCAGACCTTTGCGGTCGTAGGTGGCCACCACGCTGGGGCTGGAGATCTGCAGCGAGCCAAAGCCCTGGACGGTGGCCCTGCCGCCCAGACGCTCGACGACCTCGGAGAGCTGGGCGCGCAGGTTTTCGCGCTCGGCGTTGAACTCGCCAATCTGGTTTTCAACCTCGTCGAGATCCTGACAGAGGCTCTGCAGCAGCAGATAGTCGGCGGCTTGATTCATAAAACCTCCGCTGGAAACCCTGCAGCTTGCTGCGGGGAGGAATGCGGCCAAGGTTCCCCTCAGACGATCTTAAGGGTGCAAGGAGGCCACGTACTACTTGCAGGGTACGCACACATGTGCTATTATTGGAGCTATAAAATGTCTCGGTGATCCAGCTTTGGGTTGGCAACAGCCACGGTTCGTGGATGCGGTGGAGGTCGGTGCTGGATCGAGGTTGTTGGCGATAACCACCCGCCAATGTCACCCAACCTA
>DAOTUS010000392.1:0-3043 GCA_034437415.1 Herpetosiphonaceae bacterium
CGTCCAGCATGAGCACCCACCTCTAGCGCAGAACCGTCGAACCCAAGTATACTCGAACTCTGCGAGAGTGCGGCAGGTCGCCCAACCCCGACCTACCCTGCTTTATTGAGCAGATACCACGTATATCGTACAATCAAACTAACAAGCTGTTGTGGAGTGGTCGCGGATAGTGTTTTCGAGCGATATATAAATGTGCCGCTATATTGGTTAAAATTACCTTTCTTTGGATACTCGATAGAATCTCCAGGCACATCGCTAAAGTCAAACCATAACTTCTTCTGGTTATGTGGGTGAAGGAGTTGTTCTGCAATATTTAGTGCTTTCCCTTTATCGTTAAGCTCAAAGACGATCCGAAAAGCGTTGCCTTGAAGCTGAATACCAAGCATAATTGGACTACCGATCAGTTCTTTATCAAACAAGTAATACTTAAAGTCGAAAAAACCTGTACCACGAGTCATTCCTGATCCAACCAGTACCTGATCAGCCTGTCCATACCACCAATCACCCTCAACAAAACTAAATCCCTGTTTAATTAGTTGCGCTCTTACTTGTCTGTCAAGCTGGGCATAGCGTAGCTTATCGATCAAATCATGTAATCGAATCGCTGTTAAGCGGTAAATATCATGCCTTGTACTAAAGAAGTCTGAGTTCGGATCTTCCCAATTAATCGCAAAGAGATCACACAACATATGCAGTTGCGAAATAAAAGCAATATAGTCATTCAAAATATGCCCGTGATAGGCGCTTATTTCCGCAATAGCAGGTTGAACACTCAGCAGAAGGTTTGCCAGATTTTGGTAATCCAGATAATGCCATACTGTTCCATCGTTTAGTGAAATAGTAGCTGTGTGCAGGTCTGCGAACAATGGTGGCGTAAGACTAAGCAGCAGAAAGCTCGTGGAGGTTTTATCGAATCCAGCTTCTGCATATGCCTCAAGTTGTTCAAGCCTTGGTAAACTCTTAACTTTATTTTCAATAATTAGTTGTTCTCCGTGCGAATACTCCAACGTTAAGTCAATATTATGTCGCTCACGATATACCTTGAGTCCTTCATATACTTGGGGAGGTGTTTTAAGAAATGATGCAAAGGCTCGACCAACGTGATTTGGGTAGAGTTCACACAGCCAGGCAAGTAAATTACTGTGAAATAGTTCTTTTGATGAGAGTGACAAGTTGAACAATGGTGAATGCTTTAATTCACTAATAATCTGATCAAGATCGGCTGTCTGTTGACTCATATAGAATTACCTTTCACTATGAAATGAAAACTCAGGAGTGCGCGATATTCCTCTAGCTGGCGCTGGCGGCGGGCTGGCGGTACTGTTTGGTCTTGATCAGCTCCCCGCTGGCGGAGTAGGTCTTCCACTCGCCGACTTTCTTGGCGTCCAGGTAGGCGCCCTCGTCGTGGAGCGCGCCGTTGGGGTGGTAGCGCCGCCAGAGCCCGACCTTGCGGTCGGCGGTAAACTGCCCGGTCTGCATCAGCGCGCCGTTCTCGCGATACCACGTCCAGGCCCCGGCCATCGCGCCGTCGACGAAGTGGCCTGTGGCCTTGAGCCGCCCGTTTTTGAGATAGTACTTCCACTCGCCGACCTTCGCGCCGTCGCGGAACTCGCCCTCCCAGGATAGGGTGCCATCGACGAAATAGTCCTGGCAGATGCCGTTTCTCACTGCGCCAGCGCCAGCGTGCGGGCTGGGATCCATGCTGGTGCTCCTTTCGAGCGTGGGTTTTCGCTCTGCCAGCAATCTTAGCACAGGCGTGCGATCTAGACCACCACGCAGTGGAAAAGCTCGGCGCTTTTGCATCTGCTCCGCCCCGGCCTTGCCGATTGGGCGCTCCTGACTGATAATTGCGGGCGGTTCAATTAATCAATGAGGTACAGGGCAATGACGCAATCGTTTAGCGGCAAGACCGCTGTGGTGACCGGGGCCGCGCTGGGGATTGGGCGGGAGACCGCGCTGCTGCTGGCGGCACGGGGGGCGCGGGTGATCGTGTCCGACATCAACGAGGCCGCCGGGGCGGAGGCCGTCGAGCTGATCGAGGCCGCTGGCGGCACGGCCCACTTTATCCGCTGCGACATTGGCGACGAGGCCCAGCTCAAAGCCCTGGTCGAGCAGGCCGTGGCGCTCGGCGGACGGCTGGACGTCATGGTCAACAACGCTGGCATCGGCGGCAAGCCCGCGCCGCTGCACGAGGTCACCAACGAACAGTGGGACCTGATCATCCGCATCGATCTGACGGCGGTGTTCTGGGGCCAGAAATATGCCACCCTGGCGATGCTGGCCGACGGCAAGGGCGGCTCGATTGTGAACGTGGCCTCGATCGCCGGGATTCGCGCCGCGCCGACCCTCGGGCCCTACGGCCCGGCCAAGGCTGGCGTGATTCAGCTGACCCACACCGGGGCGATTGAGGTCGCCCGCGCCGGCATTCGCATCAACGCGGTCTGCCCTGGCTGGACCGACACGGCGATTATCGACAATCTGGGCGCCGATATGCGCTCGAAGCTGGTCCGGGGCATTCCGCTGGGCCGCATGGGCAAGCCCGCCGAGATCGCCGAGCTGATCGCTTTTCTGGCCTCCGACGCGGCCTCGTTCATCACCGGCGTGGCCTACCAGATCGACGGCGGCATCAAGAGCAACTGAGCTATCTCACCATCACCCTGAGGAGCGTATGCACCCACATCAGACCTTCTACATTGGTGGCCACAAGCTCGCCGTGCTGCCGCTCAGCCCCGAGGCAGCCGGCGAGACAATTATTTTGCTCCACGGATTTTCGCACTCGGTCGGCGGCTGGGAGTCGGACACGACCTTTCGGGCCCTGGGCCGCTGCTACGCCCTGAGCCTGCCCGGCCACTATCCGGCGGCATTTCCGCCCGGCTTTACGCGCCAGCAGCTCACCACCGAGCTGATCGCCGAGCTGCTGTCCAAGGCGATCGAGCGCATCGCTGGCGACCAGCCCGTCACCGTGGTGGGATTTTCCACCGGGGGCTATGCCGCAGTGGCGCTGGCGCGTAAAGCCGGGCGGAAATGCCGCCGGATAGTGGCC
>DAOTUS010000393.1:0-2217 GCA_034437415.1 Herpetosiphonaceae bacterium
ATCTTCTGCTCTGTAGCTCACACTGGAGGCACCCCCTTGGCTCGTCGTTTTCTATTGCTGTGTCTGGTTGGAATGCTGCTCTGGGCCTGTGGCGGGGCGGCGGCACCAACCGCCGCCCCGGCCAGTACTGACCCGACCAGGGTTGCGGCTGGACCAACCCCGCAACCCGCATCCACCCCGCTGCCCACGGCGGCGCTGCCAACGGGCGTCCCAACCACGGCCCCAAGCGCAACCCCGGCAGCCAGCGCCACGCCAACCATCATCACGCTGGGCGACGGGCGGCCAGCGCTGGCCCGTGGTGCGCTGACCCAGCGCCCGCTGATCGCAATGATCGACAATCACCCCGACGCCTATCCGCAGACCGGCCTTGATGAGGCGGCGCTGGTCTTCGAGGCACTGGCGGAGTACGGCGTGACCCGCTACATGGCGCTGTATGCGCCCGAGATCAAGCCGGTCGAGGGCAATATTGGCCCGGTTCGCTCGGCCCGGCTGTACTTTGTGCAATGGGCGATGGGCTTTCAGGCGATCTACACCCACGCCGGCGGCAGCCCCGCTGGCCTGGAGCGGCTCGCCAGCGATAACAACTCATTAGTGATCGATATTGACCTGGTGACGTTGGAGGATCGGGGTATTTTCGACTACTCGCGCCGCGATAACAATCGCCTGGCCCCGCATAATCTCTACAGCAGCCAGCCGGAGATCGAGCGCTACGTCGCCGATCGGGCCGCCGCCAGCGCCGCTGCAGATGTGAGCGAGGTCGGCTATCTGTTCGCCGCCGATAATCCGGCGCTCGGCCGCGCCAACCCGGTCAATCGCCTGCGCTACTACTTTTTGTATCCCGAAGCGTTGATCGGCTGGATCTATGACCCGGCAACCAATCAGTATTTCCGCTCACGTGGCCGAACCCCGCACGTCGATGCGGTCAGCGGCGAGCAGCTCTCGTTCAAGAGCGTGACCGTGATGGAGGTGGAGGAGGCGCCGATCCCCGGCGATCCGAAGGGCCGGATCGATCAGGTGGTGATCGGCGAGGGACCCGCCCAGGTCTTTGCCAACGGCACCCAGATCGCGGCAACCTGGCGCAAGGATAGCGAGATCGGCCCGCTGCGCTTTTATGACGATCAGGACGCGGAGATTGTGTTCCCCGCCGGGCCAATGTGGGTCGCCGCCGTCCCAAGCCTGGGCAATCTTACGACGAGTGAGTAGTAGCTAGTAGCTGGCAGCTGGTAGCTAGTGAGATTTAGACCTTTCTAGTCATCTAGATCAACAATACCAGCTGCTAGCTACCAGCTACTGACTACTAGAGCTACTGACTACCAGCTGCCAGCTCGCGCTCCAGCGCAATCGCATCGAACCACAGCGGAACTCCGGCGGCACCATCGGCGGCGCGAAGCTCGATCCGGCTGCTCTGGCCCGCCAGCAGGCGAAAGCTGCCCAGGCTGACCCAGCTGCCGGCGTGCTCGCGCTGCACCACCGGGACGGTCGAGCGGCCGTCGGCGTGGGCGATCTGGTACAGCGCCACCCCAGCCTCGCTGGCCGCATTGGGAATAAAGGTGTAGAGTCGATAGCGGCCGCTGGTGGGCACCGCTGGACGCCAGCGCAGCATTGCGCTGGCGTCCAGGCCCCCGGTCGCCCAGCGGGCGCCGCCGTAGTTGCCGCTCGCCGCCAGGTTCCAGCCCTCGCCCTGCACCAGCGTGGTCGCCGGATCGCTGTCGTCGGCGATGATGGCGTTGGGCGGCAGCGCGCAGGGATCGATCTGGTCCAGCCAGAGCCAGCGGCTGGGAGCGCCCGCCGGGTGGCTGGCCCACGGGTCGGGGCCGACCTGACACCAGCCTGATGGGTCAACGTCGCGCCCGAGGCGCTGCACGCTGAAGTGCAGATGCACATCCTGCGCACAGCCACTGCTTCCCGCCAGCCCCAGCGGCGCCCCAGCCCCAAGATCGTCGCCAGCCCCCACATCAATCCGCCCGAGGTGCCAGTAGGCCGTTCGGTAGCCGTTGGCGTGCTGCAGCACCACCACCCCGGCCGGCGTCGCACAGCCGTTGTCCATCCACCCGGCGTACAGAACGCGCCCGGCGGCGGCGGCCAGCACCGGGGCCTCCGGGGCCAGCTCGTAGTCCCAGCCGTTGTGCCCATCGTAGCCCAGCGCCAGCGTGGTCGCGTTGCCAAGCATCTGGCCATCGGCCTGCACCAGCGGATAGTGGTGATCGAAGCGGGCGG
>DAOTUS010000394.1:0-6814 GCA_034437415.1 Herpetosiphonaceae bacterium
GGACGCCATATATGGCGTCCCTCCGGCGAATACGTGCGCTTTTTGGGTTTCCCGGTCATCGCGCAGGTCGGTGCGAACGCCATACATGGTGTCCATGGGCCTAATCTAACATTGTCAAACTAATCCCTCTTTATAACTACGAGGTCTGCTGATGGAAAACGACATGTCCACGCTCATTCTCGACCAGGCCAGCCAGCTCTTTGAGCAGCGCGGCTACGCGGCGGTCTCGATGCGCGAGATCTGTGCGGCCTGTGGGGTGACCAAGCCAACGCTGTACTACTACTTTGCCGATAAGGAGGCGCTGTATGTGGCCACCCTGCTGCGCCGCCTGACCGGCTTTCGCGACACTCTGGAGCCGCAGACCCCTGATGAGTCGGTGACCGCCCGGCTGACCCGGCTGGCGGCGCTGATTCTTGATCAGATGCACACCAATGTTGATGTGATGATGCGGGATATGGAGAATATCACCAACCCTGCGCATCACCAGACGCTGGGCGCGGCGTTTGGGCGCGAGCTCTACGGCCCGGTGCTGGGCGCGATGGCGGCCGGGATTGCGCGCGGCGAGCTGCGGCCCGGCGACCCGGCGCTGTACACCAAGACCTACCTGGGCCTGCTGAATGCGTTTGTCGTCGAGCCAGCCCGCGAGAGCGGCGGCCCGCCAGCGGTCGAGTGGGTCAGCCTGCCGACCGCGCCGGGGCCACGCGCCGCCCTGGTGATGGACCTGCTGTTCCAGGGGATTGGCAGCCGCTGATCGGCGAACGTACTTAAGAATGGAGGATGCGATGAACGCTCAATTTCTGCGCTTTCCCACGGTGGAGGGCAACAATCTGAACCGCCGCCACTTTCGGCTGCCCGCCGATCTCGATGGCGCGTGGCGGCTGGTGGTCGTGGCCTTCGAGCAGTGGCAGCAGCGGCTGGTCGATAGCTGGCTGCCGCAGCTGAAGCAGCTGGCCGCCGAGCACGGCAACACCGCCGTCTACGAGGTGCCGGTGCTGGGCCGCAAATGGCTTCTCGGGCGCGCCTTGATTGATGGCGGGATGCGCGCCGGGATCGCCGACTCGGCGGTTCGCGACGGCACGATCACGGTGTACACCGATGTTGGCGCGTTCGCCCGCCGCGCCGGGATCAGCGATACCAAAACCATCAGCGTGCTGTTGCTGAATACGGCGGGCGAGATCGTCTGGCGCACCAGCGGCGGCTACGCTGCGCTGGCGTTTGGGGAGCTGGAGGCACGTTTAGCTGCTGGTCGTCAGTAGCTGGCTGCAATAGGCTTCTCACTATCCACTAAAAAAATACCGTTCAAATAAGCACATTCGTGGGAATTTTCCCTTCTCCATCGCAATGGAGAGGGGTGGCACCGCAGCGCCGGGGTGAGGTCAACCATGCCGCCAAGCCGGCTTATTTAAACGGTATTGGAGCTAGCTACCAGCACCCGAGTCCTCCGCTGCGCTCTCCCGCACTCGCCGCCCATTATCCCCCGCCTGCCCCGGCCTGGTGTCTCGCTTTGCGCCTTTGGGCGTGCTAGAATTGCGCAGAGAAATTCCCCCTTCAGCAAAGCCTATACAACCGATAAAGGAGAAGCCCTGTGAGCAATTCAACGCCATCACAGTCCAATCCGCAGCCTGCAACCCTGATTATCAGCATTCCGGCAGCCAACAAAGCCTTGATCGCAGAAATCCAGCGTGAGATCGGTAAAATCACCACAGTGACCCAGGCTCCACCCAGCCGTGACATCAACAATGTGAAGTTCGTGATTGATCTGGTGGGTGCAATGGTCGGTATCGGTGGCGGCGTGGCTGGCATTCTGGCCTTTATTCGCTCACTCAAACCCCAGGCAGCGCAGCCCAACACGTGTATTGTCATCGTCAACAATCTGGGCAAAAAAGTCGAGCTTGATACCGCCGACGAGGCGCTGCTCAAAGAACTGCTCGGTCTGAGCTGAGATTGAGCCGCCTGGATGCCCTTCGCGTTTGATCGTTGAGTTTGTAGTCAAGAGGGTTGAGATGAACGCTACACTTGATCTGACGATTACGTTTGCCCCGGCTGCCACCGCTGCGGATGTGGCGACCTGGACGTTGAGCTATGCCAGCCAGACCGCCAGCGGAACCCTGGCTCCGCTGATCACCGACGAGCAGCGCAGCGATTTGCGCTGGTATCTTGAGGAGTACATCGACTGGCCGTTTATGGAGTTTCGCACCCGTGGCGATGCGATCGCCGAGTCGCTGGTGCAGCTCGGCCAAGGCTTGTTTAAGCAGATTTTCAAAAGCAGCATTGAGGCGAGTGAGATCTTCAACGATTGGGATCACATCAATGCCGATCAGCGCACCCTGAATATTAGGAGCGACCTGCCAGCGGTGCTGGCGCTGCCGTGGGAGCTGCTCCACGACGGACGCGGTTTTCTGGCCCAGCGCAAACGCAATCCGGTGGCGATTATCCGCACCGTTTCAGCGCTGCGGCCCGGCCGCGAGTCGCTGACGTTTACCCTGCCGCTGCGGGTGCTGATGGTGGTGGCGCGGCCTGATAACACCGGCTTTCTTGATCCACGCTCGTCGGCGCGCACCATTTTGCAGGCGCTGGAGCTGCTGGAGCAGGCGCAAACCTTGCCGCCGGGATCGATCGAGGTTGAGTTTTTGCGCCCGCCGACCTTCGCCGCCCTGAGCCAGCGCCTGGAAGATAGCGCCCGGCCAATCCATATTCTGCACTTCGATGGCCACGGCACGTTTGCTGATGCCGCGCCGTCATCCGCCAGCACGCCGACGCAGTTCAAGCGCCCAGCCGCGCCGCAGGGCTACCTGGCGTTTGAAAACGCCCAGCAAGACATGGAGCTGATCGCGGCAAAACGCCTGGCGAGCCAGCTCAATGATGCCGGGGTGCGGGTGGTGATGTTGGATGCCTGCCAGACCAGCCGCATGAGCGAGCAGGTGGCGGAGGATGCCGAGCAGCGGCGCGAGCAGGCCCTGGGCAGCGTGGCAACCAGTCTGCTGAACGTTGGGGTTGATGCGGTGGTGGCGATGAGCGCCAGCGTGCTGGTGACCGCCACCGCGATCTTTTTTGGCGAGCTGTATCGCCGGATCGCCAGCGGTGTGGCGGTGCCGACCGCGATTGAGCGGGCGCGGCAGGCGCTGGAGACCAACCGGGTGCGCCATCTGTATTCACTCCGCAGCGACGAAGCGCCCGAGGCCGTCGAGTTGGTTGACTGGTGGCTGCCACACTACTATCAGCAGCGCCCTGTCAGCCTGCAGCCCAGCGGAACGCCGACGCCACCGCCGCCGATCAGCAAGAGCGGCTTTCCAGTCGTCGATGCACGGCGGGTGTTTGTCGGGCGCGCCCGCGAGCTGCTGGAGATCGAACGCTCGCTGGGCAAGGGCAAAATGGTGGTGCTGCAGGGCTTTGGCGGGATTGGCAAAACCACGCTGGCGGTCGAGGCCGCCGCCTGGCTGACCCGCACTGGCATGTACAAGGGCGCGGTGTTTGTCTCGTTCGAGCACTCCGGCGATGCCACAACGCTGCTCGGGGCGCTGGCCCGCCACCTCAACGCCGACGAGACCCTCTCCCACGACCCCGCCGCCGCGCTGCTGGCGCTGGCCCAGCCGCTGCGCACCCAGCCGACCCTGATCATTGCCGATAATTTGGAGAGCCTGCTGCCGACCGAGGGTGAGGAAAAGAATCTCGCCGAGCTGCCGCCCGCCGAGCTACGGCGGCTCTGGGACACCCTGGCGGCGCTGGCGACGGCGGGCGCGGGCGTGATTCTGACCAGCCGCGATGTGCAGTTTGGCGATGCCCGGCTGGTCCAAAGCCGCACCGCCGATGTGTACCCGCTGCGCGGCCTGGCCCCCGCCGACGCCTACACGCTGGCGACAACTATCCTCGACGATTTGAAATTGCGCGACAAAGCGCCCTACGTCCCGCTGCGCGACCTGCTGATCGCGCTCGACCACCACCCGCTGGCCCTGCACCTGGTCCTGCCCGCCCTGGCCGACCACCCGATCGAGCGCATCGCCAGCGACTTCACCGCGCTCCTGACGGAATTCAAAGATTCCCCAGATGCTCCCCTCTCCCGCTCTGGGAGAGGGGCTGGGGGTGAGGGTGAATCCCGCAACGCCTCGCTGCTGGCCTCGCTGGCCTACTCGCTGCGCCGCCTGAGCACCGAGCAGCACGCGCTGCTGATCCGCCTGGCGCCGTTCGAGGGCGGGGCCAGCGAGGACGACTTGCTGGAGATCACCGAGATCCCCGAGGCCGCCTGGCGGGCGCTGCGCCCGGCCCTGGAGCACGCCGCCCTGCTCACCGTCGAGCCGATTGACGGCGTGAACGTGCCCTTCCTGCGCTTCCACCCGATTCTCGCGCCCTACCTGCGCGGCCTGCCCGACGCCGAGCCAGCCGAGCTACATATGCGCTACATCGAGCGCTACCACGCCGTGAGCCGCTACCTCTACCATGAAGATAGCCACAACCCGATCCCGGTGCGAGCGCTGGCGCGGCGCGAGCTGCCCAACCTGCGCCGCGCCCTCGATCTGCTGTTCGCCGCCGCCGAGCGCGATGCTGCGATTGACATGGCCGACAATGTCTCACTCTTCCTGCTGGTTTTTGGGATGACCCGCGAGCGGGCGGCGCTGACCGAGCGCCTGGCCAGTCTGCAGTTCACGGCTGATGGCAGCTTGAGCCATGCCGAATATCTGCGTGAAAGCAACGCTGGCGAGGCCGAAAGGGGGCGCGGCACCATTCAGGCCGCCTATAGCCGCTTCACCCGCCTGCTGGAGCGCATCGCGGCCCAGCCCGCCAGCGCCGCCGTTGGCCCTGGCTCGTATGCGCATTGTCTGACGTTACAGAGTTTGGCCCGCTGCCTCAGTGCTGGTGGTCAGCCCGCCCAGGCCGAACGGATCCTGCGCCAGGCCCTGAGCATTATCGAGGCGCTCATCGTCGCCACGCCGGATGATACAGGTCCTGTTCGCCAGCATGGTGGGTTGCTGACCGAGCTGGGCGATGTGTTGCGCGAACAGGGCCACTTTGCCGCTGCTCGTGAGGCGTATGAAGCAGCAATAGCACTTATGAAACAGATACACGATACACGCAGCGAAGGAGCAATACTTGGGCAACTTGGGCTGTTGGCTTTGCAGCAGCGCAACTTTGCCGAGGCCGAGCAGCGGTACCAAGAAGCTACTAAGCTATTCCAGCAGATGGGCGAGACCGCCAGTGCTGCTATCGTCTACCACCAGCTCGGCAGGGTGATGGAGGAACAACATCGCTGGAACGAGGCCGAAGACTGGTATCGCCAGAGTTTGGCGCTTAAAGAACAAGCTAATAATTTGGCTGGAGCCGCCACAACCTGCAACCAGCTCGCCATCGTCGCCAAAAACAGCAACCGGCCCAGCGAGGCCGAAGGGTGGTATCGGCGAACCTTGGAATTATCAACGAATGTTGGTCATAGGGTTGAACAAGCTCGTAATCTCAACAACCTCGCCAGCCTGCTAAAGGACGAAGTGCAGGCAGGTCGCCAGCCCCAGGCCCGGCTGGCTGAGGCGCGGCAGCTGGCGGAGCGGGCGCTAGCAATTCGGGAAACGCTTGATGCATCATCAGAAATCTGGACAACCCTCAGCATCCTCGCCCAAATTGCCGAAATCGAAGGGCGACCCGCCGAAGCCCGCGCCTACCGTCGCCGTGAGCGCGAAACCTACGCCCAATTTGCGGGCAACCGCTGGCATATTGACCAGCAATTTGGGAAGCGCATCACCGCGATTGCGGCGGCGGCGCTGGGCGATGAAGAGTGGCGAGCCGCTGTTGAAGAAGCCTTGCCCGAACTTGAACAAAGTGGCTGGAAGATCGCCGAAGCCACGCGGCGCATCTGGGCAGGCGAGCGCGACTGGCAGGGGCTGTGCGAGGATTTAGATGGGCAGGATGCGCTGCTGGTGCTGCGTGTCCTGGAGGAGATTGGGGTGCCCTCTCCCCCAGCCCCTCTCCCTGTCGGCGGGAGAGGGGAGCAAATTGGTGGGGAGCAAGAAACTGGTGATCAAGCGGGTACGGTCGATATGCAGGCGGCGCTGAACTCACTGCCTGTGGCGGTTCGCACGGCGCTGGAGCAGCAGGATGGCGCGGCGTTCAATGCGGCGCTGGCGGAACTGCCCGACGAAGAGCGGGAGCAGGCCATCACGCTTTTGGAGCAGGCAGGTCTTATTTCGCGCCAGCAGATCACGCCCGAGCAGCTGATCGCCCAGCTCCCCGAGGATTTTCGGGAGGCGCTGGAGCGCCAAGATCACCCGGCGGCCCAGCGGATTCTGGAGGCGCTGCCCGAGGCCGAGCAGGCGCGGGTGGCGCACATTCTGCAGGCGCTGCAAGAAATGCAGGGCGGCGCGGGGTAGGGTGGCCCTCTCCCTGTCTGCTACGGCAGACATCCCTCTCCCCGACCGCGGGCGAGGGAAAGCTGGCTCTGTTGGCACCCAAAATCCGTTGGCTGAGCTTGTCGGGCTTCGACAGGCTGCGCCAGCGAGTTTTGCCATATTCAACGGACGCGATTTGGGTGGATTGCCAGAAAACATAGTGGAATAGCTCCACCAGCCACAAAAAAACCACAAACTAAATTTTAGGGGGTTGTAGGGGGATGAAAACCCCCTACGTTCCCCTCCGGCGGAGGGGTTAGGGGAGGCGAATCAAAAGTCCCCGCCAGCTGAAAAGCGCCCCGCGCTGAGCCCCAGCAAAAGCCCCAGGGCAATCGCATCTAAATCTATAGTGTGCATTTTTGAGCAAAAAAGCCCCATGATGGGCGATCAAATGCTTATTTTTCAGCACGAATGAGCGATACTGTTCTCGTTTTTTTTGGTTT
>DAOTUS010000395.1:0-1642 GCA_034437415.1 Herpetosiphonaceae bacterium
GGACGCCATATAGGGCGTCCCTCCCGCGAATACGTGCGCTTTTTGGGTTTCCCGGTCATCGCGCAGGTCGGTGCGAACGCCATACATGGTGTCCATGGGCCTAATCTAACATTGTCAAACTATGTACCTTAAAATCGCGGGCTGTTGCGGGCCAGGGCCAGCTGCTCGATAAAGCTGAGCACGGCGGTCGTGACGGTCTCAGGAAAGTGATTGGCCACCGAGGTGGGGAGCGAGAAACGCAGCGCGACATCCTCGTGTAGGGCGCGCTGCAGGCGCTGCGTGGTGTCATACTGGCGATAGGCCAGGATAAGCTGCGGCTGGGCGCGCGCCAGTGTGGCCGCCGAGGGCAGCCGGTCTCGCTTGGTGTGCTGGTTGAAGGCGGGGTCGCTGGGGATTAGATTCCACAGCTCGTTGGTCGGATAGACCGCGATTGGAATAAGATGATCGAGATCATACGGGCGGTGCTGGGTGAGGGTTTTCTGGGTCCAGGGACAGGTGAAGATCATGCCCTCCAGCAGCAGCAGATCGATCTGGTGGCGCTCCCAGGTCAGCGGTCGGCGGTTGTCGGGGCGGGCCGTCAGAAGCCGATAGATCGTGCCCCGATCAGCAGTGCCGTCGGCGAGCTGCACCGCCTCGCTCAACAGACACCACTCATGCAGACAGAGCGCCTCAATCCAAAGCGTCATCTGGCAGAAGCTTTGCCAGAGCGCAGCATCGATCCGTACGCAGACATCGCGTGCCTGGGTGCCCGGAACCGGGGTTGTGGGCTCCGGCATGGAGGCAAATGGGCAGGGTTTGGGGAAGATGCTCCACTGCTGACTGGCCGGGCCGGGCGAAAGGCCATATCGTTGGTCACGTTAGACCCAGTCTGCGCCTGTGGACCCTGACGGATCGGGTCATCCCCCACGAACGGCCAGTAGTAGACGATCCACCACTCGGCCAGCATCCAGAGCGGAATAGCCACATCTTGGCCAGGGCTGGCGAGATCGGGGAATGAGAGCGCAACATCGTTGATCGCCCGGACCAGCGCGATTTTATAGCTCGTGACCTTGCGGTCATGGCGGAGGATGCTGCTGATGATGGTCGCGCCACATCCATTCTCGTCCATGGTTGGGATCTCCTGTTGGAATGGTGGCAGTATAGCAGGATCACATGGAATAGGACGTATCATTCGCTCATACGTGAGCTTTTTTCTCTAGCTCCATCCGATGTGGTATCACAATCACCGCCCATGGTCTATACTCACAGGACGTTCCATTTAGTTCCAGAGAGGTCGTGTATGGCTACGCTTCCGATCCGCACCATGATTCTGTATAAGCAAGGTATCGGCTATTTTACCCGCCAAGGCACGGTCACGGATACCACCTTCGCGCTGGTCATTCCCCGCGAAACGACCAACGATGTGCTGAAAAGTCTTGATATCGCCGTGAGCCGTGGCGGACCGGTATTGAGCGTGGACTATGAAACACCGGAGGATAAAACCGCCGTGCTCAACACGCTGGCGGTGAAGATCGCCGACCGCTCCAGTTTTGTCGATCTATTGACGAGCCTGCGCGGGAGTCAGGTCACGCTCCAACGCGACAGCGGCGAGCCAGTCGTCGGGCGCGTGGTTGGGGTCGAGACCTCGCTCGATCCCGGCACG
>DAOTUS010000396.1:0-3208 GCA_034437415.1 Herpetosiphonaceae bacterium
GCTATCGGCTGGATGGGCTGCCGCTGGCGCTGGAGCTGGCGGCGGCGCGCACCCGGCTGCTGCCCCCGGCGGAGCTGCTGGCCCGGCTCGATCAGCGCCTGCCGGTGCTGACCAGCGGCTCCCGCGACCTGCCCCAGCGCCAGCAGACCCTGCGCGACATGATGGACTGGAGCTATCAGCTGCTGTCGGCGGCGGAGCGCGCCACGTTCATGCGCCTGAGCGTCTGGACCGGCGGCTGGACGCTGGCGGCGGCGGCGGCGATGCTGGGCGCCGAATCCGCCGACCTGGATCTGCTGGAGACGCTGACCTCCCTGCTCGACAGCAGCCTGATTATCCGCGACCCCGCCGCCGAGTCGCGCTGGACGATGCTGCAGATTGTGCGCGAGTATGCGCTGTCCCGGCTGGCGGAGAGCGGCCAGCTGCTGGCGGCCCAGCGCCAGCATGCCGAGTATCTGGCCAGCTTGGCCGAGGCGGCGGCCCCCGAGCTGAAGAGCGCCCAGCAGGAGCTGTGGCTGGCGCGGCTGGAGCAGGAGCACGATAACGCCCGCGCCGCCCTGCGCTGGGCGCTGGCCCACGGCGCGACCGCGCTGGCGCTGCAGCTAAGCGGGGCGCTCTGGCGTTTCTGGTGGGCCCACAGCCACCTGAGCGAGGGCCGCAGCTGGCTCGAGCAGGTGCTCGCGCTGCCCGGCGCGGCCGCCGACCTGGACCGGGTGCGGGTGCTGAATGGCACCGGCGCGCTGGCCTGGTCGCAGGGCGACTACGATCCGGCGACGCGCTACTTTGAGCAGTGTCTGGCCCTGCAGCGGACGCTTGGTGACACCCGCGGGGCCGCAATGACGCTCAACAACCTGGGCCTGGTGGCGATCAAGCGGGCTGACTATGCCCAGGCCACCGCCTTCTTCAGCGAAAACCTACCGATCTTTCGCGATCTCGATGACATGTACAGCTATGCGGCGACGCTGAGCAATCTGGGGATGGTGGCCCGCTATCAGGGCGAGTATGCTGCGGCGCGGCGGCTGTTCGAGGAGAGCCTGGCGCCGCGGCGGGCGCTGGCCAACCGCTGGGCGATCGCGGCCTCGCTGACCAACCTGGGGATTGTGGCGCTGTATCAGCACGAGTATGCGCGGGCCTGCGATCTGTACCACGAAAGCCTGGCGATTCTGGCCGATCTTGGCGAGAAAGAAAGTATCGCCGAGTGTCTCGAGGGCCTGGCGGGCGTGTTTGTCGCCCAGCAGCAGCCCATCCGCGCCGCCCGTCTGTGCGGGGCCGCCGAGGCGCTGCGGGCCGCGATTGGCGCCCCGCTGTCGCCGACCGACCAGGCGCTCTACACCACGATCGTCCAGTCGGTGCGGGCCGCGCTTGATCCGCCGACGTTTGAGCAGGCCCGGCTGGCAGGCCAGAGTCTGGCGCTCGACGCCGCGATTGGCGAGGCAATGCAGGCGGCTGACCCGCCAGGTTGAAGCGCTTTTGCGCGGTAGCGAAAGGGCTACTTGCAGGCCCGGCGGGCGGGTGTATCGCCAGCGCAGCGGGCCTGCGATGTGGTACGATTGAGGATCTAACCAGGGCGCAATGGGGTCCTGATTGCATAGCCGCATATGGCCGAAAGGACCAACATATTATGAAACGAACACTAGAATTCGATCTGACGATCCAGAATGGTCAGGGCGTAATCCTGTTCCCCGCCGATATCCCCGATGGCCGCGTGCATCTGACGGTCACGCTGACCACCCGCGCCGCCGAGCCCAGCGCCAGCCCGCAGGATGAGCAGCCCGAGGACGAGGTGCGCGCCCTCCTGCGCCAGTGGCATCAGCTGGGCCTGAGTAAAAACGAGATGGTCAAGCGGCTTGGCGGCGATGTGGACCGGGCCTGGCGGCTGATCAACGAGTTTGCGGCGGGACGCTGATTAAACCAAAACAGCGCCCAAAGCGGGCGCTGTTTTGGGCTGGGCGGATCTACATAATCTCTCTGGTGGTCTTGGGCGCATAGACCAGCTGGACGATCTTCACAATTGCCCAGGCCAGCAGGAAGTAGACGCCGATCGCCACGAGGCTGCTGATCTCAAACACCGAGCCGGCGTCGCTGGCCGGGGTGCTGAACAGGCCGCTGAACGGCAGCACCAGCGGGTTGGTGACGGTGGCGATCAGGTTGCCAAAGCCGCTGGCCATATTGGCGGCCAGCGCCAGCAGCACAAACCGAATCAGGATTAGGATTGCGACGGCGCTGGCAATAAAGTAGACGACCTGGCGCAGTCGAATCAGGTCGGCCCAGTGGCGCTCGGCCTCGGTTGGCACAACAGTCGTCGAGTCCTCAACGGTGGTGACCAGCTGGCCCTCCGGGGTATCTATCACTTCTTCACGAATAATCCGACTCATGGTGAGCCTCCTTAATGTTGTCTAGGTTTAGTCAAAAGCACAAAGCGTGCCACACTCAGATGCTGGCACGCTTTGTGCGCTTAAATAAGGTAGATATCCAATCCAGCCATTCAACCAAGGAGCGCCCCAATGCCAAAGTTCATCCGTCGAACCGTCAGCCGTACTCGCCTGATCGCGCCCGCCAGGGTTATCGTCGCGCCCGCGCCGGTTGTCGTTCAAGAGGTGATCATCGCCGAGGCGGCCCAGCTGCCGGTGGCTGCGCCGATTGTCGTTCAACCTGTAACCAGCGCCGAGGCGGCCCAGCTGCCGGTGGTGGAGATCGTGAGCGCAGACGCTAGCCCGGCGGCCGTCCAGACGATCACGACCGTTCGGACGGAATCCTGATCTCTCCCCGTGCGCGACCCTCATTCCTAATCTTAGCGCAAACCCACGCTTGTCCCTCTCCAGCGTGGGTTTGCCGCCGGCGCGGCTGGATTGACAGGCGGAGTCGGGTCTATTAAAATCGCCGCCACATGACCTTCCTGGTGGATCTTCCGCCTACAATCAATTCCGACGCCGACTTCGCGCAATAATTCCAGGCTCTGTGGGCGAATCCGCTTGCCGCCACAGGGCGACAGGCTGGTTCGACGTGAGCAGGAGTGTGGTATGCAAACCAAGGCAGCAATTCTGTACGCAATGGGATCATCCGCGCCATTCGCGGCCAGCCTGCCGCTGGTCATCGCCGAGGTGACGCTGGCGCCGCCTGGCCCTGGCGAGGTGCTGGTCCAGATCGTCGGCGCCGGGCTGTGCCACTCGGATCTCTCGGTGATCGACGGCTCGCGGCCACGGGCCATGCC
>DAOTUS010000397.1:0-6164 GCA_034437415.1 Herpetosiphonaceae bacterium
CGGTGATTCAGGAGATGACGGTGCCGATTCTGCCGCTAAGCAGCACGGCGATTGTGCTGCCGCTGATCGGGGCGCTCGATAGCCGCCGGCTGGTGGCCCTGGAGGAGCGGGCGCTCCAGGCCGTTCAGCAGGGCAAAATCCGCCATCTGATCATCGATATCACGGGCGTGCCGGTGGTGGACTCCCAGGTCGCGCAGGGGCTGATCAATGTGGTGCAGGCGGCGCGGCTGCTCGGGGCGAAGGCGCTGCTGGTCGGGGTGCGGCCCGAGGTTGCCCAGGCGCTGGTCACGCTCGGCATCGATCTCAACCAGGTGACGACCTGTGGCACGCTGCAGGAGGGCATCGCGCAGGCGGTGTAGGGTTGCCAGGGGTTAGGTTTAGGGGTTAGAAACGTCCCGTCACGGTGTGTGGCGGGGCGTTGGGCTGCCTGGGAGCTGCTGGGCTAGCGCCAAAGCAGGGCGGTCCAGTCGCGCTCACTTAGCAGCGCCTCGGTCCCGACAAAGCCGCCGTAGATCGCCACGCCGCTGCTTGGGTGCGAACCATAGAAACCTCTCTCTACATAAGCCGCGCTGATCGGGCGGCAAAAACGTTCTGCCAGTATACCAACACGCGCACAATCCCCGCAAGTCTGGTTTTGTCGCATCAAAATCCCTTCATTGTCGCGAGCTTTGTGATATTAATAACAATATATATAAAATATCTTGAGGAGGCGAGCAATGTACGATGTGGTGGTGGTTGGAGCGGGACTTGCCGGCATGGCAACCGCGCTGCGTCTACAGGCGCAAGGCTTCCGCACGCTCGTGTGCGAGGCCCATCGTCAGCCTGGCGGCTGCGCCGGGTTCTATCGGCGGCACGGCTTTGCGTTTGATGTGGGTGCGACCACGCTGGTTGATTTCGAGGCAGGCGGAGTGGGCGCCGCGCTGCTGGCCGACGCCGGAATGGCCCCGCTCAGCGGCGAGGCGCTGCCCGGCTACACCGCCTGGCTGCCCGATCGGACGGTTGTCCTGCACCGCGACCCCGCCGCCTGGGCCGCCGAGCGCCTGCGCGCATTCGGTGCAACCGCCGACCACCACGCTTTCTGGCGGCTGCTTGACCGCCTGGCCGCAGCCTTCTGGGCCGCCAGCAGTAACGGCGTCCGGCTGCCGCTGCGCAACCTGAGCGATATCATCCATAACGCCCAGGCCCTCGGTCTGCCCAACCTGCCGCTCGTCCGCTATCTGGGATGGACCATGGGCGCGGCCCTGCGCCACTTCAGGCTCCGCGACGATCCGGCGCTCGTCGGCCTGCTGGGAATGCTCATCGAGGATACCGTCCATAGCACCGTCGATCAGGCCCCGCTGATCAACGCTGCGCTTGGCTGCAGCATTCGCGGCGCGGGCCTGACCCGCCACGCCGGTGGGATGTACGGCTTCTGGCGGGCTGTGGTGGCGCACTACCGGAGCTGCGGCGGCGAGCTGCGGACGAGCTGCCCGGTCGCTGGAATCTCCGGGCAGGCCGGCAACTTCGTCGTCCACACCTCCGCTGGCCCGCTCCAGGCCGCCCAGGTCGTGTGCGCGCTCCCGGCGGCGCTAACGGCCCGGATTGCGCCGCCCGCCGTGGGCGCCGCGCTCCAGCCCTACCTCGAGCGCGATGCCGCTGACCGCGGCGGGGCGATTATGGTCTGCCTGGGCGTTCCCGAGTCCGAAGTCGCCGGCCAGCCAATGACCCACCATCAGCTGCTCCAGGAGTATGGCCAGCCACTGGGCAATGGCAACAATATGTTTATATCGGTGTCGGCGCCCGGCGATCTGGAGAGCGCCCCGGCTGGCTACCGCGCCGTGATGGTCTCGACCCACTGCGAGCTGGCCGAGTGGCAGGATCTCACCCCGGCTGAGTATGCCGAACACAAACAGCAGATCGGCGCGCGGCTGCTTGGATTTGCCCGCCGGGTCTACCCAAATCTTGGCGCAAACCCATGGGTGTATGATGTTGGCACCCCGCGCACCTACGCACGCTTCACCGGGCGGCCGGATGGCGCTGTCAGCGGGGTTCGGCAGCGGCTGGGCAACTCAAATCAGCGCGCCATTTCGCACCACACCAGCCTGCGCGGCTTCTGGCTGGCTGGCGACAGCACCTGGCCGGGGCTGGGGACGGTCGCGTGCGCCCTGGGAAGCCGAATCGTCGCCGAAGGGGTCGTTCGTGTTGCTGGCCGATCCGGCCAAAGGAGGAACCAATAATGGCACAGCCACCCACACCCGAGCTGCCAACCCTGCGTGATCTCGGCAGCGATCTGCTGGTGACCACCCCGGCGCAGCGGCGGATTGCCCTGCTGCGCCCATTTATCGGCCTGGCCCTGTTTGCTGCGGCCGCCGCCGCCGAGTGGTGGCTGGTTCTGCCGATCCTGGTGTTCCTGATCTTCGTGGCGGTGGTGACGGTGACCCACGATCTCGTTCACGGCTCGCTGGGGCTGGGCCGCCGCCAGACCGAGTGGGCGCTGTTTGTCCTGGGCATCCTGCTGCTGGAAAGCGGCCACGCCTACCGCATCACCCATCGCCAGCACCACGCCCGCTTCCCCGCCGACCACGCCGACGATCCCGAGGGCTATCCGGCCCATCTGACGCTGCTGGGCGCGCTGAGCTACGGGCCGATTTTTCTGGCCCAGCTGTGGCGCTGGGCCTTTGCGCACAGCCGCCACCAGCCCGATCAGCGCGCTTGGCTGCTGATCGAAGCCTGCATTCCCCCGGCCGTTATCGCCGCTGGGATCGGCCTCTGGGAGACAACTCCAGCGGTGCTGTTCTATGCCGCGATGGCGATTGTGGGAAGCTGGGTCTACCCGCTCCTGACCGTCTATCTGCCCCACAAGGATTTTGGCGCCACTCCGCTGACCCAGACCCACACCCTGCGCGGACGGGTTATCCCGGCGATCTTCTTGGAGCTGACCTACCATCTTGAGCACCACCTGTATCCGCAGATCCCCAGCCACCATCTGAGCCAGCTCGCCCAGCGCCTCGACCCGTTTCTCGCCGAGGCTGGCGTCGAGCCCTGGCAGGTTATTTGAGTCCCGCAGGCACCGCGACGGCATAGCATACGGCTCCAGATCCTGATTGGGGATCTGGAGCCGTATGAGTAGTTCTGCCGACTGCAAATGGGGATTCATGATCGCGCTCTCGCCGCGAAGGAGCCGCAATGCCCGCTCCCATCTACTTTGAGGATATTGAGATTGATGTTGACCAGCAGCGTTTTGTGCGCGCCGGAGCGCTGGTGCGCCTCAGCCGAACCGAGTGGAATCTGCTTGAGCTGCTGGCCCGCAACCGCGGCCAGGTGCTCACCCACCGCATGCTGCTCCACGAAGTCTGGGGCGATGCCTACAGCGACGGGGCGCGCGATAAGCCGGAGCGCCATCAGACGCTGCGCAATGCGATTGACTGGGGCTACCACCTGCTCCAGCCGGCCGAGCAGACGCTGTTTGCCCGGCTGGCGGTCTTTGGCGCTGGCAGCACGATCAGCGCAATTGAGACCGTGTGTAGCCTCCCAGATGAGCCAGATCTGGCCCAGACCGAGGCGCTCTGGTCGCTGGTGGAGAAGAGCTTTGCCCACCAGGGCGCCGCCGCCGATGGCACACCGCAGTTTGGCATGCTGGAGCTGCTGCGCGAGTATGCGGCCGAGCGGCTGGCCGAGCGCGGTGAGCTGCAGCTGCTCAGCCGGCGCCACACCGACTACTATCTGGACCTGGCCGAGCAGGCCGAGTCCCGGCTGCGCGGCCCCGAGCAGGAGGCCTGGCTGGAGCGATTGGAGAGCGCCCACGCCAATCTTCGCGCCGCGCTCGCCGCCGCTGTTGCCAACAGCCTGGGCGATACCGGCCTGCGTATGGTCGGCGCTCTGTGGCGCTTCTGGGCCGCCCGCGGGTATGTCAGCGAGGGCGTACACTGGTGCACCGCCGTGCTGGCGCTGCCCCACGCCGCCGCGAGCATGGGCCGGGCCAAGGCGCTCAACGCCGCCGGTGGGCTATCCTGGTCAGGCGGAGATTTCCCGGCCGCCGGGCAGTTCTTCAGCGCCAGCCTGGCCGCCTGGCGCGAGCTCGCCAACCAGCACGAGATCGCCCGCACGCTGAATAATCTGGGCGGGGTCGCCTGGCGCCAGGGCGCCTACGATCAGGCCTGGGACTACGATCAGGAAAGTCTGGCGCTGCGCCGTGAGCTGGGCGATCAGGAAGGGCTGTCCAGCACCCTGAATAACGTGGGCAATCTGGCCTGCATTCGGCTGCAGTACGCGGAGGGCCAGAGCCTGTATGCGGAGAGCTTGGTCCTGGCCCGCGAGCTGGGCGATCGCCGCGCCGCCGCCCACTCGCTGAATAACCTGGGCACCGTCACATTTTTGCAGCAGGCCTATGGCCAGGCCGAAACCTACTACCGTGAGAGTCTAGCGCTCTTCCGCGAGGTCGGCGATAAGCCTGGGATCGCCCAGCTGCTGAACAATCTTGGCAATAGCCTCCTGCGCCAGGCCCAGCCCACCCAGTCTCGCCAGCACTACGCCGAGGGTCTGGCGCTCTGCCTGACGCTGGGCGATCGCCAGGGCGCGGCCTATGCCCTGACCGGCCTCGCAGCGGTGGCGGCCGCCGGAGCCGATCAGGCGAGCGTGGTGCTGGCGGTGACCCTGGCCGCCGCCGCCCAGCAGCAGGTCGCCGCGCTGGGAGCGGCGTGGGATTTCGATGAGCGGACGATCCACGACGAGCTGGTCGCGACGGCGCGGGCGCGGCTGGATCCCGCCAGGTTTGCGGCGGCCTGGGGCGCTGGGCTGGCCACCAGCCTGGATCAGGCGGTTGCGCTGGTGCGCGGGGTTTAGAGGCAGGCGCATTTTGATCCACGAAGGCCACGAAGATCACGAAGTTAAAGAAAAATCGACCCCTTCCTATCTCCAGGGTGTTTGTTGGGCCACAGACGGCTATCCGTGGGCAGGCCCCGAAGCATTCCCTGACGCCGACATTCGTCGCGTGCGTATGTCCTCAGCCTTCGTGGCGCATAAAAACCCTGGCTTAGAGCTGTGCCGCCAGGCTTGCATTCGAGGGCGCTCAGATGATGGCGACCACGGTGCTCAAAGGCGCCTTGGAGACCATCCATGAAGATGCGGGTGTTTCCGCTGGATCAGCCAGCGATCCTCAATCCACGCAAGCCACTACGGCTGCACCCAGACCAGGCGCTGGCGGATTTCGCCAACGTGGTAGGCGCAGTGGGCCAGCAGCATCAGCGCGGCGCCGACAACGGGCTGGTCCCAGGTCTGGCGGGCCTGAAAGTCGGCGACCACCCGGTCGTAGGCGGCCCGCAGGTCGTGGCGCAGCGTATCCCAGGCGGCCGCATCGACGGCGCGGGCGCTCCAGCTGCTCGGCCAGTCGGGCTGCGGGGGCTGGCCCTGGCTCTCTTCGTAGGCGATAAACAGCCGCAGCAGAAACAGCACGTGGCCGCAGTGGCCGGCAATTGTGGCATCCTCCGCGCCGCGGGCGGCCGAGGCGACCTCGGCGCTTAGCCCGTTGACCGTGCCCAGCAGCCCCGACTGGCCGGTATCCAGGATAAAGCCGTGGGGTGTCTCGGCAACGCCAAACGTCTCGGCCAGCAAGCTGAAGAACGATCCGCTGAAATCCGTCGTCGCAATCATTCCATCCCTCCTTGGTAAACATATGTTCGATTATACAAAACTGGCGCGGGGTTGCGCAAGCGGGAGGATCGCTCTGCGGGCCTGGAGTACAATTGTGATGAGCCCGCGTTTGTTTTTAGTGGAGATATCGGCAATGCAGTTCATTATCACTGGCATGAATGGCACGGTGGCCCCGGCGGTTGCGGCGCAGCTCGCCCAGCTCGGCCACACGCCGATCGCCTGGGACCGCGCCCAGGTGCCGCCCGACGACGAGGCCGCCATTCAGCGCTTTATCCGCTCGCACCAGCCCGATGGCGTGTTTCACATTGCCACTGGCAGCCCCGATTGGGCCGTCAGCATCGCCCGCTGCTGCGCCGAGGCCGGGATCAAGCTGGTCCACACTGGCTCGGTCTCGGTGTTTGGCCCGCACCAGGCTGGCCCGTTCGCCGTCGCCACGCTCCCCGAGCCGACCGATGAGTACGGCGCCTACAAGCTCGAGTGCGAGCTGCGGATCGCCCAGGCCAACCCCGACGCGCTGGTCGCGCGGCTCGGCTGGC
>DAOTUS010000398.1:0-1583 GCA_034437415.1 Herpetosiphonaceae bacterium
AGGTGATGTTTACGTACCCTCATCCTACCAGGAATTGATGTGAACCAGTTCATCGGTTTTAGCCCATTAGAACGCCAAGAATATAGTATCTATCACAACCATGTCATGCACTAAGGGGTACTAAATCTTTCCCCTCGGATCGATAGCCTGTTGGTACGTATCTGCTCAATAAAGCAGGGTAGCGGTTATGGTGCGGCCCAGGATGCGCCGAGGTTGCGGTCGGCTGCCCGCTCGGCAATCACCTCCGCCAACGGTGGAATCTGCTGTTCACCTCGGAGCCGATCATGGATGTAGTGGTAAAAACTGACTCCCAGTTTGCGGGTTGTGTCAGCCAAGGACATGAAGGTATCCCACGCCTGCGCCCCGTCGGCGGTTCGTGGCCCGAAGCTCACATCCCGTTTGCGCACCCGCTGTCTCGCCCCCAACTCCGCTGGGTTGTTGTGCAGCGGGATTTCGGGGTGCGTCAGCACCAACAGCAGCGCCGCTTTGTTCGCCCGTGTCTTCGCAATGCGATCATTGAGCGCCGCATAGTCGGTCGTGGTGCCAAACAGGGTGTCAAATGCGGCGGCCAGCCGCGCCGATTCCGTCGGTGTTGGCTGCTCGCGATAGGCCAGCAATGCGTCGTAGAAGGTCCAGAACTGTCCTTGGAACGCATCCAGTGTCCGGCGATGGGCGGCCACCCAGGGCGTCAACTTCTTGTAGTGGCGGCCTTCATGCACCCAGCACAGCGCCAATTCCTCGGTCAACCACGTCCATTGTGGCGCATTGTCGACGATCAGCAGTCGGACCACGGGCCACGCTGTTTGGGCGTGGTACGCCGCCACCGCCATGGCATCCATGATCCACTTCCGCGGCTGGGCGCCCAGGTTCGGCAGGTGCTGCGCCAGCAGATCGCTGAGCATGGGATCGTCCAGATCCTGCTCCCATGGCAGCTGCATGAGCCGCTGGCGGGTGATCTGCGCCAGCGCCACCGTGTCGAGATAGCCCAGGGCCGCGGCGTTCAGCCGAAAGCAGCGCGGCTGGTTTCCGCGCAAGACATCCAAGACCGTCAAGCGGTCTTTGGCCGCCGTGGTCTGGTAGATCGTGTACAGCGGATTGCACAGGACCTGGCAATACTGATTCTGGCCGTTGACCCGCGTCCCCGTATCGTCGATGTGCTGCCAGGGTGTACTGGCCAATCCCGCCTCCAGCACCGCGTCCTTTTCGGCATGAAAGGCGTCCTGATCCTTGATCAGCAGGTTCGAGACCGTGCCGGCGGCAATCTGGACGCCCACATGCTCCAACAATTCCTGGATTTTGGCTTCGCTCATCAGACAGCCGAAATACAACACCAGAACCAACGCCCGCAGGCCGGGGCCAAATTCCCCGTGATAGCCCGCCGGCAGCGCTGCGCGGTAGCTGCGGCCTTCCGCCGGCGAATAAAAGATCTCTTTGTGGAACAGGACGTTGTCGGTGCGGATGATCACCAGGGATTCAGGCCAGTGGAACGGCTACTGCCGCTCTGAGATGAGACCCCGGTGCTGGGCCAGTTCGCAGATTAAGGTCGTCCCATCCGGCAGGCGGGGTTGGCGCTCGCCGATCTT
>DAOTUS010000399.1:0-10213 GCA_034437415.1 Herpetosiphonaceae bacterium
GGGTGATGGCTGGCGTCTCGCTGGGCGGGGTGGTGGCGGTGGTCGGGGTGGCTTCCGGGGTTGCGGTGCTAGGAGTTTGGGCGGCAACGAGCGGCACATGCTGCAAAAACAAAAACAACAGGATCAGAAGATGGATTTTTTTGCGGGCGTTGCGAAGGCGACTGGAGTGATCGGTGTGCAGCATAACAAACTCCTGGCAATAATGTGACAACAACTGGATAAATAGCCACGGGAACCAACGAACCTTAAACCCGCAGAAACCTAGACAAAAGTGCTTCATCATTGAAGCCAGCTGCCAGATCAAAAACGCTCAAAGACAATTGATGGTAAGGTTTCCATAGCGTGTGATTAAGCAGTGCAATTCGGATATGGAACCCAAACGGTAACAATTTCAGGGCATATTAATTGAATTTTCTAAGTCTAGCAGGCAGAACTTAACGAATTATTAATCCTCCTTGGGAGCTTCTGGGAAATTCCATAGTGGTGCCGCAGTTGTGAGATAAGTCACATCGTTACCGGCGGCGCTCTGGTAGGCTAGCTTCAGGTAATCAATCAGCAACGCAACCGTTTCACCCAACCAGCACTGATTGATCGATTGAATACAAGGAGCCACCCAATGAAACGCTTATTCGTCGTCGTTGTTCTCACATTCGTCCTAAGCATCAGCGCCTGCGCCGGAACCCAGCTTCCGACCCCACAGCCCAAGCCAGCGGCGGCCAGCGCGCCAGCCCAGGCAACCGTGGCGCCAACCACAGCGCCAGCGGCGGTCGCCCAGGAGACTCTCGGCACCATTGAGATTCACTCGTTTGAGATGGGCTTCAAGCCCCAGCTGCTTGAGGTCGAAAAACCAGGCCGCTACACGGTCACGCTGATCAATGACGGTGTGGTGATGCACGACATCGCCTTTGTCGATGGCACCAAGCTGGTCGCCAACGCCGGAGAAACCGTCAGCGGCGAGGTCGATATTCCGGCCGCGGGCCTGAGCTTTATCTGCTCGGTGCCAGGCCACGAGGCCGCCGGAATGAAGGGCGCGATCACCGTGGCCGGAGCCAGCGTCGAGGCCGCGCCAGCCAGCGACGACCATGGCGGCCCAGCCCCAACAACCAATGTTGCGGCCGACCCGAATGCGCCCGCCTACACCCTGTTCGATGCCGCAGCTGCGCCCGCCTCCGCCGCAACCGTGCATGACATTGACCTGGTGGTCGAAGAAAAAGCAATGACAGTCGCCGAAGGCTTCGTCCAACACGTCTGGACCTTTGGCGGCACCGTGCCCGGCCCGGTCATTCGGGTCCGCGTTGGCGATACAATTCGCATTCACCTTAAAAACCCAACCACCAGCAAAGTCCCGCACTCGATCGACTTTCACTCCAGCGAGGTTGCCTGGAACGACGAGATGACCTCGATCAACCCTGGCGAAGAGAAGCTGTATGAGTGGACCGCCAACTACGCCGGCGTGTGGATGTACCACTGCGGCACGCCGCCGGCCCTGCATCATATTTCGAACGGGATGTACGGAATGGTGATTGTCGAGCCAAAAGAAGGCCTGGCCCCAGTCGACCACGAGTTTGCCCTGGTCCAGAGCGAGTGGTATCTCGGCCCGCAGGGCGACCTAACCAGCCTGGAGAAAGCGGCGGCAGCAGCCCCGGCCCCAGACTATGTCGTCTTCAATGGCGTCGCCAACCAGTACCTGGATAATCCGCTACAGGTTGACACCGGCAAACGGGTGCGCGTGTTCGTGCTCAACGCCGGGCCGAGCATCGACAGCTCGTTCCACGTGGTTGGCACCATCTTCGACACCGTCACCAAAGAGGGCGTCCAGCTGACCCGCGACAACCCCGGCGGCTACGGCTCGCAGGTCGTGGATCTGGCGCCAGCCCAGGGAGCGATTATCGAATTCCAGACCGCCGAGGATGGCCTGTACCCAATCGTCACCCACGCCTTCAACTTTGTCGGCCGCGGCGCCCTGGGGCTGTTCAAGTCCGGCGATGGCGACCCGCTCAAGTAGCCCAGAGCGCCTAAAACACTGGCCGCTGTGGTTGAAAAAAACCACAGCGGCCTTCTGGAGAGATGAGGAGCTTCCAATGTCAACACCCGACCCCAGCTGGGTTTTGCCCACGATTGACCTGCAGCGCTGCACCGGCTGCGGTGACTGCGAGCAGTATTGTCCAACGCAGGCCGTGGCGGTGATCGACAACGTGGCCGTGATTATCCATCCTGAGGCGTGTACCTTCTGCGATCGCTGCGAGCAGCTCTGTCCAGCCGAGGCGATTAGCCGCCCCTTTACAATTCAGTTTGCACCCCGCCGCCAGCCCGCCCTGAGCGCCGCTACAGGTCGGCCTGGGCCGTCAGCCCGGCCGGATCGATGATCTGGATTGAGCCACGCTCGATGCTGATCAGGCCGGCGGCCTCGAAGGCCTTCAGGGCGCGGCCAACCATCTCCCGCACCGAGCCAATATGCGCCGCCATCTCGGCCTGGGTCAGCACCGTCACCGCCTGGCCCTGCTCGGCCAGCGCCGCCTGCTGGAGCAGCAGGCGGGCCAGACGCCCATTGACCGTGTGCAGCGCCAGATTCTCGATCAGCCCAACCATGCCGCGCAGACGATTGGCAAACTCGCCGAGGATCGCCAGCGCCAGCTCGGAGTGGGTCTGGGCCAGCTGGCGCATCTGGTCGCGGGGCCAGAGCAGCAGGCGGGTGGGCAGCAGGGCCTCGGTGGTCGCCGGGCAGGAGCCGCCGCCAAAAATCGGCACGGTGTTGAAATGGTCAAACGGCTCAACAATGTGGAGAATTTGCTCACGCCCTTCCAGCGAATGGCGCACCACCTTGACCCGGCCCTCAAGCACCACATACATTGCCGCCGCTGGCTCACCTTCAAGCGTGATGATTGCGCCACGTTCAATCGAACGCTCGCTGGCGCTGCTGGCCAGATCGGCGAGCACTGGCGCGGAGAGCTGGCGGGCAAAGCTAACCCGCTGAATCAGCGTGGGACGCTCCATCGAGGACTCCTTATGTATATGCAATCAATCATACCGGATCCAAAACCGCAATCCAGGCACCCTTTGGCGAGCGCCTGATCTGTGCGCTCAGGAGGATAGACGAATGGCCCGACCGACCAAACTCTTTATTACCAGCAGCGTGCTGGCCCTTTTCGGGGCCATGATTTTACACCTGCTGCTGCTGGCAGGCAATGGCGGAGTATGGAATGGCTTCATCCACCTGACCCTATTTGGCTGGATTAGTGGCTTTATCTTCGCGATCAACTATCACACGATGCCAGTATTTACCGCGCGCAGCTTTCCCTACCCCAGCCTGATCTTCGGCCACTGGGCGCTGTTCACGCTGGGCATCAGCGCCACAACCGCCGGGCTACTCCAGCCCAGCGGGTGGCTGCAGCGGGCCGGGCTGGCATGGGCTGCCCGCGCTTCTGGCCGCGGACAAACAGCAGGATTACGTTGAGCATAAACGCCAGGCTGCTGCCGAACTCCAGCGCCAGCCCGGCCAGAGCAACAAAAAGCCGATCGCATCTCGACTTTAGCGACCAAGCTGGCCGGGCTGAGCCTGCCGCTGGCGCTGGGCATGCTGAACGCGGTCGCGTTTGGCTGGATTCGGCCCAGCTGGTATCTGGCCGCCGAGCATGTGGCCACGCTGGGCTGGGTGATGCTGATGATCATTGGGGTGGCCTGCCACGTGCTGCCGCGCTGGACCGGGCTACCGTTTCGCCGGATCTGGCGACTCCAGCTGGCGCTGCTCTGCCACGTGGCGGCGCTGCTGCTGATGATTCCAGCGCTTGGACTCGACTGGCGGCCCCTGTTTGCGCTGGGCGGCAGCCTGATGGCGCTTGGCCTGGGGCTGTTTGCTTGGATGATCTGGCCGAATATCAGCCGCCCGGCGCCGCAAACCACGCTGATTATGCCAACGGTCAGGAGCAAACAGCTATGAGTAACGTCAGCATTCGCTGCATCCGCAGCGCCTTTATCTACCTGGGGATTGGGATTGGCCTGGGCGTCCTCTTCGCCTTCGATCGGCCGACGGGCGGGCTGCTGCGGCCGGTCCACGCCGAGGCCAACCTGTGGGGCTTCGTCACCCTGCTGATCTATGGCATGGCCTACCATATGGTGCCCCGGTTTATGGGCCGCCCGCTGCCGGCACCACAGCTGAGCGAGTGGCAGTCCTGGCTGGCGATCGGCGGGATTGGCAGCACCATCGTCGGCTGGGTCGCCCTGATCTACGGCTGGCCCGCCGCCCGGCTGCTGCTGCTGCTTGGTGGCACAATGCAGGTGCTGGCGGTGCTGCTGTTCGGCGGCCTAGTGCTCGCCACCATCTATCCAGGCCTGCGCCGCACCAACCCTTAGAAAAGCCACCCAGCGTAAAAAGCGCCTTGATCCGCCTGGATCAAGGCGCTTTGCGCTGGGCGCATGCTGGCGGCGGCACTGCCCAGCCTGGTTGGTACTGCCCAGCTTGCTTGGAATTTTACAGACTCAGGCGAATATGCTACCATCTACGCCACACCGAAACATTGCTTAATATCTATTCACCACGGATGAACCATCGATCAGCTACTGATGATGTATGGCGCACCCCGCCGCTCAATTCGCACACCCCAACCCCAGTCGGCGTAAGCAAATCTGAATGCACGAACCCATCAGGGGAGTATTCCAATGATGATGAAGTCTGGCAACCTTCGGCTAGTAGGTTTGTAAGCAACGACAAAGGCAACGGATCCCGACAGTCATTGATTTATTATGAGGAGTCCCCATGTCGAAACGCCTGCTATCCATTCTCTTAGCCTGCGCTGGCATTATTGTCGCGCTGACCATGATCAGCGTGATCGGAGTATCGGCGGATACGCCGCTCGTCTGGCGCAATATCAACGAGCAAACCCTGGCGCTGCGCGGTGAGCGGCAGATTATCCCGCAAGCCTATCGGCTGGTGACGACCGACCAGGCCGCGCTCGCCACCATCCTGGACTCGGCCCCGCTGGAGTGGAGCGACGATGCCGCGCAGCGCACCGTGGTGCTGCCGCTGCCGCTGCCCAGTGGCGCGATCGGGCGCTTTAGCATTGTCGAGTCGCCGATTATGGAGCCGGGGCTGGCGGAAAAATTCCCCACGATCAAGACCTATACCGGCCAGGGGCTTGATGACAGCTCAGCAACGGTCCGGCTTGACCGCACCCCGGCTGGCTTTCACGCCCTGATTTTATCCAACGGCGACAGCGTCTACATCGACCCCTACAGCACCGGCCAGCCTGAGTATCTGATCAGCTACTTCGAGCGCGACTTCACCCCCAGCGTCGAGCGCTGGCAGGCGCGGGCGGCCAACGAGATTGTAGATCCAGCCAAAGACACCGGGGCAGCCCAGGGCGATCAGACGCTCCAGCCATCGGGGTCGATTCTGCGCACCTACCGGCTGGCGATGGCGGCGACTGGCGAGTACACCCAGTTCCACGGCGGCACCAAGCCCCTGGCGCTGGCCGCGATTGTCACCTCGGTCAACCGGGTGAACGCGGTGTATGAGCGCGAGGTCGCCATACGGATGATCCTGATCGCCAATAATGATCTGATTGTGTACACCGCTGCCGCCAGCGACCCCTACGACAACACCAATGGCGTCACCATGCTTGGACAGAACCAGACCAACCTCACCAGCGTGATTGGTTCGGCCAACTACGACATTGGGCACGTGTTCAGCACTGGCGGCGGCGGCGTGGCAACGCTCAACAGCCCCTGCAACGCCACAACCAAAGCGCGCGGCGTGACCGGGAGCGGCAGCCCGGTTGGCGACCCGTTCGATATCGACTATGTGGCCCACGAGATCGGGCACCAGTTTGGTGGCCTGCACACCTTCAATGGCACGACCTCCAGCTGTGGCGGCGGCAACCGCTCGTCCTCGGCCGCCTACGAGCCCGGCAGCGGCTCGACGATTATGGCCTACGCCGGAATCTGTGGGGCCGAAAATCTCCAGCCCAACAGCGATCCATACTTCCACAGCAAGAGCTACGAGCAGATCACGACCTTTACCACCACCGGCGGCGGCAACGCATGTGCCGTGCAGGTCAACACTGGCAACAGCGCCCCGACGGTCAGCGCCGGCGCCAGCTTTACCATTCCGGCCAACACGCCCTTCAACCTGACTGGATCCGGCAGCGACCCCGATGGCGATGCACTGACCTATAACTGGGAAGAGTACGATCTGGGCGCCGCCGCCCCGCCGAACACCGACAATGGCAACCGCCCGATCTTCCGCTCGTTCAACGCTAGCAGCAGCCCCACGCGAACGTTCCCCAAGCTGGCCGATATTCTGAGCAACACAGCCAGCTTCGGCGAGTCGCTGCCGACCACCAACCGCACGATGAACTTCCGCCTGACCGTCCGCGATAATCGCGCTGGCGGCGGTGGGGTGAACTTCGCCACGACCTCGGTGACGGTCAACAACAGCGCCGGGCCGTTTGCCGTGACCGCCCCCAACACCGCGGTGAACTGGGTTGGCAACACCAGCGAGACGGTTACCTGGAATGTCGCCAACACCACGGCAGCGCCAGTCAGCTGCCCATCAGTAAGCGTGAAGCTCTCCACCGACGGCGGTCTGACCTTCCCATCAACGCTCCTCGCCAGCACGCCCAACGATGGAACCCAGAGCATAACGGTGCCGAATATCGGCACAACCATGGCGCGGATCAAAGTAGAGTGTGCCAACAATATCTTCTTTGATATCTCCAACGCCAACTTCACCATCACCTTGAGCGGCGGTGCCACCGCCACCCCGGTCACGCCGACCGCCACTGGCACCCCGGTCACGCCGACCGCCACCGCCACCGCCACGCCGCCGATCGGCAGCTGCACGCTCAACGAAGGCTTCGACAATGTGGCCGGGCTGGTTGCCGCTGGCTGGTCGCTGCAAAACTTGAGCAACCCGGCCGGTACCAGCACCTGGTTCCAGGGCAATCCAGGGGTATTCCCAGCCTTCAGCGGGGCCACCAATAGCTATATTGGGGCGAACTTCAACGCCACCACCGGCGCGAACACCATCAGCAACTGGCTGCTCACCCCGGTCCAGGCGCTGGCCAATGGCGCTACGTTCAGCTTCCAAACCCGCATTCCCACCGTTGCAGGTACGGAATTCCCCGATCGGCTGGAAGTGCGTCTGAGCACGGCCGGCAGCAGCACCAATGTGGGCGCCACCAACGCCAGCGTCGGCGACTTCACCACCGTGCTGCTGACGATCAATCCAACCCTGGTGACTGGGGTGTATCCGCAAGTCTGGACCGAATTCACCGTCACTATCTCGGGGCTGGCTGCCCCGACCACCGGGCGCATCGGCTTCCGCTACTTTGTAGAAAGTGGCGGCCCAGGTGGCGATAACTCGAACTATATTGGCCTTGATGATGTCAAATACTGTGCGGCGGTGGTCACGCCAACCGCGACACCCAGCGGGCCAACCGCGACACCAGTCGTCATTCTCGACAAAAAGACGTATCTCCCGATGATTCTACGCTAGGCAATCCATGCCAACCGGATGCCGCCGCACTTTGAACGTGCGGCGGCATGCAGAAGGCCCACCATCCCGAAATTCGGATGGTGGGCCTTCTGCATGGCGAGCGCGACGAGTCCCAACTTCTGCGCTTACGCCAGCCGCTACTCGGGCGGCACGGCGGTGGCGGGCGGGCGGATGCGGGCCAGCAGCACCACTGCGACCAGAATCAGCGCGCCGCCAGCCACCTGAAGCGCCACCACCCGCTCGCCCAGCACCAGCACCGCCAGCACCACCGTGACAAATGGCTCCAGCGCCGAGATCGTCGAGGCCGCCGTCGGGCCGATCTGCTCCAGGCCAATGAAAAAGGTCACGATTGGAATCACGGTCGAGATAATCGCCACGCCCACGATCGCCCACCAGCCCAGCGCTGTCTGCGGCAGCGCGGCCCCCTGCAGCAGCATCAGCCCGCCGTAGACCAGCGCGGCCGAGCCGATAATGATGGTCGATGACGGGATGGCGCCCGCCGCCGGGGTGACTCGGCTGCCGACCAGAATGTAGACCGCATAGATACAGGCGGCCAGCACCCCGAGCAGAATCCCCAGCGGCTGGCCACCCTCCACCGGGCCAATCGTCAGGCCGGTGCCAACCACCGCCAGCCCCAGCGCGCCAACTTTGCCCCGCGTCAGACGCTCTTTGAACAGCACCACCGACACAATCGTGACGATCATCGGGTAGAGATACAGCAGTAGCGCCACCAGCCCAGCCGAGGCCAGCGTCAGGGCGGTGAAAAAGGCCAGCGACTGCCCAACATAGGCCAGCGCCCCCAGCAGCACCAGCCAAAGCAGGGTGCGCCCACGGGGCAGCGCCAGCCTCCGCGCCCGCAGCAGCCCGACCATACACAGGGTCGCAATGCTGAAGCGCAGGTAGAGCAGCGTAATTGGCGCGGCACCCGAGTCGTAGGCCAGCCGGACAAAGATCGCCAGGCCGCCAAACGAGACCGCCGAGGTGATCATCGCCGCAAAGCCGACCCAGCGCGGCAGCGGGCGGGGCATTCTGGCAGGAACCCAGCGCGGGTTTTCCGTCTGGGCGGCGCGATCTTCCATCTGTAAACTCCTGTTGAACGATGTGAAAGCGTGATTATAGCGCCAATCCCGGCCGCCAGAACACCCCAAAAAGGACCCGCAATCCAGAGGCTGGATGCGGGTCCTTGGCGCTGGTGAACTTAAGATTCTAGCGCGTGATCGTCAGCAGCTGGCCGTCGCCGCGCCCGTAGACCTCGGGGAAATAGGTCTCGCTGGCGGTGGTCGGGATGACGTGGAACTGGCCAGTGGTGGTCGCCCGCATGGTGTAGCTGTACAGATACGATCCCTGCGGCAGATAGTCGGCAAACAGGGCGACTTTCTCATCGCGCAGCTCGCTCCGGCTGTACCAGTTCCACCAGCCCCAGTACCAGTCGCGCTTGACCGACTCGGCGCCGCCCAGACCCGGCCGCTGACTGTCGAGGCTGGGCGCCTGCTCCAGCAGGCTGGTCGTCGCCAGGCCGGTGTCGATCAGCTCGGCCCCGGCGGGCAGCGGATCCTCAAGCGCCAGATAGTAGAGGTCGTGCGGGGCGACAATCGAGAGATCGACCCGCACCACCGCGCCGAGCTTGACCGTGCTGACGGTCGGGCACTCCGCGCCATCGAGGCAGCTGGCCAGGGTGTAGCGGCGCTCGACGATCACGCCGCGGTCGAGGGCTTTGATGGTCTCGACCGGCAGGAAGGCCCGCAGATAGACGCTGTAGTACAGCCGCCCGGCGCCCTCGCCCCGGCTAATCGTCAGCCGGTTGCCCTGATCGCGCAGCAGCCGGGCCACGTCAATCTGCAGCGTCACTGGCTGATCGACGCTGGCCTGGTCGATATGGCCCGCCGCCTGCTCCTGGTCGTTGAGCCAGGCCGCGTAGTCGTAGTCGGCCTGAAGCTCGCCAGTGTGGAGCATCCAGTCGGTCAGGGCCATAATCGACCAGGCCGACTCCTGGGTCGTCTCCCAGATCCCGTCTTTGCGCGCCACCATTAGCCAGCGCACGATGTTGGGGTTGAGCTGGTTGCTCGGGTCGAGCTGGACCATGGCCGCCAGAATGATCGCGGTCGAGCGGGTGTCGGTGTTCATGCTCCACCAGTCGTAGTCATCCTCCTCCCAGTGCGCCCCGTTCGCGCTGATGATCGCGGCGTTGTTGAGGTCCGAGAGCAGGGTTTTGATCCGCCCATCGTCGCTGGCGGCGCCGTCGGCGTGGAAGGCCAGGGCCAGCAGCGCCCGCGCATACGAGCTGAGCTTTTCGCGCTCGGCGTACAGCTCGTCCAGCCGAGTCGAATCGGACTGCTGGCCTGCGCTCAGGACGTACAGCAGCCAGGCCTGTTGGTTGGCCGCAGGCACCGTGTTCAGCGTGCTAGTGGCAGCGATCTGGCCGCTCAGGTAGGTCAGGCCACGGCTGATCACGTCGGCCTTGACCGTAAAGCCGGCCTCGTTGGCCCGCAGCAGCGCAAACACCACATAGGCGCTGGTGTGGGGATTGCTGTCGTCAGCAACCCACCAACCCCAGCCGCCATCCTCGTGCTGCTGGTTGTACAGGCGCTCCAGCCCCTCCGCGACCAGAGCCGGCAGCCGGGCCTCCAGCTCGGCGTTCGGCACGCCCAGCTGCTTGAGCGCACGGGCGGTCAGCACGTTGGGCAGGAAGCTGGAGACCGTCTGCTCGGCACCCTCGTACTC
>DAOTUS010000400.1:0-4552 GCA_034437415.1 Herpetosiphonaceae bacterium
GGAGCAGATTGAGTCCGAACCCATGCTGGATCTCGACAAAGCGCTGAAATTGTTAGACAATCTTGGCAGCCTGATTGATCGCGCCACCCTGGCCGAGCGGCGGGCGCTCATCCAGATCGTCTTTCACAGCTTCTGGATCCTGGACACAACAATACACGCCGTACAGCCACAGGTGGCATACGGCGTGCTTTTAGAAGAAATGCGCCGGCAGCAAGTCCGGCAGATCGAGGTTGATACTGAGCGGGAAACGGGGCTCGAACCCGCAACCTTCTGTTTGGGAAACAGATGCGCTACCATTGCGCCATTCCCGCATTGACCGTAGTATACCGATTGATCTGTCAGCTGTCAACCAACCTTAAAACTTCGCCAGGGGCCTGGAAATTGGCGCCGTCTCAAGCCAGCCCGCTCTAGCGCTCTGTCTTGTACATCTGTGCTAAATTGCGTATACTGGCAGCAGCGAACATCCCCATATCAGGAAAGGATGGTGCTTGTATGCAGGTGGAAGAAGTTCTCAGTCGGCTCCACGAGCTGACTGACCCGCGGGCGGTGGCCGTCTGGGCGCGAATGAATGTCTCTCCCGAGCGGTATATTGGGGTCAACCTCACCAGGCTCAAGGTGGTGGCGAAAGAGATTAAGCGCAACCATCCGCTGGCGCTGTGGGCGACGGCGATCCACGACGCCAAGCTGCTGGCCACGATGATTGAGGATCCCCGCAAAGTCACCGAGGAGCAGATCGATCGCCAGATCGCGCAGGTGTACTCGCCTGATCTGTGTGACCGATACTGTACGAATGTGGTCGCTAAAACGCCGCTGCTGCTGACCAAAATCAGCCAGTGGGCCCAGCACCCCGAGGAGATGTACAAGCGCGGCGGCTACACCCTCATCGCGACGCTGGCCCGCAGCGACACCCTCACCGAAGATGCCTTTTTCGCCGCCTATCTGCCAGCAATCGAGGCTGAGATCGCCACTGAGCGCAATTGGGTGCGCGAGGCGATGAACTATACGCTGATTGCAATTGGCAGCCGCACCAGCGACCTCAACCAGGCGGCGGCGGCGGTGGCGCAGCGGATTGGGCCGATCAAGATCGATTATGGCGATACGTCCTGCAAAAACCCCGATGCTCTGGCCAGCCTGACCAGCAGCAGATTGCTCAAGCAGATCGCCTGATCCAGAAACCGGCGGCGGCCACACTCTTTTGTGGCCGCCGCCGGTTTCTGCCTGGCTTTTGAAACGTTTCCCCAGCTAGCCCCTAGGCATCTTCCTGGGTTTCGGCGCGGGGAATAGTGAAGGCAAACACATTCCCGGCCACCAGCCGCTCGATGGCGACCTTGCCGTTGTACAGCTCGACCAGCGTCTTGGCCACCGGCAGGTCCAGCCCCAGGCCGTGCTGCTCGCGCGACAGCGGGAGATTCTGCGGGCTGAAGAAGCGCTCGAAAATCCGCGACAGATCCTCCTCCAGGATTGGCAGCCCCTCGACGGTGAAGACGACCGCGACGCTGTCGGGCTTGGTGTGCGTCTGCACCACAATCGCATCGCCATGCTTCTGGGTAAAGCGCAGCGATACATTCAGCAGCCGCTCAATAATCATGCGCAGATGATCGGCGTTGGCCAGCACCAGCGGCAGGGTCTCGGGCAGGTCGGTGACGATCTCGATCTCGCGCTCGTCGGCCTCGCCCTTGAGCTCAAGCAGGGCCAGGTTGAGCGGCGGCAGCAGCGATGTCGGCACGCTCACCCGCTCCTCGCGCAGCATGTCGGCATCGTCCTTCGCCAGCAAAATATAGTCGCGCACCAGCCGATCAATTCGTGTTCCACCACGCCGAATGATTTGTAGGAAGTTGCGAAGATCGTCCTGGTCGATGATGTCGGCATGCATCAATAGATCGGTGCATGTCTGGATTAATGTCAGCGATGTGCGTAGTTCGTGATAAAACGGGTCAAGAATAGCTCGCTCGAAACTGGTGGAGCGTGTCATCGGAAAACTCCTTAACGTATACTTAAACGAGATTCTACGGGTCTAGGGCGATCTCTGTCAAGTTGAGGTGATGTCAATCTAGAGTACAATAACGCTATTTTAAAAGCGAGACGCTATGAATCGGTATAGTCGCCAAACGATATTCGGTGGTATTGGCCCCGCCGGCCAGCAGCGCCTGCACAATGCCACGGTTGCGATTGTCGGGCTGGGCGCAACCGGCAGCGCACTGTTCAATACGCTGCTGCGCGCTGGGGTCGGCCATCTGCAGATTATAGACCGCGACTGGGTCGAGGAGCATAATCTGCCGCGTCAGACCCTGTACACCGAGGCCGATGCGCAGGCGCTGACCCCGAAAGCTGTCGCCGCCGCCGCTCACGGCCGGGCGATCAACAGCGCGGCCCGGATTACGCCGCTGGTGCTCGATCTCAACCCCGCTACGATCGATGCGGCCCTTGGCGGCGCCGACCTGATCCTCGATGGCGCCGATAATCTCGAGCTGCGCTATCTGATCAACGATTGGTGTGTCCGCGAGCGACGACCGTGGATCTACACTGGGGTGCTGGCGGCCCACGGGATGACGGCGACGCTGCAGCCCGGCGGCCCATGCCTGCGCTGTATCTTCCCGCGCATCCCGGCGCCCGGCAGCAGCCCAACCTGCGAAACTGCCGGGGTCGTCGGCCCCGTTGTCGGGGTGCTGGCGAATCTGGCCGCCGCCGAGGCGCTGAAGCTCCTGGCCGGCAGCGGTACGCCCAACCCAGGGCTGCTGGCGGTTGATGTCTGGTCGTGGACGTTCGATCAGCTGCCGATTCCACCCCGGCGGGCCGACTGCCCGGCCTGCGGTCTGGGCGACTATCAGTTTCTGGACTCCGCCGCCAGCCGCACCGCCGCGCTGTGTGGCCGCGATGCCGTGCAGATTCGGCCAGCCGTGCGCACCAGCCTTGATCTCACCGCACTGGCCCGCCGCCTGGCCGCCGCTGGCCTGGCGGTGCAGCACACCGAGCATCTGCTGCGCTGCGCGGCCGAGGCCTATCGCCTGACGGTGTTCCCCGATGGCCGGGCAATTATTACAGGCACCGATGATGAGAGTATAGCACGTGGGGTCTACGCCCGCTGGATTGGCAATTAGTAAACGGGCCGGGCGCAGCCCCGCTTATTCACTGGAGCAACCTGTTATGTTTGTGCAATTTGGGCTGGTGTTGTGCATCGGAGCCATCACCACCCTGGTGCTGACTCCGCTGGTTCGGCGTTTTTGCATTGCCCGTGGCTGGTACGATATTCCCGAGGCGCGGCGGGTGCACCGGATCGCCACCCCGCGCCTGGGCGGCGTGGCGATCTACGCCGGGTTTATGGCGGCGCTGGCGGCGGCGATCTTTCTGTCCCGTGGCGTGCCTCAGATGGAGCGCTTCGAGATTGAGACGTTTCGCCTGGCTCTGCTGGCCCTCGGCGCAACGGTGATCTGGGCGGTGATGCTGGTCGACGATCTGCGCGGTCTGGCGCCGCGGACTAAGCTGGTCGGGCAGCTCGCGGCGGCGCTGATCGCGGTCGGCCCGTACCTGTGGGAGCAGACTCTGAATCTGGACAACCAGCCCGGCGGCGGCGCCCGCGGGATCATCGCCACCGCCATCAGCACTCCGCTGGGCCAGATCAACTTTCACGATATCTGGCCGCCGCTGGCGATTGGCTTTACGATTTTTTGGATTATGGGCATGACCAATGCGCTCAACTGGATCGATGGGCTCGATGGGCTGGCCGGGGGCGTGACGCTGATCGCGGCGCTGATTCTGGCCCTGCATACCTTTTCGCTGGGCCAGTACTCGCTGGTGCTGCTGCCGCTGGCGCTGGCCGGAGCCTGCCTGGGCTTCCTGCCCTACAATATCAACCCGGCCAAAATCTTTATGGGCGATAGCGGCGCGATGCTGCTGGGCTACACGCTGGCGATCTGCTCGATCATCGGCGGGGCCAAGCTGGCGACGGCGCTGCTGGTGCTGGGCGTGCCGCTGCTCGATGCGGTCTGGCTGATCTTCTACCGGCGCTGGCGGGGCTCGCGGGCGACCAGCGCCGACCGCGGCCATCTGCACCACAAGCTCTACGATATTGGCTTCTCGCAGCGCCAGGTGGTGTGGTTTTACTATGCGGTCAGCGCGCTGTTTGGCGGCCTGGGCGTGCTGCTGCCCGGCGGCAGCTGGCTGAAGCTGGCCGCGCTGGGCACGCTGACCGGGCTGATGGCGCTGCTGCTGTGGGCGCTGGCCCGCCGCGATACCGCCGAGTCGGTGGTGAAGTAACGGGTTGAGGATTTTGGGGGTCGGGGATCGGGGATCGAGGATCGGGAGTGATTTAGTGCTTAATTATCAATGATTCAGAAATTGCAGATCAGGGTTAAGGATTGTATTGCTGAAGTCGCTTGCCTATGTGGGTGTGTGAACCCTCCGATCCCTGACCCCCGACCCCCGACCCCTAATCCAGCGTAATAAACAGGCTGGTGCGGGTGACGCCGCCAAGCGTGCGGGTGCGATGGCCGCGCCCGGTCGTGTCCTCGGCAAACAGCCGGTCGCCGGCGTCCAGCTGCCGTTTGGCGCCATC
>DAOTUS010000401.1:0-6374 GCA_034437415.1 Herpetosiphonaceae bacterium
GAATCCGCCAGCGCCAGCGCCACCGCCGGCCAGATTGACGCCCTTGATCCCAACGACGATATTGGCGATCTCTGCGGTTGAGCTATATTTGTGGGTAATCCGCAGCGGCAGCGAGCGGCCGCCATCGCTGACCGTGCCAACCGGGAAGGCCACGTTGTTGGCCTGCAAGAACTGCACGACCTGGGCCTGGGTCAGATTATTCTCGGTGAGTTTCTCTGGATCGAGGTTGACGATCACCTTCTCCTGCTGACCGCCAGTGACCGCAACGTTATTCACGCCGGGAATGGCCGCGATCGCCGGAATCAGGTCGCTCTCGACGCGGGCCTGCACATCGCTCAGGTTAGCGCCGCCAATGCTGGCGACCACGACTGGCAGCGAGTTAAAATCAAAGGTGCCGACCGTGGGCTTCTGGGCGTTGGTTGGCAATTTTAAGCTGTCGAGCTTATCCTGCACATCCGATTTGGCCTCCTTGGGGTCAGCGTCGACATCAAACTGAAGCACCGTAAAGGCGAAGCTCTCTGACGAGGTGGAGCGCACCGACTGCACGCCCGGCAGCGCGTTCATCCCCTTCTCAATCACCGCGCTGACATCCTGGTCGATCACGTCCGAGGACGCCCCCGGATAGATGGTGGTGATGGTCACGATCGGGAACGAGATATCTGGGAACAGCTCGCGCTTCAACGAACTTGACGATACGACCCCAACAATAATCAAAATCAGCGAGATCATAATGGTGATTGGCGGACGCTTTAAAGCTTGACGAGTTAACCACAACACGCAGGTGGCTCCTTTCAATATTTGGTTGACGCTAGAATGTTTTGCGTCTAGGATAGATTGTGACACGAATATTTTGCTACACGAAATATTAGAGCTTTGTGAAAGCTGTGTCAAGGGCAAAACGCAACACTGACATATTTGTTCACACATTGGCGCAAAGGGGCTCCACAATGACACATTTGATTGACCGTCCCACCCAGATCCACGAGCTCTCCGCGATTATCCGGCTGCTGTTCTGGCACGGCCACCGGCAGGCCGCCGAGACGATGGAGCATCTTGGAATGACGCTGCCGCAGGCGATGGTATTATTTGGGCTTGACGCCAACGGTGGCCAGAGCACCATGACCGAGCTGGTGCGGGTCACCCAGCAATCGCCCGGCACCCTGACCGGCATTGTCGATCGGCTGATCACGGCGGGCCTGGTCGAGCGCCGCCGCGACGACGCCGACCGCCGGGTGGTCTGGGTCGGCATCACGGCGGCCGGCCACGTCAAGCTGACCGAGATCAACGACCAGCGCGAGGCCGACATCGCTCGGATGACCACTGATTTCAGCGATGCGGAGATCACTCAGTTCACCGGCCTGATGAGCCGCCTGCTGGTCGGGGTCGAGGCCGCGCTGGGAAAGTAGGCGCTGGGGATCGGGGATCGGTCTCGAAGATTACAAAGAGCATTCTGAAAAAACAACTCGTCTACCAGGCACGGAGGATACCAATGCCTTCTTTACGCGAACTTCTTGCGGTCGCCAGCGAGGCGGCCTATCTGGGCGGGCGGCGGACGCTGGCCTACTTCAACGCCGGGGTGGCCGTCGAGACCAAAGCCGACAACACCCCGGTGACCCTGGCCGACCGCGAGGCCGAGCAGGTGATTCGGGAGCGGATCGCGCGCTCGTTTCCCAGCCACAGCATCATCGGCGAGGAACAGGGCGAGACCAGCGGCGACAGCGCCTACCGCTGGATTATCGACCCGATCGATGGCACCAAAACCTTCATCCACGGCGTGCCATTCTACGGCGTGCTGATCGGGGTTGAGGTGGCGGGCCAGCCCGCCGTCGGCGCGGTCTATCTGCCCGCCTTCGACGAGATGGTGGCGGCCGCGACCGACCTCGGCTGCACCTGGAACGGGCGCCCCGCCCAGGTTTCCAACGTTGCGACGCTGGCCGAGGCCACCCTGCTGACCACCAGCGTCACCAGCTGCATGCGCCGCTCCGACGCCTACGAGCGCCTGGTCGCGCAGACCAAGCTTCAGCGCACCTGGGGCGACTGCTACGGCTATGTGCTGGTGGCGACCGGGCGCGCCGAGATAATGCTCGACCCGGCGATGAACCCGTGGGACTGCGCCCCGCTGCTGCCGATTCTGCAGGAGGCCGGCGGCCACTTCACCACCTGGCAGGGCACGCCCAGCATCTGGGGGCCGGACGCCGTGGGCACCAACGCCGCGCTCCACGCCGAGGTGCTGGCGATCCTCCAGGCCGAGCAGCGCCGCGACTAGGCCGCGCCGCCGCGTGGGCCTTGGTGGATCAATCGCTTCGTGATCTTCGTGCGGGTACCCGCATGCGGGTGTCGTGGACAGCGGACCCTTCTTCGCGCTACTGGCATACGCTATGCTATGATTGCTGCTGGTCTAGACATTGAAGCAGAAATTATGAGGCGAGCATCGTATGACAAATCCGGCTGATCAAGCGGTGGATGTGAATCCCCAGGCTCACGCGGCGAGCGAGGATCCCGAGCATCACCATGGGCCAGACCCAAAAGGCCGCTACCTGGCGCTGCTTTCGCTGACCGCGCTGGGAATTGTGTATGGCGACATTGGCACCTCGCCGCTGTATGCAATGCGCGAAAGCTTCCACGGCCCGCACGCGATCCCCCCGACCCTCACCAATATTATGGGTGTCCTATCGCTGATCTTCTGGTCACTGATTTTGGTGGTGACCATTAAGTATCTGGTGTTTATCTTGCGCGCCGACAATCGCGGCGAGGGCGGAATCCTGGCCCTGACGGCGCTGGCCACCCCAATCAAACGCTTCGCCAAGAACGAGCGCTGGTGGGTGGTGGTGCTGGGTGTCTTTGGTGCGGCGCTGCTGTATGGCGATGGCATCATCACCCCGGCGATCTCGGTGCTGAGCGCGGTGGAAGGGCTAAAGATTGCCACGCCGCTGTTTCAACCGTATGTTATTCCAATCACGATTGGGATTCTGGTTGGTCTGTTTATGATTCAGCGCCACGGCACCGGGCTGGTCGGGCGTTTTTTTGGGCCGATCACGCTGCTGTGGTTTATCGTGCTGGGTGCGCTGGGCGTGATGCACATTGTGCAATATCCAGCCGTGCTGGGTGCGATTAACCCAATGTATAGCGTAAACTTCTTTCGCGAGGATGGCCTCCAGGGCTTTCTGATCCTTGGCACAGTGTTTCTAGTGGTGACCGGCGGCGAAGCGCTCTATGCCGATATGGGCCACTTTGGCCGCCTGCCGATTCGGATCGCCTGGTTTGCGGTGGCCCTGCCCGGCCTGCTGTTGAACTATATGGGCCAGGCCTCGCTGCTGATCCGGCATCCTGAGTACGCCGAGAACCCGTTCTATCTGATGGCGCCAAGCTGGGCGCTCTATCCGCTGGTGGTTTTGGCCACAATGGCAACCGTGATCGCCTCGCAGGCGCTGATCTCTGGGGCTTTTTCGATCACGATGCAGGCCACCCAGCTGGGGTTTCTGCCGCGAATCCGCATTCTACACACCTCGCGCACCGAGCGCGGGCAGATCTACATCCCAGCGGTCAACTGGCTGCTGATGCTGGCCTGTATTGCGGTGGTGATTGGGTTCCGCTCATCTAGCAATCTAGCGGCGGCCTACGGAATTGCCGTCACCTCGACGATGGTGATCACCACGGTTATTTTCTACATTGTGGCGCGGGAGCGCTGGGGCTGGAGCCTGCTCAAGGCCGGCGGTCTGGCGGGCTTCTTTATGGTCTTTGATCTGGCGTTTCTCGGGGCAAATCTGGTCAAGATCCCGGCTGGCGGTTGGTTTACGCTGGTGGTGGCCCTGCTACTCTTTACCGTTATGACGACCTGGAAACGCGGCGAGAATCTGGTGGCCCAGCGGGCCAGCAGCGACCACCAGCTAAGCAATGTTATCGAGATGCTCCACGCCAAGCCGCCGGTGCGCGTGCCTGGCTTCGCCATCTTTCTCAGCGCCCGCCCGGATGGCGCACCCGAGGCCTTGCTGGCCAATATTCATCACAACAAGGTGCTCCATGAACACGTCCTGCTGGTCACGGTGCAAAGCCGCTCGGTGCCGCATGTGCCGCGCAGCGAGCGCATGGCCCTTAGCTCAATTGACCACGGAATGTATACCCTGAGCGTGGCCTATGGCTTCATGGATCGACCGAATATCCATAAAGCCATTCGTACGCTTAAGATCCCGGGAGTGCCGTTCGATCCCAACAAAACAACCTATTTTATCAACCGTACCCGGGTGATCCCCACCAAGCTGCCGGGCATGGCGCTGTGGCGCGAAAAAATCTTTGCGGTCATGTCGAGCAACGCCACCAACGCCGCCGACTTTTTCTCCCTGCCGCCAGCGCAGGTGATCGAAATCGGCACCCGCGTCGAAGTGTAAACTGCCTCCCGGCGCGATCGAACCGCCCGATCGCGCCGCCCTCTCCTCACCCACTGCTTCTGGTTGTATAATCGTAACAATCCTGCTCCGGCCAACGTATACCCAACACATTCCATTAGTGCAAAAGGTTGTTATGGCTACCAGCATTTGTCCCTCCTGCCGCGCCCCGGTCTCCAACCAGCTGGCGCGGAACTGCACCCAGTGTGGCGCATCAATCGAGGCGGCGTTCACGGTTGGCACGCTGGTTGCAGGCCAGTACAGCATCGTGCGGGTGATTGGCGCTGGCGGCTCGGGACAGATCTATCTGGCCGAAGATACCCGCACCTTCAACCGCCGCTGTGTGCTCAAGCGCACGCTGCTCGGGAGCAGCCCCGCCGATCACGCCCGCTTTGCCAGCGAGGCCCAGACCCTCACCAAGCTGCGCCACCCTCAGGTGCCCCAGGTCTATGCCTTCTTCGAGGAGGGCGACAGCGCCTACATTGCCATGGAGTACATCGCCGGGCGCGATCTGGAGCAGGGCTTGAGCCAGCAGCTCGCCGATGGCACGTTTCTGCCTGGCCAGGCCCGCTCGCTGCCACAGGTGCTCCACGACGGCATCACGGTCTGCTCGATTCTGGAGCATCTGCACTCGCGCACGCCGCCGGTGATTCACTGCGACATCAAGCCCGCCAACCTGATTCGGGACAGCGAGAGCAACTCGCTGTTTCTGGTTGATTTTGGCGCCGCCGCCGTCACTGGCGCGGGCGAGAGCTTCGGCACGCCGGGCTATGCCCCGCCAGAGCTGTACCGTGGGCTGCGCCAGCCCGCCAGCGATATCTATGCGCTGGGGGCGACCCTGTACCACCTGCTCACCGATGACGACCCGTGTGAGCACCCGCTGAAATTCCCCCAGCTGGTGCGCATCCCCAAAGCGATCCGGGCGGTGATCGAAGAGACGCTGGCCGAGCAGCCCAGCCACCGCCCAACCGCGACGGCGCTGCGGGCCGCGCTCGAGCGCTGCCTCAACGTGCCCGAGAATAAGCCAGGGTTGAAGTTTCCCTCCGGCGTGGAGCCGAGAACCGTCGCGCAGTTTGTCGCCGCCGCCCGGTTCGAGTGGCGCTACGCCGTCAACGCCCTGGAGAGTGGCGAGATTGATCGCTGGCTGTTGGACTACGATCAGCGCGCCGCCTCCGTCTGGCTCAAGCAATTTCGCCCGAAATTAACCGCCGATCTGGCCCTGCAGCTGCTGCTGAGCCGACTGGTTACGAGCCTGCCGCCAGTTGAGGTGCGGCTTAGCCAGCAGGTCATCGAGCTATCCGCCAGCAACACCAGCGCGGTCGCCCCGCTGACCGTGACCGCGCACGGCGGGGTGGCGCAAATCAAGGTCGTCAGCGCGCCGATGTGGCTCCAGGTCGGGCCGCAGCAGCTGACGGTGCTGCCTGATTCGCCTGAACTGTTTAATCTGGCGCTGAATGTTGATCAGATTCCGAGCCGTTTTCAGGCGGGAACCCTGGTGCTGGAGGCCGATGTTGGCGCTGGCAAGCCGCAGCGCCTCAAGCTGGCCGTCTCGATTGGCCGCGACGTCAACGGCGCGTTGCTCAAAGGCACCCGCCAGCCGCCGCTCAACCTGGGAATGATGCTGGGCGGCTGGGCTTTTCTGGCGCTGATGGGCTTCTTCCTGGCGCTGGTCTTTCCGCTCAGCCAGTGGATCACGCTGCATCTCTGCACTGGCGGGATCGTTGGCGTCACCATGACCTGGATTGTGGGCGACGACTGGACCGATGCGGTGGTGATGACTGGCGGCGGCGGGCTGGCGGGGATTGGGGGCGGCACCATTCTGATTACGCTGGCGACCGGCGGCGCAGTCAGCCCGGCCAGCTTTGGGGCCTTTCTGGCGGCGGTGGCGCCCAAGCCGACCCAGGCCGTTATTCCGCTGCTGGTCAACTAAAAACCAGCCCGCCCTAAACCGTGCCGAGCCGTTCCAGTGGAACGGCTCGGCACGGTTTAGGG
>DAOTUS010000402.1:0-6778 GCA_034437415.1 Herpetosiphonaceae bacterium
TTGAAATTGCCTCAGCAAAATCCAGATCGACTTTTAATTTCGCCGAGCCATTGCTATCACGGTGACACGACGCTCACGTCGTTGACGTGATGAATGGGAAATTGGCGAGGGTATTGCTCCGATAGAAAGTAGATAAGGATACCCAGCGATGAAGACGATTATTGGGGTCAATGGTGAGCGGCTCGAATGCAGATAGCAGTCTCGAGGATCTGTGAGGGCATGGTTCGACTTGGTATACTCCACCCAGCCGCACAATTCCTAGTCGTGCCTGGTGATTTTTTAAGCCTGAGGAGGCTCTGTGTCGCAATCCAAACCGGCCATCCATGTGGCCGATCTGCGGAAAACCTTTGTGGTGCCCGAGCGCGAGGCCGGGCTGCGCTCGGCGATCAAGAGCCTGGTGCGGCGCAAGACTCGCACGGTCAACGCCGTCGACGGCATCTCGTTCCAGGTCCAGCCCGGCGAGGTGATCGGCTTTCTCGGCCCCAACGGCGCCGGCAAGACCACCACCCTCAAGATGCTGGCGGGCCTGCTCTACCCGACCTCCGGCGAACTCAGCGTGCTTGGCTACACGCCCTCGCAGCGCCAGAAGGAGTTTCTGCGCCAGATCACGCTGGTGATGGGCAACCGCAACCAGCTGGTCTGGGACATTCCGGCGATCGACTCGTTCGAGCTGAACCGGGCGATCTACAACATTCCCGAGGCCCAGTATCGCCGCACCCGTGACGATTTTATCGAGCTGATGGATCTGCAGGCGCTGGTCCACAAGCCGGTGCGCAATCTCTCGCTGGGCGAGCGGATGAAGGTCGAGATCTGCGCCGCGCTGCTTCACCGACCGCAGGTGCTGTTTCTCGACGAGCCGACCATCGGCCTGGACGTGACGATGCAGCGCCGGATTCGGACGTTCATCGGCGAGTACAATCGGCGCTACGACGCCACCGTGCTGCTGACCAGCCACTACATGGCCGATGTTGAGGCGCTCTGCAAGCGCGTGGTCGTCATCCACCACGGCCAGCTGCTGTTCGACGGCGAGCTCAGCGCCCTGGTCGAGCGCTTTGCCGCCTACAAAACCATCGTGGTCACGCTGGAGGATCCCTCGGTGGATCTGGAGGCCTACGGCGAGGTGGTCGAGCGCGACGGCCCGCGGGTGTCGCTGCGGGTCGCCAAGGCCGATACGCCGCGGATCACCGCCCGCCTGCTGGCCGACCTCCCGGTGGCCGACCTGACCGTCGAGGATCCGCCGATTGATGATGTGATTGAGCTGGTGTTTGCCCAGGAGCGTGCCGCATGAGATCGCTAGCAGCCTTCTATCTGGCCAATATGAAGATCGCGATCGTGATCCAGTTTCAGTATCGCGTGGCCAACCTGTTCTACATGATCGGCATGATCGCCGAGCCGATTGTCTATCTGGTGGTCTGGTCGACGGTAGCCAGCACCCAGGGCGGCAGCGTGGCCGGCTTCACCGGCGGCGACTTCGCGGCCTACTACATTGTCTGGACGCTGGTGCGCAATATGAATATTGTGCTGACGCCGTTCGCCTGGGAGCAGCGGATCAAGGGCGGCGAGCTTTCGGGGCAGCTGCTGCGCCCGATGCACCCGATCCACAACGATCTTTCGTACTTCGCCGGCTGGAAAGTGGTCGCCATCGCCATGTGGCTGCCAATCGCCGCCGCCCTGACCCTGATCTTCCAGCCAACCCTCAACACCACGCTGTTCGATGCCGTGGCCTTCTTTTTTGCGCTGTGGGGCGGCTTTCTCGTGCGCTTTTTCCTGCTCTGGCTGCTCGGCCTAATCACCTTCTGGACCACGCGGATCAGCGCGATCTTTGAGCTGTACTTCACGCTGGAGCTGCTGCTCTCCGGGCGGCTGGTGCCGCTGGCGCTGCTCCCCGACTGGGCCCGCCAGATCGCCAATTTCCTGCCGTTCCAGTGGGCGTTTGGCTTCCCGATCGAGGTGCTGCTCGGCCGCCTCACGCCCACCCAGGTGCTGGTCGGCCTGGGGGCGCAGCTGTTCTGGATCACGATTGGCGCGCTGCTGGTGGCGATCTTCTGGCGGGCCAGCGTGCGGCGCTTTGCCTCAGTGGGGGGCTAACAATGACCTATCTCAAGCTTATCTGGGTCTATCTACGGGTTGGCGTGATGAACGAACTGCAGTATCGCGTTAACTTTTTCCTCCAGCTCTTTCAGTCCGGCTTGGCCCTGGGCACCGGGCTAGTCGGCCTGGCCCTGGTGTTCAGCCACACCAGCGAGCTGAGCGGCTGGAGCCGGCCCGAGCTGCTGGCGGTAATGGGCGTGCATATTCTGATGGGCGGCGTGATTCAGACCATCATCCAGCCGAATATGCAGCGCCTGATGGGCGATGTGCAGGCCGGAACCCTGGACTACGCCCTGACCAAGCCCGCCGACTCACAGTTCATCGTGAGCATCCGCGAGGTGCGGATCTGGCAGGTCGTCGATATTATTATGGGCTTCGTTGTGCTGACCGTGGCGGTGGTGCAGCTCAAGTCCACGCTGGGGATCTGGCAGGTGCTGGGGTTTTTGACGGCGCTCCTGCTGGGCGTGCTGATGATCTACAGCTTCTGGCTGATTCTGACCACCGGCGCGTTCTGGGTGGTGCGGATGGAAAACGTGATCGAGCTGTTCCAGGGCGTCTACCAGGCCGGCCGCTGGCCGGTGGAAATCTACCCAGGCTGGCTGCGCAACGGCCTGACCTTTCTCGTGCCGGTCGCCTTCGCCGTGACGGTCCCGGCCGAGGCGCTGACCAATCGGCTGGCGCCAGCAACCCTGCTGGCGGCGGCGGTGCTGACCCTCGGCCTGCTCCTGCTGGCCCGCTGGGTCTGGCGCACCGGCCTGCGCAACTACTCGGGGGCGTCGGCGTAGATTTAATCTGATCCACGAAGGATTAGAGATACTGTAAAGACTTTCCCCCTCTCCCGCGGTCAGGGCGGGTGCCCTCTGGGCAGGTGGCCGCGAAGCGGACGGGGAGAGGGATAACTAGCGAAACCAGAGCACATCGTTCAGCCGCACGCCGTGGGACTTGAGCCGATTGCTGACGTTGCCCAGCTTCCAAAAAACCGGGTTGATCACGATCAGCACCAGGCCCACGATCGACAGCGCCGACAGCGCCGCGCTGGTCAGCACCAGAACCGCCCCAAATGCCGAGAGCAGCTGCCAAAACCCCACCTGCCACAGCAGACTGGCCCGGCCCTGGCTGGCCCCGCGCAACAGCGCCAGCGCACTCCAGCCAAACCAGACCAGCGCAACAATGCCAACAATAAACATCAAGGTGCTTAACATACGCCTCCTAGCTACACAGATAAACCAACAATCAATCCTCGCCGTGGATTTTGGCCTCGACGCGGGTGCGAAATGGCGCGATCAGCAGGCCAAACAGCCAGCGCACCGGGAATAAAATAACATTGATCACTGAGGTAATCCCGGCCGCCAGCGGCAGGCCCAGACGTAAGAGCTGCTTGGCCGGCCGCAGCGCCGGCAGCTTAGACATGCCGATGGTCAGCAGCAGCACGCCCATTGAGATGACAAACTTCATCCAGTGGGGCGTCTCAATGCCGATGAATGCCTTGAGCAGCGTCTCGGTGCCAATCGCCAGCAACAGGGCGAAGGCGGCGTGCTCCAGATTTGGCTCCCACTCGATCAGGCGGGTGAAGATGCTGGCGGCAAAACGCATGACCAGAATCCCAATCCCAACCCCCAGCGCAATCACCCAGAAGCGCCGCTGGGGATCGAGCTGCACCGCCACCACCACGTTATCCAGGCTAAACGCCAAGTCGATCAGCTCGATGATCAGCACCGTCTGCCAGAAGCCGGTTTTCCTGACCCGATCAACCGCGTCTTTCTCGGCCTGCTCTTTGTGGTACATTCCGGCAAAGTGGCTCACCCCCAGCCAGAACAGGTAGCCGGCGCCCAGGACGAGGATCCATTCATTTTCGGTGATCACAAAGGCCAGCCCCAGCATCAGGCCACGGCCGACATAGGCGCCGAGCAGGCCAACTTTAAGCGCCGCCGCCTGCTGCGACCCCAAAAGGCGATTGCCGCTGCTTGCAATAAGGTGCAGCCATTTCGGCCACGGGATCGCCTTGTCGCGCGGCAGGTGGGCGACCATCGCGCCAAGCACCGCCGCATTATCGATCGAAAGGATGCCCTCAAGGAAGGTCAGTAGCACGACGATTTGAATAATACTCCACACGATTGGGGTTTCCTTTCTCAGGTGACGCTGTTTATGTGCTTGCTCCAGGTCATCATTATAGGGTACCGCTACGAATGCGCAAATCCAGGCAGCCGCCTACTCGTCCTCCAGCGCCGCGTTCAGCAGCGCGTAGTGCCCGTGGTCCTCCCACACGCCGTTGATCTTGAGGTATTTGGGCGAGAGACCCTCGTAGCTGAAGCCCAGCTTCTCGACCACGCGGATCGAGCGGGCGTTGCGCGGGATGATGTTGGCCTCGATCCGGTGCAGGCGCAGGGTCTCAAAGGCGACCGTAATCAGCGCCTGGAGCGCCTCGGTCATCAGGCCCCGGCTGCTCACGACGCCATCGATCTCGTAGCCCAGGTGGCAGGAGAGAAACGCGCCGCGCACGATGTTGGAGAGCGAGACGAAGCCAATCACGCGGCTTAGGCGAACGTCGTTGTAGTCGAACAGCCACAGCTTGAGCATGTGCCCGCGCCCGATGCTGGCCCAGTCGCCCTCCAGCCGCAGGTGCTGTGACTCAAGGCTCAGGAACGCTGCATCGGTCTCCGGCGACCACGGGCGGCGAAACTCGGCGTTGCGGGTGAAGTAGTCCAGCACGGTGGGGGCGAAGGTGCCATCAAGCACCTTCAGCAGCAGGCGATCGGTGGCGATCTCCAGGTATTGCAGGTCGGACATGGCGTGCTCCTGTTGCTGGCAGCTAGTAGCTAGTTGCCGCTAGCTGCGCATTGGAAAGGGCTAATCCCAATACCGTTTAAATAAGCGCTTCCAGACGCGGGTTAGCCCTCACCCCGGTGCGTTGCGCCACCGCTGCCCAAAGGGCACCCGCCCCGTGCGCGGGAGAGGGGAAAATGCCCACGAATTTCCTTATTTGAACGGTATTGGGGCTAATCCCTGATCACTAATCACTAGCTACTAGCTGCTAGCTACTGGCTACTGCGGGATATTTTGGACCTGATAGGCGGCGCTGAAGAAGCCGCGGTAGCCGAATAGGGCCGTCGCCAGCGCGCTGAAGGCCGCCGCCCCGAGCAGCATATACAGCACAATCACCTGGGTCTGCACGGCGGCCAACGGCGTGGCACCGCCCAGGATCATCCCGGTCATTGTGCCCGGCAGCTGAATGATGCCGACGATTTTGGTGCTGTCGATCACGGGCAGCAGGCCGCTTTTCAGCACCTGCCGGAGCTGCACCGCCACCGACTGCCGGGGAGTCGCGCCCAGCGCCAGCGCGGCCTCGATCTGGGTGCGGGTGTTTTTAATCTCTTCGCGCAGCCGGGCCAGCACCAGGCCGCAGGTCGTCATCGCGTTGCCGATCACCATCCCGCCGATTGGGATGATCAGGCGGGCCTCGAAGCGAAACACGCGCAGCGCCACCAGCAGCCCCAGCGTGACCAGCGTCGCCGCCGCGATCGCCGCCCAGGCGACTAGCCGCGCATTTGGCACGCCCGCCCCGCGCTGCCCGGCGGTGTACCCGGCAATTGTCGTCATCACCACCAGAATCAGCACGATAAACAGCGGGTTGGTGGTGTCAAAAACGGCCTCCAGGATATAGCCGATCGCGATCAGCTGGACAAATGCGCGCACCGTGGCGACGCCGATATCGCGCTCCAGATCGACCTTCTGCCACCAGGCGATCCCGGCGGCGACGATGACCAGCACCAGCGCCGCCAGCACCCGTGGCAGCGCATCAAGACCGCTCAAGGTTGGCATGCGGGCCTCCTGGCTGCACTGGCAGCCCTGTCACGTCTTCGCCCAGGGCAAAGCGCTGGACGAGATCGTGGTGAACTTCATCGAGCAGATGCTTTGTCTCGCCCCAGTCGGCCACCACGCCATTGACCAGCAGCACGGTCTGGTCGCTGACCCGGCGGGCCTGCTCGACGTTATGCGTCACCCAGACAAAGGTCAGGCCCAGGCGCGTGCGCAGGTCGCGCACCAGCTGCTCGATCATCAGGGTTGCGGCCGGGTCGAGCGCCGAGGTTGGCTCGTCGAGCAGCAGCACGCTCGGCTGGTTGGCCAGGGCGCGGGCGAACGCCACCCGCTGGGCCTGCCCGCCCGAGAGCATGCCGCTGTTGCGCTCCAGCAGATCGGCGGCCAGGCCAACCTGGGCCAGCAGGGCCACACACTCGGCGTCGCTCAGGCGCTGTTTCAGCAGGGCCGGGCCGTAGCGCAGATTATCGGCGACGCTGCCATCGAACAGCGCCGCGCTCTGAAACACCATCCCCACCTCGCGGCGCAGCTCCACCACTGGAATCGTGGTGATATCCCGCTCCTTCAGCCAGACACTGCCCGGCGCTGGCTCGTTCAGGCGATTGAGCGAGCGCAGCAGGGTCGATTTGCCGCTGCCGCTCGGCCCCATCAGGGTAACAATGGTCTGCGGCGCAACCTGAAACGAAATATCCTTGAGCAAGGCGCTGCCGTCGGCAGTGGTGTAGGTGAGATGCCGGACATCGAGCATAGCAAGCCTTTCCAGCAAATTTCTGGTACATTTTGATGATAGCAGAGTTTCTGGAGGCTCCAATGTATCGCAAATTGATGCTCGGCATCGGGCTGGCCGCCATGCTGATTGGCTGCGCCGAAT
>DAOTUS010000403.1:0-7407 GCA_034437415.1 Herpetosiphonaceae bacterium
GGGTGATCGTTGGATGGGCTTCAGCTGAAGGCACGAGCGCTGAAGTTTGCGCCATCGCAAAGCGCCAGCCGCCCGCTAGGGCGGTGCTGAGGAGCACAATCGCACAAACAAGGGCGATCAGTGGGATCAGACGGGAGCGGAGCTTGCTGCCAAACACGATCACCGTGATATTATCGCCGCGCCCCTGCGATTGGGCCTGCTGCCGTTTGGCGGCCTTAATCAATTTATCGGCGGCCTGTTTCGGTGAATGGCGCCGTAAAATATCGCGAATTTCTTGTTGAGGAACGAAGTCGCTCAACCCATCGCTGCACAAGAGATAGACCTGATCTGGCCCCAGGATTTCGCGCTGATAAAAGCGCGGAACTGTGCGATCGAACGATATTTTCGCCCCGATCCAGTGGGTCAGCTTTGGCAGCTTGCTTGGCTCGGGATATCCCTCTGGCGAGACCCCGGCCTGGCGCAGCTGCTCGAAGTAGTTGTGATCAATGGTAAGCTGCTGCAGCTCGCCGTGCTCATTCAGTCGATAGACCCGGCTGTCGCCTGCGTTGGCGATATGGAGGACAACGCCCTGGTCGTGCCCATCAAGCCGCTCAACCAGAAAACAGATTAATGTGGAGCCACAGTAGGTCTGCTTTTTTTCATAGGTTAGCTGGATCAGATCGCTGGTCGAGTTATAGAGATCAAAGAATTTTTCCTCGATTCCCTTGAAATCCACCCTCAGCAAACTTTCGGCGGCTTTGGTGATCGTAATCAGGCTGGAGGTGCGGCCATCCTCGCCGCCGCCCATGCCATCGGCGAGCAGCGCCATAAACCCATACGAAGTGTGGCGAACATCGGAGTTATCCTCATTGAGCGTCGGACCTGCGCCGGGATCGCTGCGGTGGCCGAAATCGAGCTTGGTACTGCGACGACGTCGCCGCTGGGGTCCAGGTTGCGTTTGTGTCATAGAATCCACACTTCCTAAGGTTCGACCGTAAGGCTCGGCGTGAGGTCTGGGCGTGGTAGGCGGGTTGACGTCGGCAGCGCAGGCGGCGTAGGGCGCACCAGCGTCGGCGCTACGGTCGGCGCCTGCGCTGCCGGAAGCACTGTAATTGTTGGGATAGTGCGACCGTTTTGCGGCGGCGAAACCGGCGTGTAGAGCGCCCAGGCCAGACCGAAGGCGACCAGCGAGCTGAGCAGCGCAGCCAGCTTGGATTTCCAAGGCCAGGGCAGCCGCAGATAGTGCTTGCCACCAAGCTCGGCCTCGATTGCCTCAAGTTGCTTAACAACCTGCCGCATGGAAGGAAAATACGCGCGGCGCTGTTCAGGATTTGGCTCGATGCAGCGCTGCACTAACTCTGTAAGCCTGGGTGGGATACTGGCGGGCAGCTGACGAGGCGCGGTCCACTCCTTGGTGGAGGTGTTGTCGGCGTAGTTGCCTTTATGTTTACCCATAAGCATGACGTACAACACCATGCCGAGGCTGTAAATATCGCTGGCTACGCTTGGCGCAGCGTGCTTCAAGCATTCCGGCGCCACAAAGAACTTTGTGCCGAACGTTTGGGGGCGCAGTCTGATGGTATGGTCGAGCGACTCAAGAATGCCGATGTCGATCAATACGGCATGAACTTTGCTCCAGCGCCATTGCGAGAGGCGCTGCCGGAAGACGATATTTTTCGGCGTGATGTCCTGGTGAACCACCTGCTGTTGAGTGTGCAGATAGTCGAGCGCCTGGGCCAGCTGGCGGGCAATCACCACCGCCTGCTTCGGCTTGAGCGGATGGCCAGTTGTGGACCATGGGCGCAGGCTCTGGCGCAGCAGCCGGTCGAGCGTACCACCAGATTCCATCCGCATGACAATATACATATACACCCGGTTTGCGCCGCTCTGATCCGGCAGGCTGATGGTTTGAACCGGCCGATCCTCCTTGGAGCGAAGGAGCGATATCGAGCGCTCGGTGGAGCGTTGGTAGGCTTGCACCAGGTGCGCATGGTGGAATCTGGTCATATAGCGCTGTTCATCGAACAGATTGGCCTCGTGGCCGGGGCCGGCGATTTTCAGCGCCCCCAGCTCGTGCCTGCGCACCAGGGTCTCCGACAAGCCGTACCAGCGTAGCCAAGCGCGGAGCCGCCACAAGGGGGCATTTTGCAGATCTTTCGGCCGGACAATATAGACGCAGCCCAGCCCTCCGACCTGTAACAGTTCCACAATTTGATAATTGCCGATGGAGTCTCCCGGCCCAAGCTGGGGCATCCAGGGTTCGAGATTGTATTTCACGGCTAGTTATTCCTGGCTTTAATCAGTTCGAGCTTGATGTCGGGTGTTACCCAAAACACCTCGCCCACCTGCAGCGACTGCGGCTTCTCAGCGAATACGCGGATTTTATTAGCTCCCCAGAATGTTCCGTGGGTGCTCTGGTTGTCATGGATCGTCACAGTGGTCGAGTTGACCTGGCGCAAGATCATGTGCAATTCCGAGACATAGGTCTCTGGGATTCGCAGGCCCTCGTTGTCGTTGGTATTGCGGCCGATATGCATCATCTCCTTGATCTCATGCTCCTGGCCAAGGTATTCGTGCGGCCCCTCGCGGATGACAACCGCCAGCCTGGTTACGCTGGCATAGGGAGTGGATACCGTACCGGGCAGCGGGCCGGTTCGATCTTTTCCTCCAAGGGTGCCTGGCAAAGGCCCGGTGTTCTCGGGCAAGACGGCTCCGGTTGACCAATCGTTGATACCATTCTTGGGGCCGGTGCCAGAGATGCTGGGTTTAGGCCGCCGATTGCGCAGATAGAATCTGAGACCAGCACCGCCGCCAAGCACCAACACAACTCCAAGCCCGATCAAGAGATAGCTCCAAGGAACCCCGCCGCCGCCTGATGTGGGCGGCTTGATGCTGATGCTCCTGGACGGGCTGAAGGTTGTCACACCGCTGGCATCAAGCGCGGCGGCCTTCAATGTGTGGGTTAGCGAGCCGGTGTACAGCTCCTCATTGCCGGCGGCATACGGATCGAACTGCAGCGCGAATGCTGGTCCCTGGGTGGCTCTGCCGATCAGGCGGTTGCCCAGAATGTAGTCGACGGCGACGATCTCGCTCTGACTGTGCAGCACTTCTAGGCCTAGATCAACTGGTTTCTGCCATTCGCTCTCGCCAGGCGTGACCTGTAGCGCGACCCTGGTTGGCAGGCTAGCGAGCGTGAACGAGGCATCAGCGGTGGCGCCGCCGAAGGCAATGGTGACGGTGTGGGCGCCGAGCGCTAAATCGGGGCTGGTGATCCGCAACTCGTGAAGAACTCTGCGCTCGACAAGGCGATCAAACGTCGTGCCAAGCTCGATCTGGACGGCCTCGAATGAGCTATCGCCGAGGTCGGCCGTGCCGAACGGAATGAACCGTCCGCCGAGGCTTTCGCTCAGGCGGCTAAGGCCGGCCGGATTAGCGGGCAGCGTGGCATATCCGCCCTCCTGCTCCGAGCCGAATCCAACCACCAGCGCTCTGAATGAAGTTGACCGCGCTGGCGATTCCATTGCGCACGATCCCGGCTGGACGGGCGGCTAGCGTGCGTAGCTGGCTGGCTTTCTGGGCGACCTGCTGGCTCAGCGACGGCGGGGAAGCCGAGCAGACCCACTGGCTGGCTCCAGCGGTGCGCGCTTGAAACCCGGCCCGCTCTGAATTCGCGCCAGGATTCCACGCGAGTCCGCGGCCCAGCGCAGCTGCCACCCAGCCGGCCAACGAACGGAGTCGCTGCCATGGGCTGTGGACGGGGTCGGTCACTCTGGCAATCCAGCGGCGGGCGCTGGCCACCGTATTCTGCAGCCAGTCGGCGATTAGCCGCGCGGTACGGGTCTGAACGACGGCCAGCCGTTCGACTGTGCGTTGGGCCACCAGCTGGATCGTGCGGGGCAGCGCGGTGTTGACAACCGGCTGGGCCGAGCGCCAGGCGGCGTGCCCTGGTGCGTGGCCCAGCCACTGCGCCCCGGCTTTTGCGGCGGCTACCAGCCCCAACGCAGCGGCTCCAGGCTGCTGTGCCGCTGCCCAGACCCATGAGTTCAGACTGCCTTCCGCACCGGCACGTTCAAAATTCCGCCCGACTTCTCCTACCCATTGATCGGTTGCCTGGGCGCGGTGGGTGTGAGCCTGCAGCGCGTGAGCAAGCTGGACATCAATCCCGATGCGATATTCAGAGCAACGCTGGACGAATACCTCAATCTTATGGGTTAGGTGGCTTGCCTCGACCCTGAGCTGCTCATTCGTTGCCATTGTCTGAAGCGAATATTCAAACAGAGCCTGGGGATTGGCTGATATCACTGAAGATGGCATATGCTCGCTCACCTAATTCTTTAAGCTAAATCTAACCGACTCGGTTCGCGCCGACGTTCACTACGCGACCAGCTCCTGAGTTAGCTCGGCCAGCTGCAAGGCCAGCTCATCGCGGCTGACGACAGTGACGCTCAACATTTCACCAGCCGGAGATTGCAGGGAGCGGGCACACCAGGTCGCCTCAACACCCTGAATCACAACTAAACTGTGCATTGTCGGCTCAGGGGTGCGCAGGCCGCTGATCGCCATAAAGGCGTAACGGACCGGCTTCAGCCCTAACGAGCCGATGAAGGCCGCGATGGTAGGTTGGTCCACGCCAACCTGGCGCATGATGCTGCTTGCGGAGAGTGATTGGCCGGCGGTGAGCGCCTCGACCGCAATGCTCAGGGCCATAGGATCGATTTCAAAGGCGAATCCTGACTGAACACCGGCATAGGGGATAATTTCCTGCAACGATTCATCGATGGCTGCGGCAATACCGGCCTTGAACTCGAAACGATGGACGCGCTCCTTGGGCGAGGTATGGCCCAGCACGCTCCCATCATTGATATAGTAGTAAGCGGTGCTGCTCATGCCGTGCGCATCACCATTGACGAGCAGACAGCTTTCCGCCAGCACCGCCACTATCAGATGGGCGTTGATGTCGGCTGCAAGAACGAAATCCTCGCCCTGGCGGTCCGCAAGGTCATGGGCCATCAGGCTCCCTAGAGCGACCGTCATCGCAATGTTGAGCGTCTCCTCGGTGTAGCCCGCAGTGGGGTTTTCTCCAAGCCCGAGCGGCAGTGGGAGGCGCAAGATGCCAAGAGCGCTCAGGACTTCTTCGTGACTCAATGTGAGCCAACCCTGGGTATTATTCATGAGAGATTCTCCCTGTGGTGGCCCAGAGGACGGGCTGTTGTAACCCGCCCTCTGGGCTATAGCTGCTCTGCATCTTCATGCACTCGTGCGTACTCGGCAATTCCTAGAAACCGCCGGCCTCGCGAATGTTTTTATTGATTGTGTCAACGTTGCCCTGAAGCTCCTCCAAGGCGGTCTTCATCTTGATCAGGTGCTGGTGCGTGTCCGTCCAGCCATCGCGAAATTGCTCGGCCAGGGGGCCATCCCAGTTGTTCGGCTCTGAGAGGATTTGGCCCTGCTGGTTGAGTGCGTTGATGCTGGTTAGCAGGTCGCCATTGATCAGGTTCTTCAGCTTCTCGATCGCCGTCATTGCCTCTGTGGTCGATAGAACTTTGCCAGCCATACGGGTTCCTCCTAAAACTGATGCGTGTGGGTACGGGATCCAAACGTCTCAAGATCGCTCTTTTACTTAGGTGCGAAAAAATGGAAAAATATTTGCGTTGTGATAGCGGATGCCAAAAGCCGCTCGATTCTTGTGCGCAAGAGTCGAGCGGCTTTTGGTTTAGTTGTCGCGTATTTTTAGATCTGCAAGACAGAGACAATCATGGCGCTACTGTGACGATTTCTTATGTTATTCCCCGAGTAGGCCGAGGAATACGCATATCTGCGCAAGGATACCCAGGCAGCAGCACAATGTTGTGGAGGCACATGATGACGCTTATGATCGAACCCTACCTCGATCAAGTTCAGCGCTGGCCAACCCATGGTCGGCATATTCTGGCCCAGTTTGACGACCACTCGATCGTGGTGTACCAGGCCTATCGGCCAGCGATAGCCCGCTTTGCCGCCGCGCACGGTTTTTTCGGCGGCGAGTTCAGCTTCAAACACCTCAACATTCCCCGCGAAGCGGTCTATCCGGTTCAGCAGTGCCACCGCATCCATGCTGGCCAGGCTGATCGGGGCAAACGGCCGCAGCGCCTGGCTCAGCGGCGCCGCCACCCCGGCGGACGGAGTACGCGCTGGCAGCCAGGTGCGGTGGATAGTGCGGGTTTGGATTGTCTCGATCATGGCGATCTCCAGCGAACAAGCTCGATAACCTAGTCTAGCGAGCGGATGTCTAGAAGTTGTTTAGATTGATGGGCACTTTGGAGACTGCTTATCGCTGCGGCATGCCCCCATTCCCCGCCCCTAATCCCTAGCGCACAATCAAGCTCTGTTTACTGAATCGAATCGGCTGTACGGGTGGGTCTCCGTACCCGCCCGCGACCGGCGGCATGCCCCAAACCGATCGGGCACAGCGGGCACAGCGGATAGCCGTTGTCCAGACAAATACCGCTTCGGGTTGGATCGAGACTACCAGGCCAATGTTTAGAACTTGTTTGGAGAACGCTCTGTAAAAACCGCAGATCTGTGGGGTTGGCCGCCGGAGGGCCAGGGGGCTGCTGGGGGAGCTAAAAAAGAATCAGCCCAACAGCGGGTGTTGGGCTGATTAAAGATAAACCTGGGCGCGAAATTAAGCGTTGCCGCCTGCGCTCATAATGTTCTGGTTGATCTTGCTGATATTCTTTTGCAGCTCAGACAGCTCCGTGTGCGCGTTTTTGAGCGCTGCTTTGACCTTCGGCGCGACATTGCGGAACTCACCGGCGAGCTGGCCGTCCCAGACGTTCTGATCGCTCAGTTTTTCGCACATGCCAATGATGGCGTTGATCTGGGTCAACAACTCATTGTCAACAGCGCCCTGCAGCTTTGTAATTGTTGCCAGAGCTTCTGGGGTAGAAAGAACACGACCTGTCATAAACTTGTACCTCCTCATAAAAGCGGCTGAGATTCCATTTTCACCCGCTGTAAACATTCTGGTAACATCGGCGAAGATTGCCTGACGGACCACGTTTACTCGACGCAAGTATATTCACAAAGCATATGATTTGTCAATAACGAATTTTTTAGTATTTCCAGGCTGATATCGATCTTATGTAATTTGACAATGTTAGATTACACGGCAAAGGCGCAGGATTTTGGATGAAGATGGACGCTTGGTGGATAACGAGTGGAGGGACGCCATATATGGCGTCCCTCCCGCGAATACGTGCGCTTTTTGGGTTTCCCGGTCATCGCGCAGGTCGGTGCGAACGCCATACATGGTGTCCATGGGCCTAATCTAATACCATTCAGCATTGCATAGTAGGCGCTTCTCAGGTATCCTTCACAGCGGTCATATGTGAAGGATAGAGGTCTGCCATGCGCAAAGATATGCCCCCAATTCACGAGGATGTCGAG
>DAOTUS010000404.1:0-2673 GCA_034437415.1 Herpetosiphonaceae bacterium
ATCTTCGTGCTCCTGGCTCAGCCACGCCGTTCCCGCCGCGCTGATGGCGTAGGTTCCAAAGCGGTAGCCGGGCGCCGGGGTGTGTTCGACCAGGCCGCAGGCGGTAAGCGCCTCCAGCACGGTGGCGAGATGCTCGTGGAGCACGCGCTTGCGCAGCTCAAGCCGCGCCACAATCCCAAAATAGCCGATCGGGTGCTTGATTCGGCTGAGGATTGTGAGCACGCGCAGCTGGCTGGATGCGAGATCGTGGTTCATAGATCGTTCAATGGGTTTCGACTGGCTGGCTTCAAGCAGCTCAGCCAGCGGCTTTCCAGGTCTCGCGGCGCCAGCGGTAGGGCAGCGCAATCAGCGTGCCCGGCGCCGTGGCGGTCTCGAGCAGGTCGAGGGCGTGGCGGATCATCGTCTGCTGCTGGGCGAGGTTATCTGGCTCACCGAGCGGGTGGCCAAACGGCCAGCGGACGCTGAGGCCACGGGGAATGCCAATTTGCTCCGCGATTTCGTGGAGCAGGAACACCGTGACGGTGCTGATGCCCTCCTGTTCGAGGGCTCGCGCGATCAGTCCCACGGACTGATTGCAGATCCCTCAGGCGGGGGTGAGCAGGGCGGCGGTAACCCCCTCGGCGCGCAGGCTACGGGCCACCGCTGGCGCCGTCTGGCTGACCAGGGTTGCGACGTGCTCGTCGGTGATGTGCCCCATAAATCCATAGGCCGTGCCAACTCCGCCAATCCGCCCCTGCTCGGCCAGCTCCTGAAAGCGGGTCAGCGGCAGAATGATATTCAGGTCGCGGTCGGCATCGGCGTGGTTGTAGTAGTCGTGGGTGATCGTGATATCGCTGAGCTGGGCACTGGCCGGAATGGCGCGATAGCTGGGGTCGCCGTGGGGATCGGCCATATCAAACGGCTGATCGCTGCGCAGATGCGGGCCGCCGGTGGTCAGCAGAGCAAATTTGGTCTGCGCCAGCGGCGTGCGCAGCGGCGTCCAGGGAATCGTCGCCGCGGTTGGGGCCGGCTGAAATTTTTGCGCCCAGCGACGGCCAGCGGCGGGAAAACGGGTGTAGAACCATGCGCCAAGGCGGTTCAAACGGCGTTGTTTATCCATGCTGATCGCTCCTGATTGGGCCACACAGTACAACCGACAAAAAAGGCGCTCCTGGCAAACACCAGGAGCGCCGATGGTCTGCTCGGCCTAGACCGTCGCCGGGGGGGCGACAATTTCGTCGAGTTTATTTTTGTACAGCGACTTCGGTCCGGCGCCGACGATCCGATCGACTTCCACGCCATCGCGGAAGAAAATCAGGGTTGGGATGCCCTGAACGCCATATTTCATCGCGTTCTGGGTGTGCTCGTCGGTGTTGACCTTGGCGATGGTGACTTTGCCCTCGTATTCGCCGGCCAGTTCATCGAGAATTGGCGCCACCGAGCGGCAGGGGCCGCACCAGGGTGCCCAAAAATCAACCATAACCGGTGTATCTGATTTTAGAACTTTTTCTTCGAAATCTTGATCCGTAACTGCTAACGGCTTTGCCATTATGTCCTCCTTAGTATTCGCACATTCGGTGCGCTTTAGGTAGTGTAGCACAATTTTTGCCACCAACTGAGTGCACTTTCTGATGCCAGCCTGCGCCAGCCGCTGCGCGTAATCGCCAGCTCCGGCGGCTGCACGATTCAGATGTAGGCGCGCTCCTCGAGGGCTGCCTCGATGGCGGTGGCAACCTCGGCGGGCGAGCCATCGGCATCGATCAGCACCAGCAGGTCGCGCTCGCCATAGAACTGCAGGAGCGGCTCGGTTTTGGCGTTGTACTCGGCCAGCCGCCGGACAATGGTGGCCGGCTGATCGTCCTCGCGCTCAAACAGGGTGCCGCCATCAGCGACACAGCGCTCCAGCGCCGCCGTATCATCAATATGAACAATCGCGTCGGGCTGGCCGGGGATGCGGCAGATGCGGCGGCCGCTCAGGCGGTGGACGGCCGCTTCGTCCGAGAGCGAGAGCGCAATCACGACCGCCAGCGGCCGACCAACCTCGGCCATCACGCTATCCAGCTTGATCGCCTGCTCGACGGTGCGCGGGTAGCCATCGAGCAGCACGCCTTCATCGGCTGGCACCGCCAGCAGCCACTCACACAGGAGCTTATTCATCAGATCGTCATCGATCAGCTTGCCAGCGGCCATCACGGCGGCAACCTCCTGCCCAAGGGGCGTGCCAGCTTCGACGGTGGCGCGGAGCCGCTGGCCGGTCGAGATTGACTCGAAGGTGGCGAGTTTGTCCAGGTAGGCGGCCTGGGTGGATTTACCGGCGCCGGGCGGGCCAAACAAAATCAGGTTGAGGGGTTTATGGGTCATAGCGTTATTTCCAACTACAAAATTGGCGCAATCATACCAGAACAGGCGGCGGAGAACAAAGATTTAAGCAGCCCCTGGCTGGGCGGATCGGGCAGATTGGCTGGATCGGCGGCCTAAAACAGCACCGCGAAGCTCTGGTGAGCTTCGCGGTGCCGGGGAGGGCTTTGAGCCGCCGAACGATCTAGAACGGCAGATCGTCTTCGTCGGCGACCGGCTTGCGGGCGGCGGGACGGGGCGCTGGCGCGGCCGGGGCGGCGGTTCGCCCGGCTGGCCGGGTGGTGGCGCCACCGCCACTGCTGGCGCGGGCCGGCGCTGGGGCGGCCGCGACCGGGG
>DAOTUS010000405.1:0-8612 GCA_034437415.1 Herpetosiphonaceae bacterium
AGTCCACACATCGGCCCTGCGTGGCTCGCGCCCGACCCAGCGCACCGGCGGCCCTGGACCCCGTCCGGGCGGCCCCAGGCGGCCCGCGCCGGCCCGCCCGCCAGTTGGCGATGCGACCAGGCCGGTGTATGTGGTTCAGACACAGCCGGGCCTGGGCGCCCTGGCCTGGTCCGAGATGAGCACGGCGCTGCGCAAGCCCGTGGCCCTGGCCCAGCGCCACGTGCCGCAGAAAGATGACGTCACCCTGCTGCAGACGGCCAGCCCCGCCAAAGAGCTGTTCGATCTGCGCACGGTTGAGGATGTGTTTGTCCTGGCGGTGCGGGCGTTTAACATCGCCCCGACGGCCAACGGCCTGAAGCAGATTCACGCCACCGTCAAGCAGAGCTCAATGGTGGCCTCGGCGCTGCACACCTACACGGCGTCGGGCAATCGCCTGCCGAAAATCACCAATTTTCGCGTGATTACCCGGGCGACTGGCCGCCAGGAGTACCCGCGCAAAGCGATTGGCGAGGCCGTCGCCGACGCCATGCGCTCGGGCTGGCCTGGGCGCTGGCGGCTGGTCGAAGAAGATGCCGATGTTGAGGTCTGGGTAACCCTGTTCGCCAGCGAGCTGGTGGTTGCGCTGCGCCTCTCCGACGCCACGATGCGCCACCGCGGGCCAGACGGCGGCCGCGAGGTCAACCGTCCCGCCGCGCTGCGCCCGGTGATCGCCGCCGCAATGGTGCGCCTGACCGACCCCCAGCCCGACGACGTGTTTCTTGACCCGATGGCCGGCACCGGAACCCTGGTCGCGGAGCGGGCGCTGGTCGGGCCATTTGATCGGCTGATCGCTGGCGATAAGAGCCGCGAGGCGGTCAAGGCGCTGACCAAAAACCTGCAAACCGTTGGCGGCGACCTGGCGATTCGGCGCCTTGATGCCGAAGATCTGCCCTTTGCCGATGGCGAGATCGCCAAAATTGCCGTGAACCTCCCCTTCGGCAAGCAGGTCAACCACCCCGACGAGCTGACGATGCTCTACACGGGATCTTTTCGCGAGTGGGTGCGGGTCGTCAAGCCAGGCGGCTTAATTGTTGCACTTGCCAGCGATATCGACCGGGTTCGCGACATACTGCGGCTGTTCCCCGAGCTGCGCGTCCGGGGCAACTATGCAATCGGCGTGCTCGGGCAGGCCGCGACGATTTTGCAGATTGAACGAAAAAGTAGTAGCTAGTAGCAGGTAGTCAGGGGTCGGGCGGCAAACCCAGCTGCCTGGCACAGCTACTTCCAAAGGATATTCAGATGACTAAACCGATTGTGGCGATTGTGGGCCGGCCCAATGTGGGCAAATCCACCCTATTCAATAAACTTGTCGGCGAGCGCCGGGCGATTATCGCCGACGAAGCCGGGACCACCCGCGACCGCCAGTACGGCGAGACCGAGTGGAACGGCCGCCAGTTCACGATTGTCGATACGGCCGGCCTGCTGGTCGGCGACGATGACCCGAATCTGCCGCTGGCCGAGATCGTCAAGCGCACCCACCAGCAGGCCCAGCTGGCCATCGATGAGGCCGATGTGATCGTGTTTCTGGTCGATGGCCGCGAGGGCATGATTGCGGCCGATGAAGAAGTTGGCGAGATGCTGCGCCGCAGCGATAAGCCGGTGATCCTGGGCGTTAACAAGGCCGAGACCGAGGAGCGCCGCCAGAACGCGGTGGAGTTCTACAACCTGGGCCTGGGCGAGCCGATTCCGCTGAGCGCCTACCACGGCACCGGGTCGGGCGAGCTGCTTGATGCGCTGGTCGCGGCGCTGCCGCCAGGCTATGAGGACGATGTCGACGACGACTCGCTGAAGATCGCGATCGTCGGCCGTCCAAACGTGGGTAAATCCAGCCTGCTCAACAAGCTGGTTGGCGAGGAGCGGGTTGTGGTCAGCGAGATTCCGGGCACCACCCGCGACTCGATCGACACCAAGCTGACCTTTGCCAACCGCGAGATCACCCTGATCGATACCGCTGGCATCCGGCGGCGTGGCTCGATCGACCAGGGCGTCGAGCGCTACAGCGTGCTGCGCTCGCTGCGGGCGATTGAGCGCTGCGATATTGCGCTGCTGCTGATCGACGCCGCCGAAGGCCCGACCGCCCAGGACACCCATATCGCCGGGATGGTGCTGGATGCCAACAAGGGCCTGGCGGTGCTGATCAATAAGTGGGACCTGATCGACAAAGAGACGTTTACCTTCGAGAAAGCCACCAAGGTGATCCAGGATGTGTTTCACTTTGTGCCGTATGCGCCGCTGCTGTTTATCTCGGCCATGACCGGCCAGCGCGTTTCCAAGGTGCTGGAGCTGGCGATGATGATCGAGAGCGAGCGCAACAAGCGCATCCCAACCTCGGAGCTGAACACCCTGCTGCGCGAGGCGGTGCGGGCGCATCCGCCAACCTCGACCAGAAAAGGCGCGCATCTGCGCCTGTACTACGCCTCGCAGGTCCAGGTGGCCCCGCCGGTGCTGCTGTTCTTCTCCAACGCGCCGCAGGAAGTTCACTTTGGCTACCGGCGCTATCTGGAAAACCGCATCCGCGAGCAGTACGGCTTCCTCGGCTCGCCGATTGTGCTGGTGTTCAAGGAGCGCGGCGAAGAGGAGCCGGTCACGCCGCATCGCTCTGGCCCGGATGCCCGCAACCGTGGCAAAGTGAACTAGCTCGGCGCTGACAATCGCATAGATACCCGCCTGCGGAGACGCGGCGGATCGCGCTATACTGCAATCCGCCGCGTCTTTGTGTATTTTATAGTGCAAGGAGAACCACGTGCAGCTGATCACTATTCAGGATTATGCCGATCAGGCTCTGGCGACCCTCGATCCGCCGACCCGCGACTATTATCGCAGCGGCAGCGAGGACGAGCGCACCCTTCACGCCAACCGCGCCGCCTACGACCAGGTGCGGCTTCGCCCACGGGCGCTGGTCGATGTGAGCAGCTGCGATCTGCGGACAACCGTGCTGGGAACCCCGGTTGCAATGCCGATTCTGGTCGCGCCGACCGCCTATCACTGCCTGGCCCACCCCGAGGGCGAGTGCGCCACGGTGCAGGGCGTTGGGGCGGCGGGCACGCTGATGGGCGTGAGCACGCTGGGGACCCGCTCGCTGGAGGAGGTGGCGGCGGCGGCCAGCGGCCCGCTGTGGTTTCAGCTGTATGTCTACAAGGATCGGGGCACCTCCGAGCGGCTGATTCGACGGGCCGAGGCGGCGGGCTATCGGGCGCTGGTGCTGACGGTCGATACGCCTCGGCTAGGCCAGCGCGAGCGCGATCTGCGCAATGGCTTCGGGCTGCCGGCCCATCTGCGGATGGCCAACTTTGATGATGCCAGCGATGCGACCGCCCATACCCAGGAGCAGGGTCTTTCGGGCCTCGCCGTCCACGCCAATGCCATGTTCGACGCCGGGCTGACCTGGGAGGCGCTGGACTGGCTGCGCTCGGTGACCAAGCTGCCGATTATTGTCAAAGGCCTGGTCACCGCTGAGGATGCGGCGCTGGCGGTCGCCCACGGCGCGGCGGGGATCATCGTCTCGAATCACGGCGGGCGCCAGCTCGATGGGGCGATCGCGACCCTGGAGGCGCTGCCCGAGGTGGTGGCGGCGGTGAGCGGGGCCTGCGAGGTGTACGTCGATGGCGGCGCCCAGCGCGGCACCGATATTCTCAAAGCCCTGGCGCTCGGGGCGCGGGCCGTGCTGGTCGGCCGCCCGATCCTGTGGGGGCTGGCGGTCAACGGCGCGGCGGGCGTGACCCACGTCTTGACGATTCTGCGCGATGAGCTGGAGCGGGCGATGGCGCTCAGCGGTCGGCCGACGCTGGCCAGCATCGACCGCACGCTGGTCAAGGTGCCCCGCGACTGGTAAACAACGCGGCGGGATGCTGGTTAGAGCATCCCGCCGCGTTGTTTTTTTAGATGTGAGCGCTTTTTCAACCGCCGCAGCGATAATCCGCCGCAGCCTATCCCCAGCCCTGGATGCTCGCGGTTGACCGGGCTGGCTGAGCGTCCTTGGCTTTGGCCTTGACCAGCACGACCTTCAGATGGCTTTCCGTGCCGTCAGCGGTTGGGTAGTCCAGCGGCGAGGCGCCATAGGTCGCCGCAATCTCGCCCGGCCACCCGGCGGCGGCCACGCCCCGCTCAACCTGGGTCCGCAGGGTGCGGCGATCCAGCCCGGCGTGGTTGCAGCAGGCCACCAGCACCCCGTCGGGGGTGAGCAGCCGGGCCGCCAGCTCGGCCAGATCGGCGTAGTCGCGTTCGGCGCTCCAGCGCTTGCCTTTGTTGCGGGCGAACGAGGGCGGGTCGAGGATCACCAGCTCGAACTGGCGGCCCTGGCGGACCCAGCGGTGCAGCCAGTCGAACACATCGCCGAACACAAAATCGCGCTCGTTGGCCGGAATCTGGTTGAGCGCATAGTTCTCGCGGCCCCAGTCGAGCGAGCGCCGCGACAGATCGAGGTTGGTGATCTGGGCCTCGGGCGCGTCGGCCAGCGCGGCCACGCCAAAGCCACAGGTGTAGGCGAACGTGTTGAGCACCCGCAGGCTGCGCCCGGCCGCGATCTGGCGGACGCGCTCGCGGGTCTCGCGCATATCGGCGTACAGCCCGACGCTCAGGCCATCGGCGGGCCGAATCCGCAAGTGCAGGCCATTCTCCTGGCCATCGACAACCGCGGTGGCCGCGCCCCAGACCGGCTCCGGCGGCGCCAGCTCGCTCAGGGCGGCCTCATCGACCTGGGCGGCGGTGCGCGGGCGGTACTTGGCGTAGATGGCGCTCGGCTGCCAGGTCTGCACCAGCGCCGCGACCAGCTCGGCGGGCACGCTGCGGACATTCTCGGCGTAGCACGAGCAGATCAGCACGCTGCCCATCCGATCGACGGTCCACTCGCGCAGGGTCAGGTGGGTCACGCCATCGCTCGGCCCGTGAAAGACGCGGTAGATGCTACATCCAGCGTCGGCCAGCAGCGGGGCACGGCGCTCCACAGCCAGCTCGATCAGCCCGGCAATAGCCTGCGTGTCGGCGCCAGCCCCGCCAAGCTCGGGCAGTCCCGCAGCGACCCGCCCAAACAGCGCCGGCGGCGGCGCCGTGAAGGTCACGCTCTCACCTGTGGCGGGGTGGGGGACGGTCAGCGACTCGGCGTGGAGCAGCAGGCGCGGGGCCGGACGCTCGGCATCATACAGGGCGTCGCCGACAATCGGGTGGCCGAGATGCTGCATATGGACGCGCAGCTGGTGGGTGCGCCCGGTCTTGGGGGTCAGCTCAACCAGGGCGAAGCGGCGGTCGGGGGTGTGCGCTAAAACTTTATAGTAGCTGGTGGCCGACTGCTTGAGCCGATCGTTGGGGTCGGCGATCTGCATCAGCCCGGCTTTGGCCGGGGCCAGCGCCGCCGTGATCGCGCCGATCGACTTGGCCGGGACGCCGTGGACGATCGCCAGGTAGCGCTTTTGGACGCTGCGGCCCTCGAAGGCCTGGGCCAGCGCGGCGTTGGCGGCCGGGCGGCGGGCAAACAGCAGCACCCCCGACGTGTCGCGGTCGAGCCGCTGGTGCACGCCCAGGTAATCACCGTCGAGCTGGGCCTCCAGCAGGCGGACAACATCGGTCAGCGCCACATCTTCCTGCGGCGCGTGGGTGGGCAACCCGGCGGGCTTGTTCACCACCACAAGGTCGGCATCTGAAAATAAAATATGTAATTGCATGCGGCTATTATACAAGGGCTGCTGGATTCAGAAACAGGTTGTCAGCGCTAAGGTCGGGCATCGACCGGCTCAGCCAGTGCGCGACTTGTTGGCTGAGCCTGTCCCTGCCTGTGCTGATTACATCCTGAACACGCCATACTTCACGTCGCCGAGCGGCGCGTTGCCAGCGGCGGCCAGGCCCAGCGCCAGCGCCATCCGGGTGTCGACCGGGTCGAGAATGCCGTCGTCCCACAGGCGGGCCGAGGAGTAGTAGGGGTTGCCCTCGGCCTCGTACTTCTCCAGGATCGGCGCGGTGAAGGCGCTCTGCTCCTCCGGGGTCAGATCCTGGCCCTTGGCCTGCAGCGCATCGCGGCGGACCGTCAGCAGCACGTTGGCCGCCTGCGATCCGCCCATCACCGAGATCCGGCTGTTCGGCCACATCCACAGCTGGCGCGGGCTGTAGGCCCGCCCGCACATGCCGTAGTTGCCCGCCCCAAACGAGCCGCCGATCACCACGGTGAACTTGGGCACCCGCGCATTCGAGACCGCCATCACCATTTTGGCGCCGTCCTTGGCGATCCCGCGCTGCTCGTACTCGCGCCCGACCATAAAGCCGGTGATGTTCTGCAGAAACAGCAGCGGGATGCCGCGCTCGTTGCACAGCTCGATAAAGTGGGCCGCCTTGAGCGCGCTCTCCGAGAACAAAATCCCGTTGTTGGCCAGAATCCCGACCGGGTTGCCGTGGATATGGGCGAACCCGGTGATCAGGGTTGTGCCGTAGCGGGCCTTGAACTCGTCGAGCCGCGAGCCATCGACCAGCCGGGCGATCACCTCGCGGACATCGAACTGCTTGCGGGTGTCGGCCGGGATCACCCCGTACAGCTCGGCGGGGTCGTAGCGCGGCGCCTCGGGGGTCTGGGTCGGCCAGGGGGTGTTTTTGCGCCGCTGCAGGTTTCCGACAATCGCGCGGGTCAGCGCCAGGGCGTGCTCGTCGTTGTCGGCGAAGTGGTCGGCCACGCCCGACAGCCGGGTGTGGACATCGGCGCCGCCCAGCTCCTCGGCGGTCACAATCTCGCCGGTGGCGGCCTTGACCAGCGGCGGCCCGCCGAGGAAAATCGTCGCCTGATCCTTGACCATCACCACCTCGTCGCTCATCGCCGGCACATAGGCGCCGCCAGCGGTGCAGCTGCCCATCACTACCGCGATCTGCGGAATCCCCAGCGCCGACATCTGGGCCTGGTTGTAGAAAATCCGCCCAAAGTGGTCGCGGTCGGGGAAGACGTCGGCCTGGAGCGGCAAAAACGCCCCGCCGCTATCGACCAGATAGAGGCAGGGCAGGTGGTTCTGCTGGGCGATCTCCTGGGCGCGCAGGTGCTTTTTCACCGTCAGCGGATAGTAGGTGCCGCCCTTGACCGTGGCGTCGTTGGCGACAATCATCACCTCTTGCCCGGCCACCCGGCCAATCCCGGTGACCACGCCGGCCGCCGGCACGTCGTCCGCGTAGACGTCGCTGGCCGCCAGTGCGCCGACCTCCAGCCAGGCCGTGCCGGGGTCGAGCAGGCGCTCGATCCGGTCGCGCACAAATAGCTTGCCGCGGCTCTCGTGGCGCGCGCGCGCCTCGGCCCGCCCGCCCTCGTGGACCAGCGCCGTCCGCTCGCGCAGCTCGGCGGCCAGCGCCTGGTTGACCTCGGCGTTGTGCTTGAACTCGGCGCTGTTGGGGTCGATATGGCTGTGAATAATCGTCATTGATTACATTCCTCATTGTTGTTGCGATTTGCAACGCATTATAGCGCAGGTGTGGCGATGAGGAATGCTTGAGGGTAGAGGTGCCTTATTTTGACCGATCTTCTAGCTATTCCGCTCCTGAATGGACAGGCTGACCAGCCGCGCCATAATCACAGCATTAAGGAGGCGAAATCAGCGTCTGACTCGGGGTTGTGTTGATCACCACCGTGTGGCCAGATGACTGGCTGAGCGTCTGCAGCAGGCGGAGCTGTAGCAGGGCCGGACTCTGCTCCAGCAGCTTGGCGGCGTTGGCGAGATTGCGCAGCGCCGCCGTCTCCCCGCGGGCGCGCTCAAGCGCCGCCAGACCCTCGTGGCGGGCCTGGACGACCTGGGCAAAGATATTTTTGAGATTTCCTGGCAGCATCACATCGCGAATATTGACCGACTGCAGGCGCAGGCCAAGCCTCTCGGCGCGGGGCAGAGCATTCTCCAGCAGCCGGCTGTCAAGGGTGCTGCGATTGGCCAGCACCTCATCGATCAGCGCAGCGCTGATGATTTCACGGGCGGCAACCTGCAGCTCGCTATACAGAACCTGGGCGTAGCTGGCATAGTGGGCCAGCGCGATGTATGGGTCGGCGATCGCGTACTGCGCCGTGAGGCTGACTTTAAGCGTAATGCTGTCGGCGCTGAGGATCTCCTGGCCATTCACGGTCAAGCTTTGCATCCGCAGATCGGCTTTTTGCACGCTTGTGCCCGCACCAAACCAGCGGTAGCGGCCTGGCTCCAGCAGCCGATCGTATTTGCCCCGCACAAAGCGTAGCCCGCGCTCATACTCGAAGATGGTTACCTCGCTGATCGAGCGTCGGGCCAGTACCAGCCCAATGATGGCGATCATTGTGAGCGTTATGAAGATAGTCCCAAAATCATTCCAGCTCATAGCACCTGCCTGACGAATTCACGATAGTTTTCTGCAACTGTGTTTCACTGCGCCCAATCCATCCGCCGCAACGGAGGTTTTTCACCTGCAAAGCTGCTTGAGATGTGCACGCTGTGCTGACCGGGCGCGGCGAAACGTTGGGGGTCGAAACCCGGTGTGCTAGTGGGTCACTTGCCATGTCCATTGGCATTCGTTCGTACCCTGTGCTATGCTTTGTCCAGCATTATCAGTATCCAGCATGGAGGTGTACCGTGAGTCGTCAGCCAACGGATCCC
>DAOTUS010000406.1:0-7755 GCA_034437415.1 Herpetosiphonaceae bacterium
GTGGTAAGCGGCACCAGCGGCGCCTCTAGCTGCTGGCAGGCGCTGCGCACAAACGCCGCAACCGTGGCCGGGCTGCCCAGCACCTGGTCGGTCTCGTACAGCTCCTGGGCCACCTCCTCGGGCTTGATCGCGTGCTGGGCAAAGCGCGTGCGGCTGACCCGCTCCTCCTCGGCGGCCCGGTCCCAGCGCTGGTGGAGCGCCTCGACATCGACCAGCGGCTCACTGTCGAACAGCGACGTCTGGGCGACCAGCGGCTCATCGTGGAACAGCGTCCGCACGACCGTCTCGACCACGCTCTCGCTATCGACCGGCAGCGGCACCGTAATCCCCAGGCTTTTGTGGATGCTGACCGCCTTGCGCAACAGCACCTTCAGCACCGCCTCATCGATTGGATTATCGACCCCATACAGCAACGTCGTGCGCACGACCGGAGCCGCCTGGCCGTAGCGGTCGACGCGGCCCTCGCGCTGCTCCAGGCGATTGGGGTTCCAGGGCAGATCATAGTGGATCACCGAGTCGAACGCCGACTGCAAATTAATACCCTCGCTCAGGCAGTCGGTCGCCACCATCACCCGCACGGGACTGCCAGCGATCTCGGCGATCCGCTGCTCGCGCTCCTCCTCGGCGCTGGCCCCGGTCACCGCAATGGCGTGGAGGGTTGGAAACTCCTTCTTCAGGCGGCGGCGCAGCTCGGCGGCCAGATACTCGGCGGTGGCGATGTAGCGGCAGAACACAATCGGGCGAAAGCCATCGCGCAGCAGCTGGGCGACCTCCTTGGCGGCCAGCTCGGCCTTGGGGTCGGCCTCGCCGCGCAGCGCCAGCGCCCGCCGGACAAACCCATTGAGCTGGGTGCGCTCAGCGGAGGCCAGCGCCTGTTCGCCCTCCTCGATCACCGGGGAAGGCTCGAAATCCTGCGGCGACTCCTGGTCGCTCAGGTCGAGCACATACGTCGCCAGACTGCGCAGCGTCGCAGCGTCCTCGGCTGGTGGCGTCGGCGCCAGACGGTTGGCGCGGGCCTGGAGCGCGGTGGCGGCGGCCTGCGGGCTGCTCATCACGCAACGGAGCAGGGCCAGTGCGGCCCAGTAACGTACCCGCCGCTTCCAGATGCTCAGTCCGGCGACATCATCGCGGACCAGCGTGCGCGCGAAGCGGTAGATATCCTGAAACAGCTGCTGATACTCCGGCGACCGCTTGAGCGAGTAGGTAATCTCGTGGGACTCGCGGATAGGAAACGGCGTCTCCTCGCCCAGCCAGCGCTGCACATCGGCGCGGCGGCGCTGGACAAAGTGGCGGGCCAGGGCGCGGCGGTCGTTCTCGGCCAGATTCTGGGTATCGAGCTTGGCGAAGGCCGGATCGAGCAGCTCCAGCAGCGAGCGAAAGGCATCCTCGACGCCGCTGTGGGGTGTGGCGGTCAGCAGCAGCAGATGTCGCTGTGGGTTGACCGCCAGATCGCAGAGCAGATCGTAGCGCTGCTGGGTGCCGCGCGTGCCGGAGGAGCGGGTGGCGGTGTGGGCCTCATCGACAATCACCAGATCGGGGCAGCTGCGGATAAAGCTATCGCGGCGGCGGTCGGACTTCACAAAATCGATGCTGACGATGATCACGGGATAGTACTCGAACACGCTGATATCGCCTGGCGGCAGCGCCCGCTCAAGCTGCCCAATCGTCCCAGCCCGAACAATCACCGCGTCGATCGCGAACTTATCGGCCAGCTCGCGCTGCCACTGCTCGCAGAGATGCGGCGGGCAGACCACCGCCAGCCGTCGGGCATCGCCCCGGTCGAGCAGCTCACGGGCGATCAGGGCCGCCTCGATAGTCTTGCCGATCCCGACATCATCGGCGATCAGCAGGCGCACCGGATCGAGGCGCAGCGCCATCAGCAGCGGCACAATCTGAAACGGGCGCGGCCGGGCATTGATGCGGCCAAGCGAGCGGAACGGCCCGGCGCCGCTGCGAAACGACAGCCGGGCGGCATCGCGCAGGAGCTGTCCGGCGGCGTGGTCGCCAGCCTGGGTCGGGTCGGGCGGCGGGAACGTCGCCGACTTAACCGCGTCAATGCCATCGATCTGCATCAGCGGAATATAGATCCCGGTCGTCTCGCGCTCAGAGCCGCCCAGTGGCCGCAGCAGCAGCAGATCCGCCGCCTCGGACGGCAGCACCACCCATTCCCGACCGCGACAGGTGACAAGCGTGCCTGGGGCAAACGTGATCATTGGGCGTTCCCTTCTAACGTACCGAACAGATCGGCAGACTGGTTCAACTGAGCGGCGAGCGGCGCATCGGCCCGCAGCACCACCACGCGGTAGCCAAGGTCGGCCAGCGCATCGGCGGCGAGCGCGTGGCTGGCCGAGCCGTCTGGCTGGCAGAGGATGCAGGCCGTCGCGGCGGCATAGTAGAGGTCAGGGCGGATGGCAGTGCCAGCGAGCTGCGGTGCCACCACGTCGGGCAGCCGTCGGCCGGGGAGTCCCAGCGCCGCCAGAACGGTGCGGACAAACGGGTCGGGCGCCAGAGCCAGCAGTGTCGCGAGGCGATCGCCATCCGGCGCTCCTGCCGATCCCTGCGGCACCGCCTGGGTGAGGGCCAGCAGCACGTCGCGCACGGCGTGGCGGTTGAGCAGGCGATGGTCGGGCTGGTTGGCGTACGACAGCAGACAGCGATAGCAAGCCAGCGCACAATCGCCCGCCGCATCGGTGCGCTCGGCCCCGGTCAGCGCGTCGAAGTGGCAGATCTCGAGGGCGGCGGCGGCGACCTGGGCCAGCATCTGCGGCTCCTCAACCAGCCGAGGAAAAACGCCCACGCCACCCTCGGCAGCCTCCCAGAACAGCAGGTGCCGCCGCTGGCCCTGACCGAGTCGCTCGGAGGCCAGCTCCTGCTCCTCAACCTGAAAGATCAGCTCCATCCCGCGCTGCAGGGCAAACTGGAGGCTGGCCAGCGTGGCCTCATCGACCGTGGCGGCGGGGCGAACGAGCAGGATATTGCGGGTATCGCGGACAAGTATGCGCACACCGCTCAAAATCCGCTGCTCATCGAGGTCGGCCCCGCCATCGCCCTCATCGCCGGGCCGCCGCCCCCAGGTACCGTGCTGCAGATCGAGGGTGAACCCGTCAGTGGTCGCCCGCCGCCAGCGATGATTGATCCGCCAGAGCGTCGCCGCCACGGCGGACTCCAGTGCGAGCAGCGGCGCTCCATCCTGATCTGCTACCGAGGCGCTGCGACGGCGCGACGATCCTCCCGGCTGTTCGCTATGGGGGGCAAAACGGTAGTGGGTAGAGAGCACGTAGCCCTGGCGAATGCGCTCCTCCTCATCACTGGTGATCCGCTCGATGCGCTGGGTGGCCATCGTGGCCATCTCAAACAGGCGGTTGGTCGCCAGACAGGTATCGGCATTCAGCCGGGTGCCACACTGCTCACAGACATCCACCGCTACCAGCCCGGCTCCCTCGTGGAAAAAACCGCAGGCCAGACAGAACTTGGCCGAAAGCAGGCGCGACTCAACGCTGCCAGTCGGCAGGATCGTCCGGGTCACGCGATACTTGCGGCCCTCGTGGTAGATGACATTGCGCGGGCCAAACTCGCTCAGCGCCAGAAAGCGTGGTCGGGTGATAAACGCGCCCTCATCGCCGCTCTTGGGCAGAAACGCCCTGACCGGGAGGCGCGGGAAACTATAGCCGGGCAAAAACCCCTCGGCGGCGAAATAGCGGTAGGGATAGAAATCCGAGTCATCGTGTTGGCCGGTGTTACACAACAGATCCTTCTGGCGTAGCGCCTCGCGCTGGCGACGCTGAGCGGCATCGACCTCACTGCGGACAGTCTTGCCGAGGTACGAGCGATCGATCGCGCCGCGAGCCTCCTGAAGCTGGCGCTCGGCGGCGCTGTAGAGATCGCGCCAGCGCGTACAGACGCGATCGACCAGCGCGGGCGCGGCGGCCAGGGTCTCGTTTAGCCAGCGCTCACTGTACCAGCCTGATCGGGCCAGATCATCACTGGCGGCGGCGAGCACGTCCTGACAGGCGACGAGACATGCGGCCTGCTGGCGCGGACTGAGCGCGAGCTGCGCGTGCAGATCGGCCTTAAGCGGATAAGAATGGGCGTGGTCTTCCAGATCGAGAATTTCAGTCATCGAGCGGCCCAGGCCGACTCCGGTAAACGCCAGCCAGATGGCGTGGATATGCGCCCTGACCAGCTCCTCATTGCCGAGATCGATGCGCGGCGGCACCACCACCCCAGCGACCATCCGCTCGGGCTGGCGGAAAAAATATTGATCGTGGCCACTGCCAGCCGCGCAGGACGTGGCGACCACCGCTGGCTGACCATTCCGGCCAGCGCGACCACTGCGCTGGGCATAGTTGGCCGGGGTTGGCGGGACATTGCGCAGATGCACAACGTTCAGATCGGCGATATCGATACCCAGCTCCATGGTTGGCGAGCAGAACAAGGCCGCGAGATCGCCGCTACGAAACCGATCCTCGGACTTGATTCGCTCCTGCTGACCAACCTGACCGGTATGTTCGCGGCCCTCGATGCCGCGCAGCAGCCCGGCGACCTCGCTGTAGAACCTGCTAAAAAACTGATTCGGCGTCTGCTCTCGCTCGTACTCCAGGGCCATGCGGCGGCGGCGCACCGGGTCGGGGGTTGGTGCGCGCTGATCGCCAGCCCGCCAGATCAGCGCATCGATGCGCACCTGCACCGCCTCGCCGTTGGCGCCAGCCACGCCCACCAGATAGCCCGTACGCCGCAGCGCCGCCACCAGCGCCGCCAGCAGATCGGCATATTCCACACTGTTCAGGTTGCTTGTTCGTCCGGGCCAGCTCTGTTTCGCGCGTAGATAGCGCCCCAGCGTGCTGTTGATGCTCAGACTGCGCTCACCGCGCTCGCCCAACGCCACGCCGGGCAGCACAAACCGGTTCGCGCTGAGCAGAACCTCGTGCTCGTCGACGATCCAGGGATGGCGCAGGGCCTGGCGGATCCGCTGAGTCATCGCCTGCTGACGCTCGGGATCGAGGCATGGCGCGGTCACCGCCAGCTCACGACGCATATAATCCAGCAATGCCCGTAGAATCTGACGGCGCTCTTCGGCACTGCTTGCGGCCAGCAGCGAACTCTGGGCCCAGAGCTCCTCAAGCGCACAGACCTCCTCAAGGCCCTCGTACTCAATGACCAGCAAGCCACACTGCTCCAGATTCGGCTGCACAACCCGCCAGCCCCGGCGCAAATCCTCGTACAGACGATATTCGATCAGCTCCTGCAGCGCGGCGCGATTGCGTTTGGCCAACGGACCAACCGCAGCACTCTCCTGGGCATAATCTGCCTCGGCCAGCTGCAGCTGCGCCAGAGTCGCCTGGGCCACGCTGGTATGGTCAAGCCCGCTGGGTCCAGCCGCAACAACCGCCTGGTACAGCGCTGCTCGGAGCAGTGCTGTGGTTACAAAGTCGTTAAAATGTCCGGCCTGCAACGAGGCATCCTGCCGATTATCAGTAAAACTTAGCAGCTTGCGAGCCTGAGCGCTCACACTGGCATCGCCACGCATTGCCGTCACGGCGGAGAGCGTCAGCAACGTCGTCGCAGTGCTGCGGCCCTCGCTGCTCAAGCGCGCCAACTTGCTGAAATCGGACTGGCGCTTGGTATACACCTCACCGCAGCGGATACACAGGAGCAGGGGCGCGGCCAGAAACCAACAGCGAATTGCGTGCGCCTCCGAGTGGCTGGCCAGCGATCCATCTGGGCGGACAAAAAGGCGTTGCGGCTGAAAGGGCACGTACTGTGGTTTGAGCTGCCGTCCGCGCTTCAGCTCCTTGAACCAGTTGTCGGGTAGCAGATCGAGATGGTCTTCGGGCCAGAAGCCATCGGCATCAATCGCCAGATAGCCACTCTGCTGATCGTCGGCAGCATCGCTTAAAAATGGTGCTGCCGGAAAAACACCGTCCTCGTGGGTGCTGCGCGTGCACCGATAGTATTCCTGTCCGCACTCACGGCAGAACATCAGCGGATACAGCAGCGGATGCTCCAGCGCCCCAGACTGCTCTAGCTGCGGGGCATAGTGCTGTCCCTGGAGGGTCAGATAGCGTTGGTCGATTGGTTCAATGGTCGCATAAACCGAGCCGCCCTGAGCAAAAAATTGGTGGAGCTTAAAGGCCAGCCCAGGGGTACCATCGGGGCCGCGCACCGCACTGCCGATGCTGAACAGCTGCTGGAGACGCACGGCGCAAGCCTCCACGTCAACATCGATCAGCGCGGCTAAGTGCGCTGCCCCTTTGAGCAGGGTGAGTGGTTCGCGGCGACGGAGGCGGCCATCAGCATCGGTGCGCAGCCCAAAGGTCGTCTCAATCCAGGTGGTCAGCGGGTTACGCTGAAATGCCTCCCAGCTCATTGACAAGCCAAGTGGTGCTGCCACCGCCGCGCGTAGCTCGCTGATTGTCGGCTCGGTCTGGCGTGACACACTCCAGCGCAGGGTCTCATCAACGACATGGGGTGGCTCGACCCGCGCACCAAATAAACGACTAGCGACCGCAGCGACCGCCTGAGCGCGCTCCATCTGAGTCTCGCCGCTGGCCATGGTGGCGCTGGTGCCGATACACTGGAGGTGTGGATTGCCGCTGCGCTCGCGCAAGCGCCGCACCAGCAGGGCGATATCAGCCCCCTGGCGACCACGATAGGTGTGGAGTTCATCAAGAACCAGGAACTGCAACTGTCCAGCCGCTTCGACCAGCACACTTTCAGCCGGGCGAGTCAGCATCAGCTCAAGCATGACATAGTTGGTGAGCAGAATATGGGGTGGATTTGCGCGGATGGCCTGCTTCTCAGCATCGTTCTCCTGCCCGGTATAGCGGGCATATCGCAGAGGACAGTCTCCCTCAGGTAGCTGTTCCTTAAATCGATCGAGCGCCTGAAGTTGGGAGTTAATCAGGGCATTCATCGGATAGACGATAATCGCCCGCACGCCACCGGCCTCGGGCTGGTTGCGCACAATCGCGTCAACAATCGGCAAGAGATAGGTCAGGCTTTTGCCCGAGCCAGTTCCAGTTGTGACGACATAGTTATGGTCGGCCTGGGCGAGATCGATCGCCGTTCGCTGGTGCTGGTAGAGCTTAAGTGACTGCTGATTAAGGCGGAAGAACGATCCACAAAAAGGGGCCAACACGCCAGCATCGACCACCTGATCGACTGTTGCCGTCGTTTGGTACGCAGGGCTGAGCTGAATCAGGGGATCAGGCCAGAGTGCACCGGCGGCCATCTGCTGATCGACAAAGGTAGCGATGCGCGGATCGCGAATGAGCAGTGAGCTTTGGACATAGCTGGCGTAATCGCCAACCAGCGTATTCCGGAGCTTAAAAGCATCCACTCAATTCCCCTTCCTCTCAACTATGCTCCTTACAAGGCATGGAACGTCGCTTTCCATCCATCAGAAGAGCGAGGTTTCGCTAAAAGGCATCCATATCAATAGATCAGATACGTATGACAGGATCCATGAGAATACGCAAGATCCTCATTATTGCTCATAGGTGCAGGCTTAGACTACGATTATAGCAGTTCATTAGATTCAGATTATACCTATTTTGACAATGTTAGATTACACGGCAAAGGCGCAGGATTTTGGATGAAGATGGACGCTTGGTGGATAACGATTGGTGGAGGGACACCATATATGGCGTCCCTCCCGCGAATACGTGCGCTTTTTGGGTTTCCCGGTCATCGCGCAGGTCGGTGCGAACGCCATACATGGTGTCCATGGGCCTAATCTAACATTGTCAAACTATT
>DAOTUS010000407.1:0-16382 GCA_034437415.1 Herpetosiphonaceae bacterium
GCTCGAGGCGATCAACGTCGACGACCTGCCGCCCGACTCGGACGATGCCCGGCTGGTCGTGGTGGTGGCCTACGATTTCGAGCAGGCCAGCAAGCTCTCCGGCGACTTTATCGCCCGCCAGTCGCGGGTGCGGGCGCTGGCCAACCTGGCCTGGCAGGAGTCGCGCGCAACCAACAGCTTCAGCCACTTCCAGCCCCATCTGGAAGAGATCGTCGGGCTGGTGAGCGAGAAGGCCGCGCTGCTGGGCTACACCGAGCACGCCTACGATGCGCTGCTGAATGGCTTTGAGCGCGGGATGAGCACCGCCCAGGTTCAGGCCATGTTCGAGGAGCTGAAGGAGGGCACCGTGCCGCTGGTCCGCCGGATCGCCGCCCAGGGCGACGATGGCCGCGACGCGGTGCTGCGGGGCGATTTCCCCGAGGCCCAGCAGGAGGCCTTTGGCAAGCTGGTCGCCAGCCGCTTTGGCTACAACTGGAACCACGGCCGCCAGGATCGCACCGTCCACCCGTTCTGCATCAACTTTGGCCGCGAGGATGTCCGCATCACCACGCGCTTCAACCCAAGCTGGCTCTCACCCGCGCTGTTTGGCACGCTCCACGAGACCGGCCACGCGCTGTACGAGCAGGGCGTCAAGCCCGAGCTGGCCCGCACCCCGCTGGAGCGCGGCGCGTCGCTGGGCATCCACGAGTCGCAATCGCGCATGTGGGAGAACCTGGTTGGGCGCTCGCGGCCATTCTGGCAGCACTTCTACCCCACGCTGCAGGAGCATTTCCCCACCCAGCTTGGTCAGGTCGATCTTGAAAGCTTCTACCGGGCGATCAACACCGTCAAGCCCTCGCTGATTCGGGTCGAGGCCGATGAAATTACCTACAACCTGCATATTCTGCTGCGCTTCGAGCTGGAGGTGGCCCTGCTGGAGGGCACGCTCAAGGTCGCCGATCTGCCCGAGGCCTGGAACGCCAAGATGCAGGAGTACTTTGGGCTGACCCCGCCGAACGACACCGAGGGCGTGCTCCAGGATATTCACTGGTCGGGCGCGATGTTTGGCTACTTCCCAACCTACACCCTGGGCAATGTGCTCTCGGTGCAGTTCTTCAACCACGCCGTCGCCCAGCACCCGCAGATTATCGACGAGATGGCGCGGGGCGAGTTTGGCACACTGCTTGGCTGGCTGCGCACGAACATCCATCAGCACGGGCGCAAATTCCTGCCCAGCGAGCTGGTCAAGCGCGTCACCGGCCGCCCAGTCGATGCGGCGCCGTATGTCGAGTACCTAAAAACCAAGTTTGGCGAGCTGTACTAGGGCTGGCCCAGAAACGTGGTGCGGAATGGCAGCGGGATTGGGCAGGCACAGGGGCCTGCCCGAACGATGATTTGTGGTCGGATTCGTCGCATACGTATTGCCCTAGACATGCTTATCGGCTCTCACCAGGGTCATGTATCCAGCAAGCGATAATCATCCACGAACTAAATTTTAGGGGGTGCAGGGGGATGAAAACCCCCTGCGTTTCCCCGCCTTGAGGCGGGGCGGAGGGGTGGTGAATCAAAAGTACCCGAATTGTCCCAACCAGAACCCATAAACCCCGCCAGCGGAGCATAGATGACATATTTTTCTTCACTTCTCATCGCCAATCGCGGCGAGATCGCGGTGCGGATCATCCGCGCCTGTCGGGCTCTGGGGATCGAGTCGGTGGCGGTGTACTCCGAGGCCGATGCGCGGGCGCTTCACGTTCGCGAGGCCGACCGCGCCCTGCCGATCGGCCCGGCGCCCGCCGCCCAGTCGTACCTCAATATTCCAGTGATTATCGCGGCGGCCCAGCAGGCGGGCGCCCAGGCGATCCACCCAGGCTATGGGTTTTTGTCGGAGAACGCCCACTTTGCCCGCGCCTGCGCCGAGGCCGGGATTGTGTTTGTCGGCCCGCCCCCCGCGGCCATCGAGATGATGGGCTCGAAGAGCGCCGCCAAGCGGCTGGCCGAGCAGGCCGGCGTGCCAACGGTGCCCGGCTACAACGGCGACGATCAGACGCCCGCTATCCTGCTGGGCGAGGCTGAGCGCATCGGCTACCCGCTGCTGATCAAGGCCTCGGCCGGTGGCGGCGGGAAGGGCATGCGGGCGGTCCACAGCGCCGCCGATTTTCTGGCCGCACTGGCGGCGGCGCAGCGTGAGGCCAAGGCCGCCTTTGGCGATGACCACGTCCTGCTCGAGAAGCTGATCGCCCGGCCGCGCCATATCGAGTTTCAGATTATGGCCGATAACTTTGGCCACGTGGTGCACCTGGGCGAGCGCGAGTGCTCGATCCAGCGCCGTCACCAGAAGGTGATCGAGGAGTCGCCCTCGATTGCGCTGACCCCCGAGCTGCGCGCTGAGATGGGCGCAGCGGCGGTGCGGCTGGCCGAGAGGGTCGGCTATCGCAACGCGGGCACCCAGGAGTTTATGCTCGATACCGACGGGCGGTTTTACTTTCTGGAGATGAACACCCGCCTGCAGGTCGAGCACCCGGTCACCGAGGAGGTCACCGGGATCGACCTCGTGCAGACCCAGATCGCGGTCGCCGCCGGTCAGCCGCTGCCCTTCACCCAGGCCGAGATCACCCAGCGGGGCCACGCGATTGAGGTGCGGCTGTATGCCGAGGACCCGGTGCTGATGCTGCCGTCGATCGGCACGCTGACCAAGTATCAGCCGCCGGAGGGACCGGGCGTGCGCCTGGATACCGGCGTGGCGGTCGGCGACAGCGTCACGGTCAACTACGATCCGATGCTGGCCAAGCTGATCATCTGCGGCGCCGATCGGGCCCAGGCGGTGGCGCGCCTCCGCTACGCCCTGGGCACCTTTGCCATCGCCGGCGTGACCACGAATCTGCCGCTGCTCAGCGCGATCGCCCACCACCCGGCCTACGCGGCGGGCGAAACCTACACCGACTTCCTCAGCCTGCACCAGATCGCCGACCAGCTGACGGAGGTGGTGACCCTGCCCCACGAGGTGCTGCTGGCGCGGGCGCTGTTCGACCTCGTGCCGGCGCCGAGCGACCCCCTCCCCGCCAGCCCGTGGGCGATTCCCTGGCGGGCCGCACGGACCGCGCACACCTTGCGCTACACCACCCCGGCTGGGCAGTTGATCACGGTCGTCGCCAATCCCCAGGCTGCGGGCGAGTGGCGGATGCAGGTTGGCGCGACCACGACCGACCTGACGCTTCTGCGCCACAACGAGAACAAGCTGGTCTTTCGGGTCGGCGACCAGATCAAGCAGGCCGCGCTGGTGGGCGATGCGATTGTCTGGGAGGGACTCTACTACGCCGTGCCGCCCGCGCCGCCGCTGTCGGTCGAGGCCACCAGCAAGCCCGGCGGCGGCGACGCCAGCCTCGAGTCGCCGATGCCGGGCACGCTGGTCAAGGTGCTGGTCGTCGAGGGCGATCTGGTGGCCAAGGGCCAGCCGCTGCTGATTATGGAGGCGATGAAGATGGAGCACACGATTCTCGCGCCCTATCCCGGCCGGGTGACGCGGCTGCCGTATGCCCAGGGCGCCCAGGTGGCCGGCGGCGTGCTGCTGGTCGAGATCGAGGACGAGTAGCGCCTGGCAACGATTATTTATCCTGGAGGTGACAATGGCCCTGACATTTCAAGCCGCCCCCCGAATTTCCCAGGCCGAGTTTCGGCGGGTGCTGCAGCGCGGCACCGAACTGGGCGTGTCGCCGGTGGCGCCCGTCGCCGACGAGTGCTACGCGATCATCGTGGGCTACGGGCTGGACCCGGCGGTGGCGCTGGGGTTTTTCGCCCACGAGTCGCAGTTTGGGGTTGATGGCGTGACGGTGGAGAGCCTCAACTGGGGCAACGTGCGCACGCCCTACGATCCCAAGCGGGCCGCCGGGACCGTGCAGAGCAAAAGCGGCCACGGCGAGTTTGTGAAGTTCCACAGCTGGCAGGATGGGCTGCGCGACTGGTGCGAGCGCATTCTGGGGCGCTACATCAAAGAAAAAGGCCTGACCACGGTCGATGCCGCCATCCCAGTCTATGCGCCGGCGTCGGACCAGAACAACGAGCAGGCCTACATCGACCACGTCAATCGGCTGGTCGCCCGCTGGCAGGCCGAGGATCCCGAACCTGTCTCGAAAACGGCACCCCAAGGAGGCCCAACTGTGACTCAGCTTCAAGATGCCCTGCTGACCGCCGCGTTCCAGGCCGTCAACGCCGAATATCACCCGGAGTGGGCGTTTCACCAGTACGCCATGAATGAGGCCAAGGCCGGCCGCTCGCTCGGCTCACCGCTCGGCGAGAGTCGGCGGGTGACCGTCGGCGGCGCCCAGTTCGCGGTGCAGGTGTTTGCCCTGGATACGCTGTACACGCCGATCGCCAACCCCGAGAGCGCCACCACGTGGAGCGATATCCGCCGCCTCAGCGAGCTGATGAAGCAGGCCTGATCGCTGGCCGCTGGACACCAAAACACCCCGCCGAACCCGATATGTTGGGTTCGGCGGGGTGTTTGCGCGCTCACTCCACCACGGGCAGCGCGACCGTGAAGGTGCTGCCGCGGCCCTCGCTGCTGGCCACCCAGACCGCGCCGCCGTGGCCCTCGACCAGGTGCTTGACGATCGCCAGGCCCAGCCCGGTGCCACCGGCCCCACGGGTGCGGGCCCGATCGACCTTGTAGAAGCGCTCGAAAATCCGTGGCAGCACCTCGATCGGGATGCCCGCGCCGCTGTCGTGGATCGCCAGCGTGACCCACTGGGCTGGCTGGTCGGCGATGTTGAGCAGGTGCTGGCTCAGGGCGGCGCGCGGGCGCTGGGTGGCCTCCAGGCTGATCGTGCCGCCCGCCTCGGTCCACTTGACCGCGTTGTGCAGCAGATTGAGCAGCACCTGGCTGATGCGATCCCGATCAACGTAGAGCATCGGCAGGTCGGCGGCGATGCTGGCGCTCAGCTGCAGGCCCTTGCGCTCGGCCTGGGGCTGAATCCGCGCCACGGCCCGCTCGACAATGTCGATCACCGGGGTGCGCTGAAGCTGCAGGGCCATGCGCCCCGACTCGATCTGCGAGAGATCGTGTAGCTCGTCGACCAGCTGCATCACCGCGTCGAGCTCAGCGTCAACTTGGCCGAGCATGCGGCTGGCCAGCTCGGGCGGCGGGCTGGTGGCCAGGGTCTCAACTAGCAGTTTGATCGAGGCCAGCGGCGTGCGCAGCTCGTGCGAGACGTTCGCCACCAGGTCGCGGCGGGCGCGCTCAAGCAGGCTCAGCTGGGTCAGATCGCGGGCGATCAGCAGGGCGCCGCCCTCGTCCAGCGGCTCACACCAGATTCGGATGGTCCGATTGGAGAGGACTGGCTGCAAGGTCATCTGCTGGGGGTCGCGATGGCGGATCGATTGCTCGATCATGGTATCGGCCTGGTAGTCGCGGACCAGGGTGATAATCCCGTGGTTAAGCGCGTCGCTGATCGGCACCCCAAACAGCTTCGCCGCCGTCGGATTGCAGTAGCGGATCGAGCGAGTTGCGCTGAGCACGATCACACCGACGTCAAGCGCCGCGCTGAGGGTGCGAAACAGCGGCGAGAAGCGATCCGGCGGCAGCGGCGCAGGGATGCGGCTGGTCAGATAGGCTGTCTCACGCTGGAGGGTCCGCCGGGACTGCCAGCCCCACCCCAGGGCGGCGATGGCGATTAGGCTGATGAGCAGAAGAAGCCAAATCATAGATACTTTAAAGGCGGAAGCCGGCCCGCTAGCCTGGCCGGCTTCCGCCTTGCTCTGATTATTTCAGTTGATCGTTAAACCGATAGCCGATGCCGCGCACGGTCTGGATATAGTGCGGCTTGCTCGGGTCCAGCTCGACCTTCTCGCGCAGCCAGCGGACGTGGACATCGACGGTGCGCGAGTCGCCGGGGAAATCGTAGCCCCAGACGCGCTCCAGCAGCAGGTCGCGGGACAGCGCCATGCCCCGGTTGCGCATCAGGCAGACCAGCAGGTCGAACTCCTTTTGGGCCAGGGCGATCTCATCGCCGGCCCGAAACACCCGGCGGCTGCCGGTATCGACCTTGAGCTGGTCGGCGGCCAGCACCTCGCGCTCCACCCCGGCGGGCTGGCGGTCCGAGCGGCGCAGCAGCGCCCGCACCCGCGCCAGCAGCTCGCCCAGGCTGAACGGCTTGATCACATAGTCATCGGCGCCCAGCTCCAGCCCGGCAATCCGATCGACCTCGTCCTGGCGGGCGGTCAGCATCATAATCGGCGTATTCGACTCGCGGCGGATGATCCGGCAGACTGAAAAGCCATCAAGCTTGGGCAGCATCACATCGAGGATCAGCAGATCGGGCTTCTCGGTGCGGGCCAGATCCAGCCCGGTCATTCCGTCGGCGGCGGACAACACGGTATAGCCTTCGCGCTCCAGGTTGTAGCGCAGGGTGTCGGCTAAGAGTGTCTCGTCTTCAACAAGTAGTATCGTTGGCATAGAATTATTGTACCATCCAATCGTAGGTCTTCATTCCCATAGGCTTAGTATAAAACAAAACATCCGGTGACGTATAATTTGCCGGAACGACGCCATATTGAAGGAACTGCAATGACCAACCTAGACCTTAATCACCCCGACGGGCCGTTTCTGCCGCTGGTTGAGCGGATTCGGGCCGAGGCGACGGTGGAGAACGACCGAATTCTGCGCATTGACCACTTTTTGAATCATCGGATTGAGCCGGCGTTTATGGCCGCGATGGGGCAGGCGCTGGCCGATCGGCTGCGTCCGTTCGCGCCCGATCTGCTGCTGACCGCCGAGGCCAGCGGGATTGCCCCGGCGCTGGCGACGGCGTTTGCGCTGGATGTGCCGATGGTCTATGCCAAAAAATTCGCGCCGATCGTCGAGCCGCCGGCGCTCTCACGCCTGGTGCCGTCGCCGACCAAGGGCGGCGTGATGCGGCTGGTGGTGGCCACCCGCTATCTGCCAGTCGGGGCGCGGGTGGCCCTGGTCGATGATTTTCTGGCCAATGGCCGCACCGCCCTGGCGCTCGGCGAGATTGTGGCCGAGGCTGGCGCAACGCTGGTGGCGATCGGGTTTCTGGTCGAGAAGAAATTCCAGTACGGGCGGGCGCTGCTGGCCGATCTGAAAGCGCCGATTGTCGCCCTGGCCCAGGTTGAGCGGCTGGCGGGTGGGCAGGTGATTATGGTGGGCGATCGCTGACGGCCGCCGGGCAAGCTGCCAGAGCGCGCCCACATATCGTATAATGAAGGGTACGTTTCGTGCCATTTGGGCCATACTTGAGAGGTTTTGATGACTACTCCGCTTTTTGATCCGAACCGCAATCCCTTTGACGATCTGCAACGCGCCTTCAAGCAGGCCCGCCAGGAAAAAAAGAACGTCCTGCTTGACCTTGGTGGCGACTGGTGTGTCTGGTGTCATCGCCTTGAAGCGTTTATTCGCGATCACGCCGAGCTGCGCCAGCTGCGCGATCGGTATTACATTACGGTCAAGGTCTATGTTGGCAGCGAGGACGAGATCAATGTTGAGTTTCTTAATCGCCTGCCCGACTTCGAGGGCGTGCCACATCTGCTGGTCTACAATCGGATGGGGCAGCTGCTGTGCTCGCAGAACACCGAGCCGCTCGAAGAGGGCGAGTCGTATGACTACGAGCGCGTAAAAGCCTTTCTGACCCAGTGGTCGCCGCCGCGTCTGACCCCCTACGATGCCCTGCCGACCGCCGAGCTGAAGCGCCTGTTCGAGCAGGAAATGTTCGATTTCGAGGATCCCGACCAGATCTTGAGCGCCTAGCGCCCATGCCCGCGCTTTTGGCTGGGCGCTGCCGCCCTGAACCTCGGATAGTATCAGCCCAGAATCTTTGGCTATTTTTGGAGGACTACGCCTGTGACGCTGCTGCGAATTATCGCCGGACCATTCACCTTTCTCGCCCGCCTGGAGTCCGAGGCCGCCCCGGAAACCTGCGCCGCCTTCACCAAGCAGCTGCCGTTCCGCAGCAAAATCATTCACGCCCGCTGGAGCGGCGAGGCGGCCTGGATTCCGCTGGGCGCTTATGAGCTGGGCGTGGGCTATGAGAACCACACCAGCCATCCCTCGCGCGGCGATATTTTGTTCTATCCCGGCGGCTTTAGCGAGACCGAGATCCTGTTTCCCTATGGCAGCGCCTGCTTTGCCAGCAAGCTCGGCCAGCTGGCCGGCAACCACTCCCTGACCGTCGTCGAGGGCCAGGAGCAGCTGCCGCAGCTGGGCAAGCTGGTGCTCTGGGAGGGGGCGCAGGATATTGTGTTCGAGGCCGCCGAGTAGTCTCCGGCAGCCAAGCCGGATCGCCCCAGCCTTGCGGCGGGCCGACGCACACTGCGTCGGCCCGCCGCTGGTTTAGCGGTGCTCGCCGCGCACCAGCTCGCGGGCGATCGCGTTGTGGCGGCCGATCAGCGGCGCCAGATCGACCCCGACCAGCTGGCCCTCGGCAACCCGCACCCGCCCGTTGATGACGCTGAGGTCGACGTTGGGTGGCTGGCAGAATACCAGCGCCGCCAGCGGATCGTGGACCGCGCCCCCGGCCAGGCTCAGCCCATCGAGCCGGTAGCCGATCAGGTCAGCGGCCATCCCCGGCGCCAGATAGCCGATGTCGTCGCGGCCAAGCACGGCGGCCCCGCCGCGGGTCGCCAGGGTCAGCGCCTCGTGGGCGGTCAGGGCAGCCGGGTCGCCGCCGACCCGCTGGAGCAGCAGCGCCTGGCGGGCCTCGCTGAGCATGTGCGAGCCATCGTTCGAGGCCGAGCCATCCACCCCCAGCCCGACTCTGGCGCCAGCTTGACGTAACAGGCGCAGCGGCGCAATCCCCGAGCCCAGGCGCATATTCGAGGTTGGGCAGTGGGCCACCCCGGTGCAGGTTTGGCCCAGCCGCCCGGCCTCGGCCGCCGACGGATGTACGACGTGGGCGTGCCAGACATCGGCGCCGACCCAGCCGAGATCCTCGGCCAGCTCGACCGGGGTTTTGCCAAAGGCCTGCTGACAGTAGACCGCCTCATCCAGCGTCTCGGCCAGATGGGTGTGCGAGTGTACGCCGTAGGCGCGGGCCAGCTCGATGCTCTGGCGCATCAGGGCCGGCGAGACCGAGAACGGCGAGCACGGTGCCAGCACAATCCGCAGCATCGCATAGCGACTGGCATCGTGATACTGCTCCAGCACCCGCCGCGAGTCGTGCAGAATCGCCGCCTCATCCTCGACCACCCGATCCGGCGGCAGGCCACCCTGCGACTCGCCGACCGACATCGAGCCACGGGCGGCGTGGAAGCGAAACCCCAGCTCAACCGCCGCCTGGATCTGGTCGTCCAGCCGGGCGCCATTCGGCCAGATATAGGTGTGGTCGCTGGAGGTAGTGCAGCCGGAGAGCATCAGTTCGGCGATTGCAACCTTGCTGCTGACATAGATCGCCTCCGGGGTCAGTCCGGCCCAGATCGGGTAGAGCGTGCGCAGCCAGTTGAACAGATTGGCGTTTTGGGCCGCCGGAACATTGCGGGTCAGCGTCTGGTAAAAATGATGATGGGTGTTGATCATGCCCGGCATGATCAGCATCTCGCGGCCGCTGATTATAGTGTCGGCGCTGGCGGGCAGATCGGCGGTCGCGCCAAGCTGCTCGATCACCCCGTCAACCGCATAGATCGCCCCATCAGCCCAGCGCTGATCGGCATTGTCGAGGGTGACCAGGCTGCTGATATGCCGAATCAAGAGGCTTGCCATGGCGTTTTCCCCTTCCCAGACAGAAAAATCAGATGGCCGAATTGTACCAAATCAGCACCACGGCCAGTTTTGGGGCGAATACGCCGATTTTGAGCGTGAAAACAGCTGATTGAGCGACGTGGCACGCGCTTTGCTATAGGGACAGCAGACCTTGCAGTGAAGACCTCGGTCACCACTGCAAACCATTGAAACGGTACAACGTACCCTAAAGGAGACCCAACCATGACAACCACAGTTGTAGGTGTATTCAACTCAGAAGCGTCGGCCCAAACCGCTGTCAACGAACTCCGCACCGCTGGTGTCCCAATGGATCGTATCTCGGTGATTGCGCGTCCGGCTGGTGACATTGTCAACGAGAGCGGCGAAGTCATCAACGTTGCTGCCGAAGACCATATGACCGCTGGCGAAGGCTTGACGGTTGGCGCTGTCTGGGGTGGCCTGGTTGGTCTGGCCGCGCTGGCGATCCCTGGGATCGGCCCGCTGGTGACCAGCAATATTTTTGCCGCCGCGCTGACCGGCGCCGTCGCTGGGGCCGCCACCGGCGGTATCGCTGGGGCGCTGATTGATGCCGCCAGCGTTCCCGAAGAGCACGCTCGGGTGTACGAGGACCGGGTTCGCACCGGCGGCACGCTTGTCACCGCTCAGGTTGATGACGGTATGGCAATGCAGGCCCGCTCGATTCTGCAAAGCGCTGGCGCCGAGGACTTCAACTGGGAAGACCCGAACACCTTCGGTAGCCGCACCGGCTCGGTGGACGACGACGAGCATGCCTATGCTGAGAGCAGCAAAGTTGGCACAGTTGGCGGCGGCGCCGCCGGCGCAATCACCGGGGCCGCGATTGGGGCCGCCGGTGGGCCAGTTGGCGCCGTCATTGGCGGTGTCGCTGGCGCAGTTGCCGGTGGCAGCGTTGGGGCCGTTGGCGATACAATCGGCGAGAAATCCGAGGACGATATGTATGGCGATGCCCACCGCACCGCCAACAGCGTTGACTCCGACGCAACCACCGAGCCAAACTACGCCGCCCGCATGGATGCCGATCTGAATCGCCTGGACGAGGCTGGCTATGTGGCTGGCGGGCTCCGCTCGAACTACTCGGATACCACCGCGGACGACGACTATGCCGATAGCAGCAAAGTTGGCACGGTTGGTGGTGGTGTCGCTGGTGCCGCAACTGGGGCCGCAATTGGCGCCGTCGGCGGGCCAGTTGGCGCCGTCATCGGCGGTGTCGCTGGGGCCGTCACTGGCGGCGCGGTTGGCGCCGTTGGCGATACCCTGGGCGAAAAAGCCGAGGATACAGTTCAGGGCGATCGGACCCCGAACGACGCTGGCTACAGCAATCGCGCCACCAGCCCCAACTCAATGACCGACCGCACGGTCGCCAGCACCCGCGCTGCGCTGACCGACGACCAGGGCCATGACACCTTCCGTGCTGCCGACCAGGCCTACGATGACAGCAGCAAAGTCGGCACCGGCGGCGGCGCGCTGGCTGGGGCCGCAACCGGCGCAGCCATCGGCTCGGTTGGTGGCCCCGCTGGCACCGTTATCGGTGGTGTCGCCGGCGCAATCAGTGGCGCGGCCGCTGGCGCAGTTGGCGATACGATTGGCAAGGAAGTCGAGACCGAGTCCGGCGCGTTCAGCGATGCCAACAAAGATCAGTATCGCAGCGCTGGTGACCGGGTTGCTGACAAGGCCGCCGATGCCGGTAACGCCGTCGAGCGCAGCCTGGATAGCGACCTCAACCGCGATGGCGATGTTGGTCGCCGCGGCTAGCTAGCCCACCACTTCACGCAACAGCCAGCCCGGATCTCCCACCCAGGAGATCCGGGCTGGCTGTTTAATGCCCCAACCGGGGCTAAACGCGATCAGCCCCAGCCTTTTTCTGCGTTTGACAACACACCCGCAGTAGTGTATCAATTACACTCTGAAACGACTATTCATTCGGAGGGAACTTTGATCATGCGACGACGCTTACCGACGCTTCTCCTATGTACTCTGCTCTTCAGCCTGCTAGCCGGGTGCGGTGAAGATGTAGCGACCATGCAGTCCCCAACTATGGCCCGAGTTGGCGACACCAATATCACGGTGGCCCAGTACAGCGCTGATCTTAACCGTGAGGCGCAGCCATATATTGAGGGAACCGGCAACTCGCCTGAGCAGGCGCGCCAGTTCTTCTACGATCGCCTGATCCAGGAAGAGATTTTCCTCAACGAGGCCCGGCGCGCTGGCTTTGGGATTGATGCCGAGCTGGCCGCCCAGGTTGATGACATTATCACCCGCAACACTCAGCCGAGCGGCAAAGGCATTACGTTTAAGGATTATCAAACCCTGGCCGATACCTACAACTTCGGCTCGGTCAATGCGATCCGAACATTCCTCAGCCGCCAGGTCATCCTCGACGCTTATGTTCGGACGGTTCAGTTTGAAGGCGTGCCGCAAAAAGTCAATCTGCGCAATATTGTTCTGGCGGTAACTCCCGAGCAGGGTGATGAGGCCATCGCCGCCGCCAAGGCCCAGGCCGATGAGATTGTGGCCCAGCTGCGCGCCGGCGCCGATTTCGCCGAGCTCGCCAAGCTCTACTCCGCCGATGAGCGCAGCAGCCAGGCCGGCGGTGTGGTTGGTTTGATCGATGTTGCCCAGTCCCCGCCTGAGTTCAAGCAGGCCCTGGAGACCTTGCCCGACAATCAGGTGAGCGATCCCGTTCTGACCCCTGGCGGCTGGTATATTTTCGAGATTACCGACCGGGTCACGTTCGCCGCCTGGCAGGAGCTGCTCCAGTCGCCCGATGGGCAGGCCTATGTTGCCCAAAAAGTGGCCGAGTATAGCGCCAATGGTGAGTTTCTACCCTATATTGAGATCGGAAACCTGCCCTTGCCGACCATCCAGCAATAATTCCGCTCCCCTAAATGGACAGGACACATGTCGCCTTTCGGGCAGGCTGTGTCCTGTCTTTGATTAAGAGGTATCGCATATGTTGTCACTGATCGAACCCGTCTGCCGGGCGCTTGATCTCGATCCCGCTAGCGCTGGCCTGCAGCTCTTGCCGGCCGCCGCGCTGGTGTCGCCGCCCGCCCAGCCGGCCGCTGGCGCCGACCGGGCCTGGAGTGAGCTGCACAATGTTGGGCCGTATCCCGTGCCGCTGGCGCCGTTTCCGCTGCTGCCGACCGGCCCGGCGCTGCTGTTTGGCCTGGATACCGCCAGCCTGGCCGCGGTGGCCGCCACCTTGCGCGCCCGCTATCCAGGCGCCCACGGCCTTAGCCTGGTGCTGAATCCGGGCCAGCCCGATCAGTCGGTGCGGGCGCTGACGCTAGGCGAGCTGGCCCAGCTGGCAGCGCTGGCGGATCAGACCTGGCTGTATCTGCCAGCGCTGCCGATTCAGGCCGATGTCCGCGGGCTGGAGACGCTGCAGTGGGTGATGGAGCGCCTGGCCGGGCCGTTCGGCTGCCCGTGGGACCGCGAGCAGACCCACGCGACGCTGCGGGCTTTTTTGCTCGAGGAGACCCACGAGACCCTGGAGGCGCTCGATGCCGAGGACTGGCCCGAGGTGCGCGACGAGCTGGGCGATGTGCTGCTGCAGGTGGTCTTCCACGCCGAGCTGGCCCGCCAGGCCGGCCGCTTTGACCTCGGCGATGTGGCCACGGCGATTACCAGCAAGCTGATTCGGCGCCACCCGCACATTTTTGGCGACGTTGCGGTCAGCGACTCCGCCGAGGTGCTGCGCAACTGGCAGGCGATCAAGGCGACCGAGCGGGCTGAAAAGGGCCAGACCGACCGCAAAAGCCTGCTCGATGGCATCCCGGCCGGGCTGCCGCTGCTGGCGACCGGGCAGATTCTTGGCACCAAGGCCGCCAAGCTGGGCTTCGACTGGCCGTCGATCGAGGGGGTCTGGGCGAAAATCGAGGAGGAGCTGGCCGAGGTGCGGGCCGCGCCGCCCGAGGAGCAGGAGGCCGAGCTTGGCGATGTCCTGTTTGCGCTGATCAATCTGGCCCGCTGGCTCAACGTCGATGCCGAGAGCGCGCTGCGGAAGACGATCACGAAGTTCCGCCGCCGCTTTGCGTATATCGAGGCCGCCGCCGCCGCCCAGGGCCGCGCCATGGCTAGCCTCTCGCTGGACGAGGCCGACGGGCTGTGGGAGGCGGCCAAGCGTACCGAGTAGCAGCCTGTGGAGCTTGTTTTAGCCACGAAGGGCACGAAGAAGCATGAAAGGGAGATATCCCGCTGGCTGAGCCTGTCGAAGCCCGATAGTGCGGCTTCGACAGGCTCAGCCAACGCTAACCGTGACCTCCATCAGGTCGAGCCACTGGGTGCCTGGTGCGGCCAGCAGACCGCCGCCAAGCTGGCCGCGCGGGGTGACAATCGCATACTGGTTATCAATCCACAGCACCAGCCCGAGCGGGCCACGTGGGGCCAGCGGGGTATCCAGCAGCAGCACATCGTCGACGCTGAAGCGCGCCCGCCCAGGCAGCCACTCGATCCGGTAGGTGTGCCACTGGCTGGCATCGCCGGGCACCAGGGCCTCGCGCACGCCCAGCGCCCACTGGCCAATCGGCCACAGCGCCTGCCGCAGCCAGCGAACCTGCATCAGCAGCAGCGCCAGCGGGGCGAACGGGGCCAGCAGCGCCAGCCGCAGCCTGGCCGCGTCAAAGGTCATCGCCTTCCAGCCGTAGCCGGGCACCAGGCTGTCCAGGGCGATATTCGAGGGCGGCGAGGCATAGAAAAACCAGATCGCCCGCGGCAGCGCCAGCCGTTTGCGCCGCGAGCCACCTGGATCGTTCCACAGCCCAAATCCGGCGGTGCCCCGAACGCGGGCGCCAGTGCCGCCAAGCCGCGCCCGCACGGTCAGCGTTAGCGGCGGCCGCCAATCGAGCTGGCCCGTGGCTCCATAGTCGTCCAGCTGCGCATCGCTGTAGGCGCTGGCGGTCGTGTCGTCCAGGGCCAGCCGCAGATACTCGTCGTGCTGCTCGATCCGGCCGGCGTTGGGCGTCCAGGTGTGCCAGCGGCGCCGCCAGCGTTCAAGAATTGATTCGTGCATAGTTATTTTTTCGTGCTATGATTCTCTCTACTATCGTACCATAGCCAATAAGGTGACAACTATGCTTCGTGAAATCACCATCAAAACCACCGATACCGGCATCGCGCTGGCGGTCGGCCGCGAGGGCCAGAATGTCTTCAAGCTCGAAGGCAACTGGTATTTCGATCCCGCCGTCGTGGATATGCAGCACCTCAAGGTGACCGAGCGCACCTACGTCTGCCCGCACAAAGGCACCTGCTTCTGGATCGATCTGGAGGCTCCGGGGAAGTCCGTCAAAGATATCGCCTGGGTCTATACGGTGCTCAAGCCGAACTACGAATATATCCGGGACCGCATCGGCTTCTACGCCGGCACCAACGCCATGACCCGCGAGGGCTAAACCGGCGTCGGCGCGAATCAACCAGCTCTGGAGGGCGGCCACCTTCCAGAGCTGGTTGATTCTGGTCTGGGTTTGCTCACGTACCTCTGTGCGCCTGGCTGGCACATGCCGTAAACTAGGTCTGATCCACAATCATTGGTTTTGAGCTTCGGCTTTTGGCTTTTTAAGGAGCGTGTATGACCGAGTTAGTTCAGACGGCCCAGCGCAATCACATCTTTGAGATCACCATCAACCACGCCGCCAAGCGCAACGCGATTAGCTGGGAGATTGGCCAGGGCCTGCTGGCGGCCTTCGATGCGGCGGCCCAGGCGCCGGGCGTGCGGGCGGTGGTGCTGCGTGGCGCCGGGACAATGTTCTCGGCCGGGATCGACCTGGGCGATCTGATGGCGCTGCCCGCCCGCTACGGCGAGACCTGGCAGCGCCAGTTTCGCACGATCACCGACGACTGGCAGCGCCTGACCACCCGGATCGAGCGCCTGGAGCTGCCGACGATCGCCGTGCTGCACGGGATGGCGCTGGGCCTTGGCTTCGAGATTGCGCTGGCCTGCGACTTCCGGCTGGCGGCAGTGGGCACGAAGCTGGGCCTGCCCGAGACCCGCCTCGGCCTGGTCCCCGATGTCGGCGGCACCACGCGGCTGACCCAGCTGGTCGGTGTCGGCCGGGCCAAAGAGCTGATCATGACCGGGCGCACCTTCGATGCGGCGGCGGCGGAGCGCTGGGGTGTCGTCAACCAGGTCGTCGAGGGCGCCGAGCTGGAGGCGGCGACGCAGGCCCTAGCGGATGAGCTGGCGCTGGCCGCCCCGCTGGCCGTCGGCATGGCCAAGCGCGTGATCAACGGCATGCTCGATACCGACCGCGGCCTGCTGCTGGAGGGCTGGGCCCAGAGCCAGCTGGTTCGCAGCGCCGACTTCGCCGAGGGCGTCCAGGCCGCCATCGCCCGCCGCGCCGCCGAGTTTCGCGGGGAGTAGTGCCGCCGAAAGGCAATAGCTAAGAAAAGGAGCGCTATGGATTCACCATCAGCCCAGCCGAGCGCCGTGCCACAGCTGCGGATTGGGGCGCGGGTGCTGGTGATTGACTCTGCCGAGCGTATGCTGCTGTTTACCAGCAACGACGAGCGCGACGGCCACGCCTTCTGGTATCCGCCTGGCGGCAGGAGCGAGGTGGATGAGACGGCCGAGGAGACCGCCCTGCGCGAGCTGTGGGAAGAGACCGGCCTGCGCGATGTGGCGCTTGGCCCCGAGCTCTGGCGGTGCCGAAACATCGCCGCCTGGGGCGGGGTGACCTACGAC
>DAOTUS010000408.1:0-23907 GCA_034437415.1 Herpetosiphonaceae bacterium
GGGCTGATCAACTACATCGGGCATAGCCACCAGTGGCAGTGGGCGATCACCGACATGGCCTCGAGCACGCCCTACCTGCTCAGCCTGTACGACATCGACGGCCTGACCAACAGCGCCCAGCTGCCGATTCTGCTGGAGCTGACCTGCCTGACCAGCGCGTTTCAGCAGCCCGCCTTCAGCGGCACCACCCTCGACGAGCGCTTTATGCTCCAGCCCAGCGGCGGCGCGGTCGCCACCTGGGGCTCCAGCGGCCTGGGTGTGGCCCACGGCCACGACGCGCTCAGCCGGGGATTTTACACGTATCTGTGGAGCCAGCCGCCGGGAGCGCCCGCCCTTGGCGGCGCGGTCAGCGCCGGGCAGCTGGAGCTGTTCGCCCAGAGCGGCTGCTGCCAGGACGCGCTGCGCACCTTTACGCTGTTCGGCGATCCGCTGATGCCGCTGCGGGTGCAGCTGGCCCGGCCAATCTATATCCCGCTGGTGCAGCGCTAGCAGGCGGCTGGGCGCAGATTGTGCCCCGCTGGCTGAGCCTGTCGAAGCCGATCGTTTTGGCTTCGACCGGCTCAGCCAGCGGGCGTCAACCATTCAAATACGAGGAGACCTATGCTGCGTTTCACCCGCTCAATCGCCTTCTGGCTGGGCCTGATCAATCTGCTTACGGCACTTGGGCGGCTGCCGGTGCTGGGCTGGCTGGCCCATCGGCGGCGTGATGCCACGGCGGGCCTGGCGCTGGCGGGGCTGATGCTGCTCGGCCGCCGCCCCAGCCTGTGGGCGCTGCCGCTGGCCCTGCCGCTGCAGCTGGCGGCCGCCTCGGTGCGCGGCCGCTGGCACCACCCGCTCTCCGCCTTTACGCCGGGCGCGGCGGGGAACCCTGTGGGTCGCTGCACGGCGCTGGCGCTGCCGCTCGCCGACGGCGGCACCCTGCCGGGCCTGCTCCTGCGCCCGCTCAAGCCGACTGGGGCGGGCGTGGTGGTGTGCCACGGCGCCGGCAACGACAAGACCAAATACGCCTGGCGCATGCTGTCCGCCTTGGTCGACTCCGGCCTGACCGTGCTGGCGATCGATCTCGACGGTCACGGCGAGAACCAGCGGCGGCTGCGGATTCCTGGCATCGAGGAGAATGTCGCGGTTGCGGTGGCCTATCTGCGCGGCGAGTGCGCCCGCGTTGGGCTGGTTGGGGTGAGCCTGGGCGGCTGTGTGGCCGCCCGCGCCGTGGCTGATGGGGTGCAGGTGGATGCGCTGGCCGTGGTGGAGGCGCCTGTCTCGCTCGATCTCAACAGCATTCCGTATCGCTGGAGCGAGTTCTGGGGCATGTGGCGGCCGGCCTTCTGGCGGGCAGACGACCGGGTCACGCCGCTGCAGCTGCTCCAGGCCTGGGGCGGCGAGATGAACAGCGCCCACGCGCTCGGCGCCCACTTCGACCTGCTCGATCTGCGCTCGGCGCTGCCGCAGATCGCCTGCCCGCTGGTGCTGATCTATGGCACCAGCGATGTGATTGCGCCGTTTGCCCCGGTCCAGGCGCTGCTGGCCCAGATTCCCAACGCCGCGCTGCATCTGCACGGCGGCGCCAGCCACCTCTCCCTGACAATGGAGGCGGCGCCGCTGGAGGATCTGGCGGTCTGGCTGGGGCGCAATCTCTAGCCTTACGGGCACACAAAAGGCGGCGGGACGTAGTTTTGTACGTCCCGCCGCCTTTTTTCGGGCCTAAAGATTGGCCACGCTGGCTACATTCCGGCGCTGGTGCTGCTCAGGCCCCGATAGAGGTGGCGCAGCTTTTCGTTGCTGGTGACTTTGTCCGCCGTGCCGATCGCCACATTGCCAACATCATCGCTCAGGTCCTTGACCACGAGCGCCGGCATAATCGAGGCGATCGCCTGGGCATTGGCGACACAGTCGCTCAGATGGCGCTCGGCCAGATCGGCGGTCGCCTGATCGTTGAGCGCGATCCCGGTGGTTTGCAGCATAATGTAGCTAATTGTTGCGAGATTAAGCGCGGTGTAGCTATCGCGCAGCGCCTTGGAAACCTGCTGCGGGCGCACCCATCGATCGCTCCGGCGGCGATCCCGAACAGCCCGGCAACCGCCGTTTTGATGGTGTCGGTGACTTTTTTCTCGGTGTGGCCAAGCGCCTCCACTCGCTGCTCCAGCGCCGTAATGTGGTTCTGGGTCGCGGTGATCAGCTGTTGCACCACGGCGTGGGCGTTGGGCGTGTCCTTGGTCAGCTTCAGCTGGGTCTCGAACGCTTCGAGCATATGCTGCTCCAGCGCGTGCATGTCGCCAACATAGGTCGTCAGAGTGCGATTACGATCGTCCATGGGTGTCTCCTTTACTCACATCGATTCAGGGTCTGGGTGCTTACAACCCATCCTAAAGCAGAAGAGCGAGCAAGAAGCGTACCAGCTAGGCCTGGTTTTCCTCCAGCGTCTCCAGCTTCTCGCGGGCCCCGGCGTCGCTGCTGATCGCCTGGATCGGCGGGCCATCTGGCGCTGCGGCCACGCTGCCGGCGGCCAGCTCCTGCTGCACCAGCATCTGCATCCGCGCCATCGCGTCGCGGGCGAAGCGCTTTTGCAGCGGACGGCCAAACAGCTTGAACCCGACCGCATAGAACGGGTTACGGATCACGCCGGTCTGGGAGAAAGCGTGGATCGCAAACCGCACCGCGCCAGTGGTGAGTCGCTTGATAATCTGAAACTCAATCTGGCCGCGCTCAAAGTGGCCCTCCAGGGTTTGATAGTTGTAGCCCCAGACCTGCTCCGGCCCGTGATCGCTATCGCGCAGCGTGTCGAGCACCGCGCCGATCCGCACGCCAAAGTAGAAGCTCAGGCCCAGAAACCGCCCGCGCAGCAGCATCACCCGCTGCTCCAGCGGCCGATCGGGGTAGAAAATCCCGGTGATCAGGTCGGGCGGCGGGAACTTGTACTCGCGCAGCATGGTTTTGGCGGCCTCCCAGGAGCCGTTGGGCAGCGGCGGCCCCGGCGGCTCGGGCGGCAGATCGGCCGCGTAGTCGTCGACGTTCCAGCCATTTGCGGTGGTGTACTCGTGGCACCGCTCCAGGTCGAAGTTCAGCGGCCGGGCTTCGAGCGCATCGATCTGGCTGCGATACTGCTCCCACAGGGGTGGTTCAGGCATCTTTCACCTCATGTTCAAACGGCAGCTCGCTGGTTGTGACCTCGATCTCGCCGTTGAGCGTGCCGCCGCTGGCCGCGACAACCCGCTCGCAAAACATCACCCAGGTGCTGGTCTGCGCCTCCTGGCCTAGCTTGAGATGCTGGTAGGTGAGCTGGACCAGGGCATCGCGCGAGCGCGCCCAGGACTGAATCTCGAAGCGCAGGGCGTTCGCCAGGGTCGGGTGGGGATTCAGCTGAAAGCTGATCTGGCCGGCCTCGGGGTGGCCTTCGAGCGTGGCGAGGACAAACGTGGTTGGCTTGACCTCGATCACCCGCACCGACCCATTCCACGGCCCTAGAATCTTAATCTCGTACTCATCGCCAACCTGCATCTCGCGGCGATCCTCGGCCTTGGTGAACGCGGCCAGCGCAGCGGGGCTAAAGTCGGGCAGATTAAGCATAATCTGACGCATCAGCGTGCTGGCGCTCGATGCTGGATCGGCGATATCCGCCTGATAGCAGCGCTGAAACACCGGGCCGTGGCCGTTGATCGGCAGCTGCAGCGGGGTCGCGCCGTGCTGGGCGGCTTGCGGAATCGGCTTCGGCGGCTGGGCAAGCTGCTGGCGGCCGAGCCGTTTCTCGTGGCGGGGGAACAGGACCCGGCGCCACAGCGCCACGGCCGTGCCAACGCCCGCAATCGCCAGGGTGAGCAGTGTTGAAGGAATTCGCCAACGCATACGTGATCTCCTCAGACTGAGATAGAGGCTGCTGGAGCCGTACTAGCACGCGCCGGGCCGTGAATAAAAACACCCACGCCGCCCGCGTCATTGCTGACTGGGCGGCGTGGGTGCTGCCGAGTGCGGGGATTTTACAGCCCGGCCTCGTTGCGCAGAATCTCGACCTTATCCAGGCGCTCCCAGGGCAGGTCGATATCGTTGCGGCCGAAGTGGCCATAGGCTGCCGTCTGGCGATAGATCGGGCGACGCAGATCGAGGTCGCGAATAATTGCGCCTGGCCGCAGATCGAAGTGCTTGGTGATCAGGGCCAGAATGGTATCTTCCGGCACATTGTTCGTCCCAAACGTCTCAAAGGCGATCGACAGCGGGTGGGCCACGCCGATGGCGTAGCTCACCTGCAGCTCAAAGCGGTCGGCCAGACCAGCCGCGACCACGTTTTTGGCCACATAGCGGGCCGCATACGCCGCCGAGCGGTCAACCTTGGTCGGATCTTTCCCCGAGAAGGCGCCGCCGCCGTGGCGAGCCACCCCGCCGTAGGTATCCACGATAATCTTGCGCCCGGTCAGGCCGGCGTCGCCCATTGGGCCGCCGGTGACAAAGCGGCCGGTCGGGTTGATGAAGATCTTGGTCTCGGCATCGAGCATCCCCTCGGGAATAATCGGCTTGATGACAAAGTTGATCACATCTTCGCGAATCCGCTCCTGGCTGACATCTGGGTCGTGCTGGGTGGAGATCAGCACGGTGTCGACGCGCACGGGCTTGCCGTGGCGATACTCGACCGTCACCTGGCTTTTGCCATCGGGGCGCAGATAGGACAGCTCGCCGATTTTGCGCACGCGGGTCAGGCGGCGGGTCAGCTGGTGGGCCAGCGAGATCGTCAGCGGCATGAACTCGTCGGTCTCGTTACAGGCGAAACCAATCATCATGCCCTGATCGCCGGCGCCGACCGCCGCAATCTCGGCCTCGACCTGGGCGGCCTCGTCGCGGACCTCAAGGGCCACGTTGACGCCCTGGGCGATGTCGGGGGACTGGCCGTGCAGCGCCACGATAATCCCACAGGTCTCGGCATCAAAGCCGAACTTGCCGCGGGTATAGCCGATATCGCTGACGACTTTGCGCACAATATCCTGGACTTCCACATAGGCTTCGGTGGTAACCTCGCCCATCACCAGGATTAACCCGGTGGTTGTGGCCGTCTCACAGGCGACCCGCGCCATCGGGTCTTTGGCCAATAATTCATCCAGAATTGCATCAGAGATCTGGTCGCAGATCTTATCTGGATGGCCTTCTGTCACCGATTCGGAGGTGAAGAAGAACTGTGGCGAACGCATAAAGGTGGTTGCTTCCATTAAGCACTCCTTGTAGAAAGTGTGAAGTATGAAGAATGAAGGGACGCTTCATCTTGATACAGCTGCCAATAGTATCGATTAATCGGTTGGCTGAGCCTGTCGAAGCCGAATGTTGTGGCTTCGACAGGCTCAGCCAACGGGTGGTTTTGTGCGCCTGTCCTAGGTGCCTTCTTCCCACGAGTTCAGATATTTTTCCTGCTCGGCGGTGAGGGTATCGATGTTAATGCCCATGCCGACCAGCTTGAGGCGGGCAATTTCGCGGTCAACATCTGCGGGCAGCGCGTAGACTTTGGCCTCCAGCTTGCCTTTGTGGGTAATCAGGAATTCGCTGGCCAGGGCCTGGTTGGCGAACGACTGATCCATCACGGCGCTGGGGTGGCCTTCGGCGGCGGCGAGGTTGATCAGGCGGCCTTCGCCGAGCAGGTTGAGGCGGCGGCCATCGGCCATCACATACTGGTCGATGAACTCGCGGGGTTTGCGCTTCTCAACTGCCAGCTTATCCAGCTCACCGATGTTGATCTCGACGTTGAAGTGGCCCGAGTTGGCGATGATAGCGCCATCTTTCATCTCGGCGAAATCTTCGCCATCGAGCACGTGGATATCGCCGGTTGCGGTGATAAAGATATCGCCGATCCGCGCAGCTTCGACCATCGGCATCACGCGGAAGCCATCCATCGCCGCCTCAAGGGCCTTGATTGGATCGATCTCGGTGACGATGATGTTGGCGCCGAGGCCGTGGGCCCGTGAGGCGATGCCTTTGGAACACCAGCCGTAGCCGCCAACAACCACGACTTTACCAGCGATCAGCACATTGGTTGCCCGAATAATGCCGTCGAGGGTGGACTGGCCGGTGCCGTAGCGATTGTCGAAGAGGTGCTTGGTCTGGCTGTCGTTGACCGCGATGACCGGGAACTGCAGCACGCCCTGGGCGGCCATCGCCCGCAGACGAATCACGCCGGTGGTGGTCTCTTCGGTCGAGCCGATCAGGTTCGGCAGCAGCTCACGGCGATCTTTGAGGACGGCGCTGACCAGGTCGGCGCCGTCGTCCATGGTGATGTGGGGCTGGTGGTCGAGGGCGGCGGTGAGGTGCTTGTAGTAGGTCTCGTTATCCTCGCCCTTGATCGCATAGACCGGGATTTCGTCGTAGCTCACCAGCGCGGCGGCGACATCGTCCTGGGTTGAGAGCGGGTTCGAGGCGGCGATCACCACATCGGCGCCACCGGCCTGGAGGGTGCGCAGCAGGTTGGCGGTCTCGGCGGTCACGTGCAGACATGCCGACATCTTAATGCCTTCGAGCGGTCGCTCGCGCAGAAAGCGCTCGCGGATCTGGCGCAACACGGGCATTTCAATTTCGGCCCAGGCGATCCGGCGCATACCCTCGTCGGCAAGATTGATATCCTTGATGTCGAATTCTTTAGCCACAAATGTCTCCTTGATAAAAGTAAGAAGTAAAAACGCTATACGATAAGAAACCCGCAGCGCTGATCAGCGATCAGCGCTGCGAGCTTTCTGCTTAAAATAGGACTTCCAGCTCTGGGCACGGGCCGAAGTTCTCGGCGTAGCGGGCCACAAATTCGCTGGGGGTGTAGCGGTGCTCCTGGGTGCCATGCTGCTCAATCGCATAGCACGCGCTCAGGCTGGCGATGCGCCCAACAATCGGCATTGGCAGCCCGGCCAGATAGCCGCGGGCAAACCCGGCCCGAAACGCGTCGCCGGCCCCGGTTGGGTCAACCACGCCGTGGGTTTTGGCGACGGGGATATCATACTGCTCGCCGTTGTGATGAATGGTCGCGCCCTCGCCGCCCTTGGTGACCACGGTCAGCGCCACGATCTGGCGCAGCTCGTCTTCAGTGCAGCCAATTTTATCGGCCATCATCGCAAACTCATAGTCGTTGCCGATCAGCATGGCGGCGTTTTTGCAGCCAGCCAGCAGCTCGGGGCCGTTCATGCGCGGGGCTTGCATGCTGGGGTCATACATATACGGGATGGCGTGGGTTTGACATTCGATGACATACTGCGCCATTGCTGACGGGTCGTTGGGCGCAATAATCACGAAATCGGGCCGCTTGCCATCGCTGTTGATCCGCAAGGTGTGGGCCTGGGCCATCGCACCGGGATAAAAAGCGGTGATCTGGTTATCCGACAGATCGGTATTGATGAAACACGAGGCGGTAAAATCTTCCTCGAAGACCTTGACCAGACTCGTATCGACGCCGGAGCTTTCGAGCCAGCTGCGATACTCGCCAAAATCCTTGCCGACTGTGCCCATAACGCAGGGTTTTTCGCCCAGCAGCGCCAGATTATAGGCGATATTTGGCCCGGTGCCGCCGCGCATCTTCTTCATTGAATCAACCAGGAAGCTCACGCTGAGCACATGAACTTTATCCGCTAAAATATGGTCTTTAAATTGCCCCGGAAACACCATGATATAGTCGTAGGCAATCGACCCCGTAACAACAATCCGCACGTATTACTCCTGCTGGTAGGGCGAGAAAACCCGCCATTGATCATTATGACGGCTGACCGCCAGCCGCCCCTGTCTAAGTGAGTTTATAGCGTTGACGTAGTGTGCGCGAGACCTCGGCCAAGAGTGTCAACGCCTGATCGGCCACCGCCGGTGGCTGGTAGCGCAGCCCGGCCGCAATAGTTAATACCGAGCCGCTCAACAGCCGACTATTCAGAACATCCTGATCGAGCGCTTTTTTGAGCATTGCGTCCCAGCTGGCGCAGATCTCCTGCACCGATGTGTCCGCCAGCTCGGCCGGGTCACTGGGGATCAGCGCCCAGGCCACCACGCCGCCACGCTCAAAATAGTCGTTCAGACACGATCCGCAGGCTAGAATCGCCGCGTACTGGTCGGGCTGACAGACCACAAAGTGCAGGGCCGAGCGCAGAATCGGGGTCCACTCCACCGCGCCGCTTGGGGCCAGCCCAACCGACGTTTGCAGCGTGCTCGCCAGCTCCAGCACCAGCTGGAGCACCTCGGTGGCCGTGTAGCCGAGAAACGGCGAGCTGGTGGCGTTCCAAAATGGCTCAATCAGACACACAACCGCCGTTGCCAGATGAGCCTCGAGCCAGCCCATTCGCAGCGCCAGATGCTGAATCAGCGCTTCGTGCATCAGCGGATTGGCGAAGATCGGGCGATCATGTTCGTCGAGTAGGGTCAGGCCCAGGCTGAGCGGGCCATACAGGCCCACCACGATCGCCTGCATCGAGGGCCGGTCGCCAATCCGCCAGGGCAGCCGCTCGGTCAGCCGGGCGACCGCTGGAACTGCGCCCCGCTCGATGTTGTAGCGCAGAAAGGCCAGCTGGTGGGCCTCGATCGCAGCGTCGAAGGCGGCCTTGTCAAGCTGCGCATTCGTGTTCAGGCCCGGAAACCCAACCGCGGCCAGCTGCCAGGCTGGCTCGTTGGGTGCCGTGGGCCAGGCCACCACCTGCGGTGTCCAGCGGAGCAGGGCCGCCCACACCCCGGCCTCGTCGGGATAGGGCAGGTCGAACGGCGCCAGCGGCAGGCAGTTGGCCTCGAACGGCAGACTCATCGACCCTGCTCGGCGGCTTCGACCAGCGGCCGCAAGGCCGACAGATACGGCGGATACACCACGCCCCGCTCGGTAATAATCGCCGTCACCAGCTGCTGTGGCGTCACATCAAAGGCCGGGTGGGCTGCGCTGACGCCGACCGGCGCAATCGCGACACCGCCGAGATGGGTGACCTCCTCAGGCGCACGCTGCTCAATCGGAATCTGGCTGCCGTCAGGGGTCGCCAGATCGATCGTCGAGGTTGGGGCGGCCACATAGAACGGAATCTGATGGGCGTGGGCCAGCACCGCCAGCGTGTAGGTGCCGATCTTGTTGGCGACATCGCCGTTGGCCGCAATTCGGTCGGCTCCCACAATAATGCAGTCCACCGCGCCCTGCTGCATAAAGTGCCCCGCCATGCTGTCGGTGATCAGCGTCAGTGGAATGCCGGCCGCCTGCAGCTCCCAGGCGGTTAGCCGGGCGCCCTGCAAAAAAGGCCGGGTTTCATCAACAAACACATGCAGAAGCTGCCCCCGCTCGTGGGCGGTGCGAATTGGCGCCAGAGCGGTGCCATAGGCGGCGGTCGCCAGCCCGCCAGCATTGCAGTGGGTCAGGATATTGCGATGCTCGGTCAGGAGCGCCGCGCCGTGCTGGCCAATCGCCCGGCACATCGCCTCATCCTCATCGCGGATCGCCTCGGCCTCCCCAAGCAGCCGCTCGCGCAGCTGATCGATCGGCAGCGCACTGGCCCGCTCGGCCACCTGGAGCATCCGCTGGGTGGCCCAGGCCAGATTGATCGCGGTTGGGCGGGCGGCGTCAAGCGCGACTTTGGCCCGCCGAAGTTCGTCGAGCAGGCTCGCGGCCGCGTCGGCGCGACTTAGCTGGGCGGCCAGGGCCATGCCATAGGCGGCGGTGACCCCGATGGCGGGCGCTCCCCGCACCTGCATGGTGCGAATCGCCCGCACCACATCGTCAAGACTCGTGCAACGCACGCTCACCAGGGTGGCTGGCAGCAAGGTTTGATCAATCAGCATGGGGCCGGAGTCCCACCAGACTGTGCGCAAATTGTGATGTGTCTCATTCATCGCACAAAAAAACCTCTCCCATGAGAGGCCCAACGGTATTCTCATCTGTCAAGCCAACGCTTGCAGGATTTGGCACCTTCCAGAATGCTGGGGTTGCCGGGCTTCGTCGGGCCAGTCCCTCCGCCCCTCAGGATGAGAATCGTGTATTTACCACACTTAATGCGGTTTCGATCAGCGATTATAGCATACAGGCGTATGAGTGACAAATTATGCAAACTCGTAGGTTCGGCTCGGCGCGCCGCCGGGCAGGTTGGCGTAGTCCGATCAGCCCAGAACTGCTAGAATACACCAACCCAAGTCGCCTTGAATCTTAGCGGCGCCGCCGGCCTAACCACCAGCGAATCAGCGGCCCCAGAACGGCATCGAAAACGCGGTTGGCCGACTGTTTTCCCTGGAGAATCGGCTGAAAGGCCGCCAGATCGCCGGTGTTCCAGCGGTCGCGCAGGCTGTCGGCGGTGGCGGTGAGCTGCTCGGTCAGGGTGGCGTGGACGCTGCGCACCGTGTCGGCCTGGGTGACCCAGAGCGGCTCTCCGACGGCGATCAGGGCGTCCGGGCGCTGCTCTGGGCCGAACTCGTAGCGCAGGGCCACCGGCACACACCACACTCCGCCGGCGCGGGTGGCGATCTCGGCGGCCCCGCGATACAATGCGAGCGGCCGCCGGTCGGCGGGCTGAATCAGCCCCTGGGGAAACAGCCAGACCAGCGGCCGGGCGCTGCTGGCCAGCAGGCGGGCGGCATAGCGCAGCGAGCGCACGCCCTCGCGGGCATCGGCGCGATCGACCGAAAAACAGCCGCACCAGCGAAAGAAAAAATAGCGCCGCAGCTGGGCCTCTTCCATCATCAGAAAGTGCTGGCGGGGATAGACGCGCCGGAAGAGCTCAAAGGCCAGATAGCCATCCCACCACGAGGTGTGGGTGACATAACACAGGACTGGTTCAGCCCCAGCCAGCACCGCATCCGCCGGGCCAGCATCAAGCAGGATTCGATTGAAGCTGCCACGCAGGGCCGGGCGCACCAGACCGCGATAGACCAGCCAGGCGCCCAGGCGATTTGGCCGGGCTGGTAGACGCGGCTCATCAGTTTGTAATACAATCGTCATGGTATCCACCTCTTTACAGTCGCGATCGCTCCCCGATAACGTGTACTATATATGCAAAGGAGCAGTGTATGGCATCGGAACGGGTCCTCATTGTTGGTGGCGTTGCAGCAGGGACAAGTGCAGCTGCCAAAGCGAAACGAACTAATCCTTCCCTCGATATTACGCTCTATCAGCGTGAGCCGTTTGTCTCCTACTCGGCCTGTGGGCTGCCGTATTTCATCGGCGGCTGGGTTCCCGACCACAACGCCCTGATCGCCCGCACCCCCGCCCAGTTTGCCCGCGATGGTATCACAGTCCGCACCGAACACGAGGTGCTGGATATCGACGCCGCCGCCGGACGCATCAGCGTGCGCGATCTCAGCAGCGGCAAAACCTTTCACGACCACTACGATCATCTGGTGCTGGCCACCGGCGCCGGGGTGCGCTGCCCACCGCTGCCGGGCATCGATCTCAAGGGAGTTTTTCGGCTCCGCTCGATGGGCGATGGCCTGGCGATCAAGCAGTATCTGGCCGAGCGCAAGCCCGCCTCGGCGGTGGTGATCGGCGCTGGCTACATCGGGATCGAGATGGCGGAGGCGTTCCTGGCGCTGGGGATCAAAACCACCGTCATCGATATGCTCGACCAGGTGCTGGGCACGGTCGATCCCGAGATGGCCGCCATTGTTGAGGCCGCCATGCGCGCGGCCGGCATTGAGATTCACCTCGGCGCGAAGCTGGAGCATCTCGATGGCGACGCCGACGGCCATGTGACCTGCGCCTGCTCGACTGGCGCTGAGCTGACCGGCGAGATTGTGCTGCTGGCCACCGGGGTGACGCCCAACAGCGAGCTGGCCCGCGCCGTCGGTGTTGCGCTTGGACCCCGCGACGCCATGCTGATCGACGGCCTGGGCCGCACCAATGTCGAGCGCATCTATGGTGCTGGCGACTGCTGTACGGTGAACCACCGCGTCCTCAACCACCCGGTATATATTCCGCTTGGCACGACCGCCAATAAGCAGGGCCGCACGCTGGGCGCCTTTCTCGGCGGGGTCGAGCGCCCGTTTGCCGGAGTCGTCGGCTCGTCGGTGACCAAGTTCGGCGCGGTGCAGATCGCCTCGACCGGCATGAGCGAGAGCATGGCCCGGCGGGCGGGCTACGCTGTGCGTGCCCAGCAGATCGAGTCAACCGATCACGCGGGCTACTATCCAAATGCCCGACCCATGCACGTGAAGCTTGTCAGCGATGCCGCCAGCGGGAAACTGCTCGGCGGGCAAATTGTTGGGTATGAGGAAGTCGCCAAGCGCGTGGATATCCTGGCAGTGGCGCTGGCGGCGGGAATGACCGTGGAGGAGCTGGCGTGGAGCGATCTGACCTACGCGCCGCCGGTCTCGTCGGTTTGGGATCCAGTGCTGGTGGCTGCCCAGGCATTGGCAAAATCCCGTTAATCTGGAAAGGACACCCATCGTGAGTATCGAGAACCTATTTGCTCAGGCGCGCTCAGTGATCGCCGCTGGTCGTCGTGAAGAGGGGCGGGGGTTGCTCGTTGCAATTATTCGCGAGAATCCCGATTTCGCCCCAGCCTGGCTGTGGATGAGCGGGGTGCTTGATGAGGCCGAGAAGCGGCGTGAATGTCTTGAGCGGGTGCTGCAGCTTGATCCCGAGAACGCAGCCGCCAAACAAGGCCTGGCGCTGCTGGATATGCAGGTGATTGCGGAGACGGCAATTCCGGCACCGCCACAGGCCAAAAACACCGCCTCGGCGAAGCGGCTGGGCGAATATCTTGTGCAACAGCATTTCATCTCGCAAACGCAGCTTGATGCCGCGCTCCGCGAGCAGGAGCAGGAGTCGCGCTATGGCCGGATTGTGCCGCTGGGCGATATTCTGCTCCGCCGCCGCTGGCTGACCGCTCAGGGGCTAACCCGCGCCCTGGAGTTGCAAAAAGAGGAGCGGGCCAAAGATGGCGGCGGCCCGACCAATCGCCTCGGCGAGTACCTGATTCAGCACCATCTGATCTCGGGGAAGCAGCTTAACGAGGTTATTGCACGCCAGGCGGCGCTGAAGCGCCAGGGGCAGAGTTTTCAGCTCGGTGAGCTGCTGGTTTTATCAGGAATGCTCTCCCGCCAGCAGCTGCAGCAGGCGATCGACGAGCAGCAACAGCAATTTTTACGGCAGTTCGATCAGCAGTGATCGCGCAATTTCCCCATTTTTATCCGCCACGACAGCGCTGTTCTGCTGTCGTGGCGTTTTTTGGGCCTGAAATAGGCGCTAATCTGCGGCGACTGGCCAGTGAAACCAGTTGACAAAGTAGTCGTCGAGCAAGGTTGCGCCCAGATAGCCAGCGCCGGTGGCCTCCTCGAAGCTGTGAACGCCATAGGCGTTGGCGACGAAGTGGGCGCAGATCCGCAGACCCAGGCCCGAGCCGCCGGTGGTAAAGCCGCTGCCAAAGACCTGGTTCAGGTTATCGCCAAAGCGGCTGTGGAGAATCTGGCGATGCTCCGGGGTGATGGTGTTGTAGATCACGAAGCGCACGTCGTGGGGCGCGGCCAGGTCGGCTGGGAAGATGCTCAGGTAGACGACATCGTCGGCGGTGTGGCGCACGGCGTTGTTGACCATGTTGTAGAGCACCCGGTCGAGGGCCGAAAACTCCAGACAGCGCTCGGAAATGTTGCCGTCAAACTGGCAGTCCAGCTCGATCCGCGCCGAGGTGTTCGAGACTTTGTGGATCGTGTTGGTCCATTTTTCCACAATCAGCTTGACATTGTGCAGCTTCTGCTCCCAGTCGGCCTGATAGCGCTCAAGGTCGATATCCCGCACCGCATTGCGCATGATTTTGAGGTGGTCGCGGACCAGAAAAAAGATCCGCAGCAGATCATCGTCCTCGACCATGCCCATGCCGATCATCTGCACATTGATCGAGAGCGCCGCAAAGCTGCCGCCCCGAATGTCGTGGATCGCCTCGCCCAGATGGGCCGCGATGTGCTCGGGCAGGGTGTCGCCCATCTGCTGGAGCCGCCTGATCAGCGCCGACCAGTTGAGCTGGGTCAGCAGCACCTGCAGGCCAGGCAGATCGTAGCCAGTATCTTTTTGCTGGCGCATATGGCCCATCAAGGTGATCAGGCTCGCATACATTTCCTTGATCACGGCCTGGTCGGCGGGGGTGAAGTCGCTGAGCACAACGCTGTTATCGTCGCCAAAGTAGCGACTGTTGCGCAAGGACGGCAGGGTTTGGGGCGCCAGGGCCTGAAGTTGAGCCACGGCAAGAGGATGGGGTTGCTTCATAACGTTTGTCCTCAAAAATTGGTAGTGATTTGGGTTGGCGACAGCAGCGCAGGTTAAATGCAAACGCTATGCCGCGATCAGCGTGTGATCAGCAGCATAGCATTTGCGAGGCCAGAAATCATTGGGCAACTGCTGAAAGATCAGGCTGGCAGGGCCGGATCGAGCATTGGCACGGTCAGGGTGAAGATCGCGCCCGGCGCATCGTCGCCGCTGACCCAGATCCGCCCGCCGTGGGTCTCGACCGCCAGCCGCGAGTAGGTCAGCCCCAGCCCAGTGCCCTTGACGCTGGCCTTTTGGACCTGGGCAAATTTCACGAAAACTCGCTCGCGGTACTGCGGCGCAATCCCAGGCCCGGCGTCGCGCACCGTCACCAGCAGCCAGCGGCCCTCGGGGTGATCGGCGGCCAGGTCGGCGGCGGTGGCGACCCGCGCCCCGAGCACAATCTGGCCACCGGCGGGGCTGTACTTGATCGCATTGTCCAACAGGTTCTGGACCACCCGCTCAATTGGCTCGATGTCGATCATTGCCAGCGGCAGATCGGGCTGAATGCTCATCACAACTTCGACTTTGCGCTCGCCGAGCAGCGGCTCGTAGTTCTGGACGACGCTGCGGAACACATCGGGCAGCGCAACTGGCGCAGGCGTGATCGGCATCTGGCCTGACTCGAGCTTGCTGATATCCATCAGCAGATTGACCATATCCAGCAGCCGCCGACTGCTGCGCGAGGCGATGCGCAGGATTTTCGACTGGCCCTCGTTGACCGCGCCCATCATCTGCTTGGTCAGCATATCCAGCGAGGTCATCACCGAGCTGAGCGGGCCACGCAGGTCGTGGATCATCATATAGGTCAGGTCCTGGCGCAAATTTTCGGCCTCGATCATCGTGGTGATGTCGCGCAGCACCAGAATCAGCGCGTGCGGGCTATGCTCAAGCGCCGAGCGCACCGGCAGCGCCGTCCACTCAACCCAGGACGAGCGCGGCCCGACCAGTTCAAGCTGCCCGCGGGCCTCGGCGGACTGCCCGCTGCTGACGTTGCTGATTGCGGTGGTGATATCGGCCCAGGCCTCGCTGGGCGTGTTCCAGACCTCCTGCCAGCGGGCGACGAGCGCCGAGATATGCTGGCCCAGCAGCGCCTCGGTATTGCCCAGCCCGGTCAGGCGGCCGAGGGTGGCGTTGGCCTCCACGACGGTCAGGTCCGAGGTGAGCAGCAGAATCGCCTCCTCGGTCGAGGCCAGAATCGAGGCCAGCCGATCGCGGCCCTCGCGAACTGCGGCGGCCAGGCGCATATTCTCGACCGCCACCGCCGCCTGCCCGGCGAAGAGCGAGATCAGGTCCTGCTCCTCCGGCGAGGGCAGCACGTCGGCATACCAGACGTACAGCGCGCCCAGGGTCGAGCGGGTGCCAAAGAGCGGCAGCATCAGCAAAGCCTGGGCGCCGGTTGCGGCGATGGCGGGCGGCAGGCTGGCGCGATTGGCGATCAGCCCCAGCGGTTTGCCGTTGTCCACAACCTGGCGGGCCAGCCCGTCGAGCGCCCCATCGGGTGTGTGCGGGGTGCCCAGCGCCAGGATTGGGTACAGATTGAACGGCGGAATGCGCTGCTCGGCCATCAGCACACCCGCCCCGAGCGCCCCGGTCGAGTCCATAATCCCGCCGACGGTAAACTGCCAGATCGCCTGGGCATCGTGGAACGCGCTGTTGATCGCCATTCCCAGGCCGCTGAGGGCGGTCAGCCCCTGCAAGCTCTGGCGCAGCTGATCGTACAGCCGGGCATTTTCCAGCGCCACCACCAGCTGGTTGGCGAAAATCTCCAGGGTCTGGATCTGCTCCGAGGTTGGCAGCATGCCGTCCATCGGCGCGGCGACCGAGAGCAGCCCCAGCAGCTCGCCGTTGGCGCTGCGCAGCACCGTGAACAGCATATCGTTGGGGTGCCAGCCGCCGAGCCGCGGCTCGGGCACATCGGGGTGGCTGGTATCGCCCCACAGGCGGCCATCGCCATTGGAGCTGTAGTCGATATAGAACGTCGCCGCGCCGCGCTGGTCCATGGGCTTCAGCAGCGACTCGAGCTTTTCCGGGTCGGCGGTGATCGATCGCTGGACGGCGAACGTCTCGGCGTCCAGCCCCGCCGCCGCAACTCGGCGCAGCACCGCCCGGCGGCTCGGCTGATGTTCCAGCAGACTGATCACGACCTGATTGAAGCGGGTGCTGGTGCGCACCGACTCGGCCAGCTGCGGCAGCACCGAGTGCAGCTCGTTGCCCGCCTTGAGCGCATTGCCGATCTGCAAAATCTCCTGGAGCTGCTTATTGCGCTCATCGAGCTCGCTGATCCGGCGGGTCAGCGCCCGATCGGTGCGGGTGTACAGATTGGCATTCTCGATCGCCAGCACCGCCTGGTCGGCGACCGCCTCGAGCAGCGCCCGATCGTCGGGGGTGAACGGCACATCGCTGCGCCGATTGATGATCTCGATCACGCCTAGCACGCCGCGTGGGCCAAGCAGCGGCACGCACAGCAGATCGCGGGTCTGGTGGCCGGTGATCTCGTCGATCTCGGCGTAGAAGGCCGGGTGGTCGTGGGCGGCGTTGGCGATCAGCGACTGGCCGGTGCGCATCACCAGCCCGGCGATGCCGACCGAGGGCGGCAGGCGGCGGCCGAGCAGCTGCTGGCCGACGCGGCTCAGGCTGTAGCTGAAGACCAGCTCGTTGGTATCTTCATCGAGCAGCAGCAGCGAGCCTTCCTCAACATCCATAATCTGCTGCACCCGGCCCATAATCAGCGATGGAACCGCCTCCAGATTTAGCGTCGAGGTTAGGGTGCGGCCCAGCTCGTTCAGCAGCAGCAGCTGGCGGGCCTGCTGGGCGGTGCGCTCGTACAGGCGGGTCTGCTCGAAGTTGACCGCCGCCCGGCGCGCCAGCATCTCCAGACAGCGCAGCGTGTCATCGGTATAGCGGGTGGCAGGATCGTTGGAGTAGATTGTCAGCACGCCCAGCACCCGATCACCGTGGCGCATCGGGACGCCCGCCCAAATGTGCGGCGGGGTTGGGTCGAACAGCAAGGGCGCCACGCCGTAGTCGGTGCACGCCTGCAGATAGTGTTCGGTGATCAGGGCCTCGTTGCGGCGAATCACCACGCCCGTCAGGCCGTGGGCAACCGTCCACTGGGTGACCGGCATCGTGCGAATCCCGTTGACGAACTGGGCCGCAAAGCGAAACAGCCCCGAGTTCGAGTCGTAGAGGGCCACAAACAGGTTCTGCGGGCCGATCAGGCGCTGGACGGCGCTATGCAGCGCATCGAGCAGCGGCGTCAGCTCCAGCGAGCCGCTCAGGGTCTGGCCGATCTCGTCGAGCAGCGTCAGCTCGCGAATCTGGTCGATCAGCTGGGCATCATCGCTCAGGCTGGTCAGGATCGCGGCGGTCTGTAGCGCCACGGGCAGCATCAGCGCATCGTTGGGCTTGGCCTTGGGCAGCGCAATCCAGCCCCGCAGCGCCCCGTGGAGCAGCGGCAGCACGGTCCAGGTCTGACCATCGCGGGTGTGCGTGATCACCGCCCCGGCCGCAAGCAGCTGCTGGTCGGCGACCGACGGCACGATCTCCAGCGTGGTTGGCAGCGCCAGCTCAGGCGGGCCGCGCCAGATCAGATGATAGGTTGGGTCGCTGCGGAAGCTTTTCAGGATCGAGGTCAAACTTTCGTGGACGGTGCCGAGACTCGTGGCGGTCGCAAGTTGAGGCAGCCACTCGGTAAGGAGCGACACAACAGTCTTTGAATTGAGCGAAGTTGGGCTTAACATATACACATTTTCGGTTAAATGTCTGCCGTATCTTACCAAAGCATGCGGCTTTTGACAAAGGCCGGTGTTTTACTACACGGGTAGGTGGTTTGGAACCGGGGCCAGCAATTGCCGCGCCCCGCGATCAATCCAGCGGGCGGAGCGTGTTGGTGGGACTGGCGCCCGCCAATCGGCCTGATCAGGGCTTGCACAAAATCAGGCACCCTGCTACGATTTGGCCCAGGTGCCCACATTTTCACCAAGGAGCGCCCGGATGAATGGCGACACCTGTACTTTTTGTTCCCAGCCGATCAACACCACCGCCCAACACTGTCCTCACTGCGGCCAACCCTTCCTATTACGCAACAAATATCGAATCATCGGGCTGCTTGGGCGCGGCGGCTTTGGGATTGTCTACGAGGCCGTGGATATCCAGCTCAAGCGCCACTATGCGATCAAGGTGATTCTCTCGGAGACGGACACCTCTCAACAGCAGGTGTTAACCGAGGCCGAGATTATGGCCCAGTACGCTCGGCGCTTCGAGTTTATGCCCGAGATCTACGATATCTGGCACGAGGGCGCCCGCACGACGCTGGTGATGGAGTTTGTCGAGGGCGCAACGCTGGGCCAGATCCTGGCCGACCAAGATGTGCTGCCGGCCGCTGAGGTGGAGCAGTTTCTGCGCAGCACCCTGGTCAACCTTGGGCGGCTGCACGCGGCGGAGATTATTCACCGCGACCTGAAGCCGGATAATATCAAGCGAACTCCCGATGGCCGCTATATGCTGCTGGATTTTGGGATTGCCAAGCAGGAGGGCAGCACGCTGGCGGGGGCCAAAGCGTTTTCGCCGGCCTACGCCTCGCCGGAGCAGATGGGCGGGCACCCAACCGATGGGCGCTCGGACTTGTACAGCCTGGGCGCCACCGCCTATCATCTGCTGACCGGGTTTGCCCCGCCATCGAGCATCTATCGTCGGGCCGCCAATCTGCCGTTGCCGCCACCAGGCGCGAGCGTCCCAAATCTGGCGCCCGGCCTGGATCGTACGATCGTCGCGCTGCTGGAGCTGGAGCCCGCCGACCGGCCGGCCGATCCCGCCGCCGCGCTAGCGCTGCTGGATGCCGCTGAGCCGCCGAGCGCCCAGACCGCCGTGATCGCCCGCCGCCCGGCCGAAAGCGCCGCCCAGGTGGTCGAAAAAACGCCCGTGCGGGAGTCATATCGGCGCGAGCGGCGCCTCCGGCCGGGCTGGATCGGCGCTGGGGTTGTGCTGCTGGCCGTGTTGGTTGGTGCAGGCTGGTGGTGGCTACAGCGCCCGCCATCTGGCCCTGCCACCGCCGATCCGCCGTCACTCGCCCCGCTCAGCGCGCTGATTACGCCCGCTAATGCCGGGCTGGTTGCCGAGCTGAGGCGCTATGGCGAAGGCCACGCCAGCAGCGTCGCCTACGATCCACAGGGCAGCCTGCTGGCGGTCGGAACCTCGCTGGGGATTGAGCTATGGGATACCGCTTCGTGGCAGCGGACAACCATCATCACCGGTTTCACGCGCCCGCCGAAGGCGCTGGCCTGGAGCAAGGATGGCGTTCTGGCCAGCGCCAATGGCCCGCTTGTGTCCCTATGGAATCGCGACGGCAGCCAGCGGGGCGAGCTGCGCCGCGAGGGACCCTCCGATATCGAGTTGCTGGCCTGGAGCCCCGACGGCACCCTGATTGCGGGGGCGGACTATGCCGCCGTGATGATCTGGAATGTTGCCAGCCAGATTAGGTCGGAGTTCGACGCCCAGGAGGGGATTACCGCCCTGGCCTGGCACCCCTATAGCGAGATGGTGGCCAGCGCCGCCCGCGATAGTACGGTCAAGGTTTGGCAGCTCGATGGCACGCTCGTCGCGACCATCAGCGAGCATACCGACTGGATCGAGGGGCTGGCCTGGAACCCTGATGGCAATCGGCTGGCCTCGGCCTCCTCCGATATGCAGGTCGGTGTCTGGAACCTTGAAACCAAAGCGATCACGTTTCTGAGCGGCCACACCAGCCGGGTGGTCGTCGTGGCCTGGAGCGCCGACGGCCGCACCCTGGCATCGGGATCGCGGGATGGCACAATTCGCCTGTGGCAGGATGGTGCTGAATTTAAGACGCTGTCGGGACATAGCGGCAGTATCAACGGCTTACAGTGGAGCCAGACTCAGTTCGACACCACCAACACCCTGCTGTCGACCTCGCAGGATGGCACCGCCCGCCTGTGGGATGACACAGGCGCCGCGCTGCTACGCCTCGATGCCCAAAATGGGGATATTCGGGCGTTTGCCTGGAGCCCCAACGACCAGCTGCTGACCCTGCTAACCGCTGGGGAGCAGCTGCACAACTGGAAGATTGATGGCACCGCCATCGGCACACTGACCGGCTACACCCCACCAATCCATACGGCGATCTGGAATAGCGCTGGCGATACGCTGCTGATCGGCGGAGAGTCGCGGGACGCCGCCCTGTGGCAGCCGCGCTCGGACACACTCCGCCTGCTGTCTGGCCACACCAACGTCATCCACGCCCTGGCCTGGAGCCCCGCTGAGACGACGGTGGTCGCCGCCTCGGATGATTTGGCGCTGCGCTGGTGGAAGAGTGATGGCACCCTCATTCGCAGCTTTGAGCTCCCAGCCATTGTCCAGACCCTGGCCTGGAGCAGCGAGGGAAAACTGGCGGCAGGCGCCGACAATGGGCTGGTGTATCTGTGGGAGCCAGATGGCAGTGTGGCGCAAGCCGTGCTTGAGCATAGCGCGGGAATTCGCGGGCTGGCCTGGAGCCCCGATGGCAAACGGCTGGCGGTCGGCTGTGATGACGGCAACCTGACGATCTGGGATGTGGCCAGCGCGACGAAACTCACCCTCACCGCGCCGGGCCACACCGAGGGAATCACCACCCTGGACTGGCGTCCCGACGGCACGCGGCTGATCTCGACCTCCTTGGACGATACCGCGCGGATCTGGAATGCCGATGGCAGTTCAATCGCTGTGCTCCAGGGCGACAATAGTGGTGACGTCATCAGCGCGGACTGGTCCGCCGATGGCAGCGTGGTGGCGACCGGCGCGGCGGATGGCAGCATTCGGCTGTGGCAGGCCGATGGTACGCTGATCACCGTGATCAGCCAGCATCAGGCTGCCGTTATGGTGCTCAGCTGGAATAAGGGCGATATTCTGGCCTCGGCCTCGGCCGACTCCACCGTTGGCTTGTGGAGTAAGCAGGGCCTGGCGCTGGCCATGCTCAGCGGGCATCAGGACCAGGTTCGCGCCCTGGCCTGGCGCCCCGACCAACGCGAGCTGGTCAGCGCTGGCGACGATGGGACGATCCGCTTCTGGGGCGTAAAGTGAGCCGGTGGCAGCTTGGATGAGACGATCGTGCGGAACGAAAACGGGGCGCTGGACGGATCCAATCCGTCCAGCGCCCCGCCGCATCTCAGGCCGCTAGTTGCTTAACGAAACCGCGCCGTGGGTGTGCTTGGTCAGCAGAAAGGCGTGCTCCTTGAGCATCGTCAGGCCAAACTTGCGCACCATGCCGTGGTTGGGCAGCTCAGGCTGTTCGAGATGCTCAATCGTGTAGCCCGCCCCGTAGTAGGTGGCGACCTCGTCCGGCGTAATGCTGAAGGGCGGCTCGCTGAGGGCTGGCAGGTACTCCAGGGTGATAATTAGCTGCTGGGCGCCGATCGGCAGCAGCTCATCGAGCTGCTGGATATAGCCGCGGCGCGGTCGTAGACCAGATCGATCGCGCCAACAGCGGCGGGGGTCAGGCTAAAGAAATCACGGTGAAGCAGCGTCAGCCGCTCGGCGGCGTAGCGGTCGGGGGTGGGGTTGGTGTAGGCCAGATCGTGCTCGCTGAAAAATTGCTGGATCGCTTTCTCCACCAGCTCAACCCCGACGACATGGTCAGCATAGCCCTGAAACCACATCAGGCGGATAGACAGCGCCGATTTAATGCTGCTCCAGGTGGAAATGCGCCAGCGCTACGCGATCACCGCCAGGGCCGCGGCGTAGTTCGGCTCCTGCATCTGGTCGGCGACATACTCGGCGTAGGCGATCCGATCGTCGCGGTCGATCACAAAGACGGCCCGCTGGAGCATGCGCCACTCCTTGAGCAGCACCCCGTAATCCTGGCCAAACTGCTCGCTACGATGGCCCGACAGCATGGCGTGGGTCACGCCCTCGCTGGTCTGCCAGCGCGCCTGCGCGAAGGGGAGATCCATACTGACGGTGTAGACGGTGACATCGGCGGGCAGGCTGGCGCGCACCGCCTCCCAGCGATGGGTCTCAACGTGGCAGACAGGCGTGTCCAGCGAGTTGACCACGTTCAGCAGGCGCACCGTCCCGGCCGAGTCGGCCAGCTGCACCTGCCGCATCGTCCCGGCGGCGGGATCGAACGAGTCCAGGGTAAAGTTGGGCGCCGGGGTGCCGGGCTGGAGCTTGGCGCCGACGACTGTCAGCTGCTCGGCGAACTCGAAGGCCTCGCCAGTTCGTTCTGTCATGGGCAGATTCTCCTTACGTGGATAGTAGAGCTGTGATTGTAGGCCATCTATCCGCCGCAGTCTAGGCCTCGCTGAGGCCAACTGTATGGGCAATCGAGCTACTTCTCGTAGATGTGGCGGGTTCCGGTGGTGCGCATACCGCAGGCGGCGTAGAGTCGATCCGCGCCGGTTTGGCTGGCGGCGTCAACATCAAGGGTTACGCTGTAGATACCGTGGGCGGCAAATTCCTGAAAGGCGCGCTCAAGCAAGGCCCGCCCAATCCCGCGACTGCGCCACTCCCGGCGCACGCCAAGATGCTGGACAATCCCGACCTGCTCCTCGACAACCCGCTGGCCGTAGACCCCGCCAGCAATCGAGTCGCCGTCGCGGGCGACAAAGCACAGCGGCAGATCCGCCAGCATGCGGGCGGCCCAGGTCGCGAAAGGGGTTGGCTGGGCATAGCCTTTGTCGCGCGAGGCTGCCTCATCGGCCTGATAGGCCGCATCTTCATCCTGGCCCGCGACGAAGGGCGCGATCGCAATCTGGGTTGGCGCGGCGCCTGCCCGATACCCTGGCGGCAGGGCGATGCTCATGGTCGGAAACGAGATTTTGTGGCGATACCCAAGGCTCTCAAGCGCCTGGCTGGCGGGGTTGTTGGTGACGGTGACTTGCAGGGTGCGGGGCGAGGAGACGGCGGATGCGTGATCGATTTGCCGGAGGAGTAGGGCTTCAAAGCCCCGGCCACGCCGATCTGGCGCGGTGTAGAGCGAGGCGCGAACGGTGACACTGTCAGCGAGGGCGCGGGATCGAAAATCAGCATAGGCGACGATCTGGTGGGATTCTTCGATCACGCAGGTGTTCTGCTGAATGTCGGCGCGGCCCCAGCGATCCTGCAGATTGCTGGCTGAGATCACTGGTTCGCCGTAGTCGGCGGTATAGTGCTGCTGGACGAGCTGCAGAACGGCCGCAAAGTCGGTCGGCTGGGCCGGGCGGATGACGAGGGTCTGATCGGTCATACACTGCCTCCTGGTCGGCTAAAAATCGAGGCAAAAGCGTAGCACGGCTGGCTGGGCGAGGCAATGATAGCGGGCTGAGGGTTGGTTTTTCTTGTGAAATCATTGGATACTTTTGATTCGCCACCCTTCCGTCCCTCCGCCGGAGGGCGGGTGCCCCCTGGGCGTCAGGGGGTTTTCATCCCCCGGCACCCCCTAAAAGCGTAGTTTGTGGATGGATGTTGCTTGGTGGGTACATTCCATTTTATTTTTCTACTGAGGACTCATAAGTTTTGTAATTTGTAGAAGGTGGAACTGCGCACAATAGCTTTACGTTTTGCCAACACCTCACAAAATGTTCTGCTGAGGTAGGATTTGATGTTTGGATGAAAAGATGATGTCCATCACCAATACCCTCGCCAATTTGCCATTCATCACCTCAACGCCTTGAGCGTCGTGTCACCGTGATAGCAATGGCTCGGCGAAATTAAAAGTCGATCTGGGTTTTGCTGAGACAATTTCA
>DAOTUS010000409.1:0-14524 GCA_034437415.1 Herpetosiphonaceae bacterium
CTATTGTTGAGCAGGCCGCTGGCAAACCGCTGGGCGTGGAACTGGCCGGGCAGCAGGGCGCTCAGCGTAAGGGCGCGGGTGTTGCCGCTGGCATCGCGAATGCTCCAGCCCCGCAGATCGACGCTCGCGGCGCCGAGATTGACCACCTCAACAAACTCGCTCCCGCCGGGCAGCGGTGCGGCCAGATATTCGTTCAGCCTGACCACGCCTGGCGCCGGGGTTAGCGTCGGGGAGCCTGGCGGGGGAACGCTGGGCGTCGGCGTGATGCTCGGAGTAGCTGTGGCGGTGGGCGGCGGCACGGGCAGATTAGGCGCGCTGGGCGATGGCGGAGTGCCATCAGCCCAGGCGCCGGTGCCGTCAGGAAGGCGGCTGGTCGATAAATCCAGGCTGAAACTGCTGTATGCGTAGCTATCAACCAGTGCGCCGCTGGGATCGAGCAGGCGCACGGCATCGCTGCTATTGTTGAGAAAGCTGGCGAAGGTCAGCACCCAGAAGCCGCCGGGCGGAATGACGGTGCCCGCCGGGATGGTTTTGGGCGCGCCGCCGCCGTTGGGCTCGTCGTCGATCTGCCAGCCGCCGAGATCGGCCGGATCCGGCCCGAGATTGTACAGCTCGACATACTCCTGGCCAGCGCTGGGAGCGACGAGAAACTCATTCAGGCGCACCGCGAACTCCGCCGGGGCCGCCGTCGCTGTCGGCGTGGGCGCGGCCGGGCTGGGGAGGCTGGTTGGGGAGGCCGTCGACGGCGCGGTGGGAAGGATCTCCGGCGTCGGCTCCGGCGTTGGCGGCTCCTGGGCCAGCGCCGGAGCGACCAGACCGACCACCAGCCAGACACTCAGCAGCAGGCGAAAAATGCGCGTACCCATCTCAAACTCCTCACTCTATAGACCCGTTATCCCCCCGATAGATGCAGCGCCACCCTGGCGGAATGGGTGAGTTTAGGGGTGAGATTCGGGCTGAGGCTAGTGGCGGCGCCGAATCAACGCTGCCCGAACGGCTTTGCCCAGAACTAGACTTGCTGCTATAATCGAATTCTAGCCCAGTGATTTCGGGTGAATTCCTATCGGTCTACCGCCAACATCCCCACCATTCATCCAGCATTGGGCACCGTCTATTCTTAGCTCAAGGAGGTCTCCATGTCATTTCTTGTTCGTCGCAAGCACCTTACGGCCTTGCTCCTCGCGCTCGTGCTACTCCTGCCGCTGATGGCTGCATGTGGGACTGGCGCCACCGCCACGACCGCCCCAAGCACATCGGGCAACGCGACCGCAACCACTGGAACGACCGCCGCCGACCCAACCGCTGCACCAACCGAAGATGCCTCGGCGGCTCCGACCGCCACCACTGCCGCCGCCGATGCGCCGACAGCTGCTCCCGCCGCTGGCGAATCCGACAAATTCCTCGTCTTTGGTGGCTCGGGCGAGCCTGACTCGCTCGACTCGATGGACACCACCACCGGGACAGCGCTGATCGTGACCCGCCAGCTTCAAGAGTCGCTGCTGGGTTTTGAGCCAGGCACCTTGAACGTGATTCCCGAGCTGGCCACCGAGTGGACGCCGAATGCCGACGCCACCGAGTGGACCTTCAAGCTCCGCGAAGGTGTGATGTTCCACGACGGCACGCCATTCAACGCCGACGCGGTGGTCTTCAACTTCCAGCGTTTGTTCGAGCCAGACTTCGAGTTTGGTTTCCGCGCTGAAGGCAAAAAGTACAGCATCGTCCCCGACATCTTCGGTGGCTACGCTGGCGAGGCCGAAAGTGCCTACCAGAGCATCGAAGCGGTTGACGAGAACACCGTCAAGTTCACCCTGACCCGCTCGGTGCCGCTGCTGCCAAACTACCTGGCCGCTTCCTACTTCGGCATCTCGGCCCCCGAGGCGGTCAAAGCCGGTAAAGAAAAATATGGCTCGCCTGAGTTTGGCGGCGCCGGCACCGGCCCGTTCAAGTTCGAGCGCTGGGATGCCGGCCAGAGCGTGACTCTGGTGCGCAACGAAGCCTATTGGGGCGACAAGGCCACGATGCCCGGGGTTGTGGTTCGCTTCATCACCGAAGCCCCCCAGCGGCTGGCCGAGCTGGAAGCTGGCGCAATTGATTTCACCGTCAACCTGAGCGCCGATAGCCGCGATAAAATCGCCTCCAGCGCCGACCTCCAGGTTATCGATCTGGAGCCGTTCAACATCGCCTACCTTTCGCTGAACATGAACAACAAGCCGTTCGACGATATCCGCGTGCGGCAGGCGGTCGCGTATGCCATCAATAAACAGGAGATTCTCGACACCTCCTACAGCGGCGTCGGCACCATCGCCGATGACTTCCTGCCCGACGGCCTGGCCGACTATCGCCCAAGCGATCTTGAGGCATATGCCTACGATCCCGAAAAAGCCAAGGCTCTCCTGACCGAGGCTGGCTACCCAGATGGCTTCAGCACGATGGTTATGACCGATGGCACCGAGCTGGCCCTGGAGCTTTGGTACATGCCAGTCTCACGCCCGTACTACCCCGACGCGAAATCGGTCGCCGAACTCTATGCCGCGCAGCTCGAAGATGTCGGCATCAAAGTTGAGCTGAAGACCGAGGACTGGGGTGTCTATCTGGATAACTGGGACGCCGGTGTCAAAAACGGCATGGTGATGTTGGGCTGGACCGGCGACTACGGCGATCCGAACAACTTCCTGTACACCCACTTCGGCCCCGGCAACGTCAACGAAGCTGGCTACACGAACGAAGAGGTCTGGAAGCTGCTCAGCGCCGCTGGCGCCGCCACCAGCCCCGAGGAGTCAATTTCACTCTTCCAGCAGGCTGGCAAGCTGATCAACGCCGACCTGCCCCGCATTCCAATTGTTCACGCTCCTCCGGTGCTAGCCGCCAAGAAGAGCCTGACCGGCTGGGTGCCAAATCCAACTGGCGGCGAGTCGTTCGCCCCAATTTCGATCACCAAGTAAGCCTGCCGGCGCGGGATGGCGTTCAACGCCATCCCGCGCTCCGCGTATCGTACACAACGCCTCGGCCAGGTTCTCGTTACCCGAGACATGGCGACATCGCAAGGATGCGTTTATGGCTGGTTATATTCTGCGGCGCGTATTTGGTATTATCCCGGTTTTGTTGGGAATCTCACTGCTGGTCTTTACCCTGATTCGAACTATTCCTGGGGATTTTGCGATTATTGCCCTCGGCGAGCGCTCGACCCCCGAGCAGCGGGCCGCCTTAACCAAACGGCTCAAACTCGATCGGCCGCTGTTTCTGAACTTCGAGGGCGGCAACGTTTTCGACTCCCAGTACATTACGTTTATCACCAACTTTGTGCAGGGCGATTTTGGCGACTCGCTGAAAAACCAGCGGGCGATCTCCAAAGAGCTCAGCGAGCGTTTTCCGGCGACCATCGAGCTGTCGCTTGTCTCGCTGCTGATCGCCGTGGTCCTGGGGGTGTCCGCCGGGGTGATTGCCGCGATGCGCCGGGGCTCCTGGCTGGATGCCAGCACCATGCTGATTGCGCTGCTCGGGGTTTCCATGCCGATCTTCTGGCTGGGCCTGATGATGCAATATCTATTTGGGGTCAATCTCAAATGGCTGCCGCTCAGCCAGCGCCTCGATGATGATCTGCGCCGTACCTTTGAGCCGATCACGAATCTGTATGTGCTCGACGGCCTGCTGCGCGGCCGGCTGGATATCAGCCTGAACGCGCTGAAGCACCTGATCCTGCCCAGCGTGGCCCTGGCGACCGTGCCGCTGGCGATTATCGCCCGCATGACCCGCTCGGCGATGCTTGAAGTGCTCAGCCAGGATTTTATCCGCACCGCCCGCGCCAAAGGCCTGCGCGAGCGCACCACGATTCTGCGCCACGGCCTGCGCAACGCCCTGATCCCGGTCGTCACCGTGATTGGTCTCCAGCTGGGGTTTTTGCTCGGCGGCGCGGTGCTGACCGAGTCGGTGTTTGGCTGGCCCGGCATCGGGACCTGGCTGCTCCAGGGGATTCTCTCGCGGGACTATTTTGTCGTGCAGAGCGGGGTGATGTTTGTGGCCCTGGTCTTTGTGGTGGTGAATACGATCGTCGATATCTCCTACGGCTTCTTTGACCCGCGCATTCAATACAAGTAGAATCGCCGCCCAAGGTTGATTTTTCCGAGCCAGCCTGCTCTATTCGTTCGACCTTGATACTGAGCCTTGAGGTTTTATGGCAACTACCGCGCAACCTGGTACCGATCGGACCGACCCGACTGTGGGCGGGCTTGGTCGTAAGCCCCGCTCACTGTGGAGCGATGCCCGGCGACGGCTATTTAGCAGCACTGTCGGCCGGATCGGCATGGCGATCTGTTCGTTTTTGATTGCGATTGCGATTATTACGCCAATTGTGAAGCCGCTCGATACGACCCTCAATCGCGATACGCCCAATAAGCTGCGCCAGCCGTCCTGGCTGATGAGCGACGAGGAGCTGGTCACCGCCGGCCAGGTCAGCGGGGATAAAGCCCGCAACGATGCGCCCTGGACCACCTTTGAGCGCCCGTTTGGCACCGACCAGCTCGGCCGCGACCTGTTTATCCGGGTGCTGCACGGCGCGCCAATCTCGCTGACCGTCGGCATGGTCGCTGTGCTGCTGTCGGTGTTTTTTGGCTCGCTGCTCGGGCTGCTGTCGGGCTTTATCGGCGGGGTTTTCGACACGATCGCGACCTGGGTAATGGATATTATGCTGGCGTTTCCCTCGATTCTGCTGGCGATTGCGCTCACCGCCATCAGCAACGACCCGAACTCGTTCTCGTATGCGCTTGGTCAAAAGATCTCCAATATGCCGATTCTGGGCGCGATTTTCGATACGCCTCTGTTCAATGCGATGATTGCCGTGGCGATTGTGGAGATTCCGATCTTTGGCCGGATCGCCCGCGCCGCCGTGATCAGCCTGCGCGGCCAGGAGTATGTGACCGCCGCCGAGGCGCTGGGGGTGAAGAAAATCCGCATTCTGTTTCGGCATATCTTGCCCAACAGCCTGACGCCGATTCTGGTGCAGATGACCCTAAGCGTCGCCACCGCAATCACCAGCGTGGCCGCGCTGGGCTTTTTGGGTCTGGGCGCCCAGCCGCCCCGCCCGGAGTGGGGCTCGATGCTCTCGACCGCCCGCGACTATGTTGGCACTGGCCAGTGGTGGTACGCCCTGTTTCCAGGCGTGGCGATTATGCTGACCGTGCTGGGCTTTAACCTGCTCGGCGATGGCCTGCGCGATGCGCTGGACCCCCGCCTGAAAGCCTGACCAGCGCTGGTTATTCTGAGCCTGCCTGCGCCCGAACTGCACCGTTCGGGCGCTTGGCTTTAGTGCTACAATGGAAATCGCCTGCACGATATTGAGGAACGAAGGACAAATTTCTGCGCCAAGGGATACGGCCATGACCAATCCATCATTCCCTGATGGGTTTCATTCTACTCGGCCTAAGCACCATTCCGAGCGCCACCCGCTACAGCTGTGGCAGATTGCGCTGATTACAGTGGTGTATCTGGGTGGCTATGTAGCGCTGCACTTTATTGCGGCGCTCTTTCGTACCCCGCTGGGAATCTCGCCCTGGTATCCGCCGGCAGCGCTGAGCCTGACGCTGGTGCTTTGGCGCGGGCGGCGCTCTATTCCCTTGCTGTTTGTGGCCTCAATGCTGGTCGAAGCCCTGGGCAACTCCCTCACCAGCTCGCCGATCAGCAGCATTGTCCTGTCGCTTATTCTGACCCTGGGCTATGGCTGCGCCGGGCTGATGCTGCGCTATGTGGTGCAGCTCAACCCCGATCTGTGTCGCCTGCGCGATGTTATCTGGCTGGTCGGGGTGGGGATTATTTTGGCCCCGTTCGTGGTGGCGACCAGCGCGGTCGGCGCCCTGGCGCTGCTCGGGGCAATCCCGGCGGCGGAGATTCGCCCCTCGATCCTGACCTTTTGGATTGGCGATGCGATTGGCGTGGCCACCTTCGCGCCCTGGCTGCTGGCGCTGCTTGGGCGGCTTACCTCGAATCCGCGCTGGTTCACGATTCTGCCAAGCAAAATCAACCTGGAGCTGGGTGTTCAGTTTCTAAGCATTGCCCTGTTTGTGTGGCTGGGCCTGCGCTTTCAGTACCTGCAGGCCATCAGCAGCTTCTACTTTTGTGTCCTGCCGCTGCTGTGGGTGGCGATTCGCCAGGGGTTTTTTCGCACAACCTTCGCGGTCTTTGTCACCAACGTTGCACTGATCACGTTTCTGAGCGCGCCCGAAAACACCACGGCCTTGCTGATCGACCTGCAGCTGTTTATGTTCACCATCTCGCTCACCGGGCTGATCATCGGCGCGGTGGTGACTGAGCGGCAGATGTTTGAGCGCGAGCTGTATCAGAGCGAGAACTATTTCCGCTCGCTGATCGAAAACGCCTCGGATTTTATCACGATTGTCGATCGGCACGGGACGGTCCACTATGCGAGTCCCTCCACCACGCGGGTGTTTGGCTATCCGCAGAGCCTGGTTGGGAAAAATGTCTTTGACTATATCCATCCAGATGACTGCCTGCCGGTTAAGGACGCCTTTCAGCGCAAGCTCGGCGGCCAGGCGCTGGGCCACCCGGTCCACTATCGCTTTCGCAACGGCGATGGCTCGTGGCGCTATCTTGAGTCGGCCGGCAATGAGTTTCGCTCGGCGTCCAACGCGGAGACGTGGCTGGTGATCAACTCCCGCGATGTGACCGAGCGCCGCCGGGTCGAGGAGGCGCTGTCCACCCTGGCCCAGGGCGCGGTCTCAACCACCGACAACGATTTCTACCAGACCCTGGTGCTGCAGCTTTCGATTGCGCTGCAGGTTGAGTATGCCTATGTCGGCCTCTACGACCAGGATCAGCACCAAATTACCGCGATTGCCGCCTGTGAGGCCGGGGTCCTGCGCGAAGGCTTCAGCTTCCCGGTCGAGGACATGGCCGTCGAGATGGTGATTACCAAGGGCGTTTCGATTTTCCCCTCCGCAGTTCAGGCGCGCTTCCCCAACGACCTAATACTCCAGACCTATCGGATTGAAGCCTATATGGGGATTCCGCTGATCAATGCGGCCCAGACGGTGGTCGGCGTGATCATCGTGATGGCGCAGGAGCCGCTCAGCGATACCAGCCTGAAATTCTCGCTGCTCTCGATCTTTGCCCATCGGGTGACGGCCGAGCTTGAGCGGACGACCCAGGAGCTGGCCCGCCGCGAGATGGAGCGCAAGCTGCTGGAGACCCAGAAGCTGGAGAGCCTGGGGCTTTTGGCCGGCGGCGTCGCCCACGACTTTAATAATTTCCTGACCACGATTATGGGCAATCTGAGCTTGGCGATGCTGGAGAGCGCGGACGACGGGCCGCTGCTCCCCTATCTGAACACGATCGAAATTGCCACCCGCCGCGCCGCCGATCTGTCCCGGCAGATGCTGGCCTACTCGGGCCAGGGCCGCTTTATTGTCAGCCGAATGTCGATCAACGAGCTGGTTCAGGAGATGACGACGCTGCTGCAGGTCTCGATTGGCAAACAGATTCAGCTGGAGCAGGACTTCACCCCCGATCTGCCGCCGGTCGTGATCGATGCGACCCAGATTCGCCAGGTGGTGATGAACCTGATCGTCAACGCCTCCGATGCGATTGGCCCGCAGGCTGGCCAGATTACGGTGCGCACCGGGATTATTAGCGCCGACCATCTGTATGTGCTGGGCTCGCATCTGGGGCCCGATTTGCCGGATGGCCGCTATGTGTTTATTGAGGTTAGCGATACTGGCGCCGGGATGGACGCGGCAACCCAGGCCCGGATCTTCGAGCCGTTCTTTACGACGAAGTTCACCGGACGCGGCCTGGGGCTGGCGGCGGTCCAGGGGATTGTGCGCTCGCACCAGGGCATGCTCAAGGTCTACAGCGAGGTTGGGCGCGGCAGCACGTTCAAGGTGCTCCTGCCATGTGCCGAGCATGGGGCGCTGGCGGCACCGGTAGCGCCGGTGGCACCGGTGGCGCTGGTGGCGCCAGACCGAGCCTTGAACGACGGGGTTGTGCTGGTCATCGACGATGAGGACACGATTCGCTTTACGATCACCAGAATGCTTGAGCGGCTGGGCTTTGAGGCGCTGGAGGCCGCCAGCGGCCGGGCGGGGATTGCGCTGCTCCAGGCCCACCCCGAGATTGCCGCAGTGTTGCTCGATATGACAATGCCCGACCTGGATGGCGAGGCGACCTTTGGGGCGATCGAGCAGGCGGGCCTGCTGCGGCCAGTGATTTTGATGAGCGGCTACTCCCAGACCGAGGTGACCAATCGGCTGGTCGATCTTCATCTGGCCGCCTTCATCCACAAGCCATTTAGCCTCGATGAGCTCCACGAGGTTGTGATCAACGCCCTGAAAAGCACCCACATCCTGCGGGGCTGAGTGCGCAACCCTGTGTACCGAGAACCGGGGCGGGTACGGAGACCCGCCCTACAGATTTATTGGGATAAAAGGGCTACGCGGTGACTGGCCGCGCCTGCACAATCCACCACTGATTATCTTTTAGCGCCCACTCAACCTGCTGGGCCGCCCCACAGTGTTCGGCGACCTGCTTGCCCAGCCGCACCAGCTCGCCAACCTGGGCCGCGCTGAGCACCGGGGCTGTCTGCTGCTCGGCGGAGAGCGGCACCGCGACCGTGCCTTTGGGGCCGACGCGGACGGCGCTGTGCTTGGCGCTGATCTGGCGCTCGAGTACCTGCTCGCTGGCGGCGTCAACGCGATAGAGGTCGGGCGACACCTCGCCGCTCACCACCGCCTCGCCCAGCCCCCAGCTCGCCTCGATCTGGATCTCGGCGGCGGGGTTGGCTGAATGCGGGACAATGATAATGCCGCTGGCGTCCGAGTCCACCAGCAGCTGCACCAGCACCGCCATCGCCACCTGATCGGCCTCGATTCCGGCGTGATGGTAGTAGGCCTGGGCGCGTGGCCCGGTCACCGACTGCCAGCAGCGCTCGATGTGGCGCACGATCTTGGCGACCCCGCCAAGGCCGAGAAACGACTGAAACTGGCCGCTCACCGAGGCGTCGGCGCCATCGTTCTGGGCTGCCGAGGAGCGCACCGCCACGAGCGCCTGGGGGCCAAGAGCGCTGTAGGCGGCCGCGATCGCCGCCTCGACATCGGGGGTGATCTCGCCGTGGGGGGCGATGCGAAACACCTCGGTCGGCACAACAAAACCCGGCGGCACCGGAAACCCAGCCTGGCGCAAGGTCGCCAGCGTGGCCGCCTTCGAGCCAGCCAGCGCACTGTTGGTCGCGGCGGCAGCATCAAGATCAATCACAAACGGGAGCAAAGAGAACCTCCATCACCAGCGGCGGTCGGCCACCATACGTATTTTAAAGAATTATACCCCAGGGCGATCGCAGTGTTCAGCGGCGAATCCAGCCTGTTGAAACAGCTCGCCGTGGCTCCTTTGCCGCTTGCCGAGCAAATGGTAGTGGAACGTGTGATGCAGAAGCGACTGGTAGAAACCAGGCCGAAGCCAGATCCTTACCAGTCGCAATGCCTTCTCCGCTTCTCCAGTTTACGGCATGGTGGCCCAATTCACGGCGGCCTCGAACAATGTCCAGGCATCATTCGTCGGGGTGGCGGTGTCCACCCAGAACAGGCCGACCCGCCGGGCATTGACACTGAATCCACCCGCAATCACGGCGTTCTTCTCGTAAGCGAAATAGACTTTTTTACTGTTGCTCGTCCCTTGTGGCGCGAGACTGATCGCGTTGGCGCTTGGGGCGCCGTAGGGCATCGATGCAGCGGCGCTGAATACCGCTACGGTTCCGCTGAGGCCCCCGGCCAGCGGATGTCCAGCGTTGCTGATCACGAGGCTGCTGCTTGCGGCGGTGCCATAGTCGGTGGTCGCGCTGGTTCCAGTCAGGGCCAGATCATCGTAGATCGCATATTCCCAGGTGATGACGGGCACCAGGACGCTCTTGAATTTTGCCGCGACATCGCCTGATGACACCGATGATGAGATGAGTACCAGGGTTTTCCCGGTGGCGTCGCTGGCCGTGGATGGGCTGGCGGATTTCACCGTAACGGTGTAGTTCAAGCCGACCAGACGATTGCGCACCGCCGTATCGCCAGCGTTCAAGGCCCCCTCATTATGGACCACAAACAGCGCAGTTTTGGCCGCTCCGCCTGGCGTTGGCGTGACCGTTGGGAGCGTTGTCGTCGCAGTGGATGTCGGCGGCACACTGGTCGCCGTGGCGGTGGGAATGGGCGACCCCGTGGCAGTCGGTGGCACACTGGTCGCTGGGGCGGTTGCGGTGGCCGTAGCCGTGGCAATGCTGGTCGGGGTTGGGCTTGGCGCTCCGCCGGATCCTAGAGCCCACAGGACTGCAGCGTCAAACAGTTGCCACCCTTGGGGTGTCGCATTGCTGCCACTTGCATCGTGGAAGAAAAGGCCAACGCGCCGCGCCGGGGCGTTCAAGCCAACCATCGCCGCACCGCTCTCATATCCCCAGATGAGACTTCTCCCACTGGTACCTGGAACATGGGCAACCGTGATCGCGGACGCTGGCAGGCCGCTGCCGTAGGCCATGCGCTGCGCGGTCGTATGCACAGTGACGGTCCCCGATAACCCGGCTGCTAAGGGATGGCTGGGCTGGCTGATGGTGAGCTGGGTTATCAAGCCGGTTTCGCCAAAGTTCGGGCCGCTGCTGGTGCCGGACATCCCCATATCGTCAAACAGGCCGTACTCCCAGACAATCACCGGAACCGGCGTGGTCTTGAACGTGGTGCCTACGCTGGTTGAGGCGACTGATGAGGAGATCAGCACCAGCCGAACGCCATTGCCCGCATCGGCTGCCGTGACAGTGGTATGGGTTTTGACGATCACGTTCAGTTTCGTGCCATTAACCGTGATATCTTTGAGCCGATTGATGACCGCCGTGTCGCTGCTGGTTGCCGTTGTCCCCGTGACAAATAAGACGCTGTTGGTTGGCAACGGCGTGGCGGTTGGCACCGTAGTTGGGGTTGGGGTTGGCAAATTGTCGGCTACAATCCGCACGGTCTGGGTGGTGGTGGTGCCTAATTCCGCATTGACCGGGTTCGACAAGACCACCGAGAAGGTTTCCTCGCCTTCGGTCGTGCTGTCATTCATGATCGGGAAGTCGAAATATTTGTACGTTATCCCTGGTTCGAACGTAATGGTCGCCAATTGAGCCACATAATCCTGACCAGCCAGCGCGGTGCCATCGAGGGTCTGGTAGGTGACCGTGATTGGTTGGGCCGATGGCGCATTGAGCGTCAGATACACCATTGCCTTGGGATAGACTTCATTTGCCGTGATGGCTGCGAACATAAACTGGAGGGTATCGTTGGCGTTGATATAGACCGGAACTGGCTGCGGTGAGAAGGTGATATTGCTGGCCTGTGTGAGACGCAGCGAAAACCGTTCACGCGGTTCCGCCAGCCCGTCTTCTAGAATAGGCAGCGTGATCGTTTGCACCGTGGTCGCTGGCGGAAAGGTTAAGGTGCCGCTGATCGGGGTGTAGTCACTCCCCGCTGTCGCCGCATCAACCGCCGTGTAGCTGCCCGTTGCATAGCCAACCGTAACCGTAATCGGCCGCGCCTCAGGCAGATAGATTGGAATCCCAACTAATCCATCATTCTCATCGACAAAGATTTGATTGTATGGTGTGATCCGCACTTCATCGTTCATGTTAATAGTCACTGTCATCGTGCTTGGAGCCATGAGCTCGATATTAGTGGGATTGCTCAACGTGACGGTGAACGTTTCATCTGCCTCGTAGAGGGTGTCATTATGTGGAGAGGCCGGGATGGATTGCTCGATCTGGTTTGGATAAAAGGTCAATGTCCCACCAGTAGCGAAAAAATCGCTGCCAGCCGTGGCGCTTCCACCAGTGACCGTGTAATCAACCGTCACTATCCGGGCGGCTGGAGCGTTCAAACGCACTGGTAGGAAGAGACTGCTGCCCTCATCCACCGCCACGGTCGGCGTGACGAACGCCACGCGATCGTTGGATTTGATCGTTACGCTTGTCTTGGCGAGCGCAATCAACGGGACATTAACCGGATTGAACAACGCGATTCCAAATGTCTCATCATCCTCACCCACGATATCATCGGTAATGGTGAGTGGAATTGTCTGGCTGGTAACGCCTGGGGCAAAGCGCAGGGTTCCGCTGATCGGCTGATAGTCACTCCCGGCAGTGGCAGTTCCCGCCGTGCTCATGTACTGCACCGTTACAGCTTGCGCCTGTGGTGGGTTCAGAATGACCGTTACGCCAGGCTGCGGCGTTCGCTCTTCAACAGCCATGGCTGCAGATTCCAAACGTACATTTGGGGTTCCTTCAAGATAGAGCTCACGTTCTGTCACCCGTTCAAGATAGCCACGCTGCTCGCTATGGTGACGCATTGTCACGGTGGCACGGTAGATACCATTGATAGGAATGGTGCTGATGTTGCCACCGAAGTGACCATCATCGCTGGCAGCATCACCATGCTGGCCATCGTCATACACGATGATAGTGTTTGTTATGCCGCTGGAGTGCTGGAGCTCGACCCACACCGCCGTGGTATCCGTTAAGGGCTGTCCCGAATCAAACGCGGCGACGAGCAGCGTCCGATTGGCAGCGTCCAGAGTCATGCTGGTGGTTACTGGGCTACTGATCCGTGGTTCGATAGTAAAGGGGATATTCCCGCTGGTCAGCGTGCGCTGCTGGAGATCAGGGCCAGATTGTGCCGGGAATGGCGCAACCATGGCCTCGGGGGCAGGAATAATGTCCTCGACAGCCGATCGATCACGGCGCGCATCCGGCAGCGGAGCAGGTGTTACGTCGTCGATATTGTTCGGTGTGAGCCGTTGGGGTCGGCTGCTGCCAGTATTCTCAAGCCGAATCGTCCATCGGCCAGCATTGATCGGTGGCAGCAGGGTAAACGTCGCTTCGCCCTCTTTTTCGCTATAGGCGACTGCCGAGCTTGTCTGTTGCGTATAGACTGTGCCGTTTGGATCTTTCAGCGTGATCCGCGGGGCAATTCCGGACGGATTCCAGGTAATGCGCAAACTGACTTGCTGGGTCTGGGCATCCACATAGTAGAGAATATCTTGAGTGGTGTTCGGGGGTAAATCCCCGTTGATCTGCTTCATGGCCTGACCACGGAACGCATCGGCAATGGTGCGATAGTTATCAGCAACGGCCAGATTGCCAAAAAATTGCGACTCCAGCTGACCCGTGGTGGTGGTAACCAGACTTTGCATCAGCTCATAGCCATATGCTGAAGCTGGGGTTGTGACGGCAAACACACTGATATGCTGGGCGAACAACAGCGCACGGGTTATCCCATTAACGCTCGCTTCGCCATCGCTAAAGACGACAATGGCGTGTGGACGGCCATTGTTGGCGATCTCGGGGCGCGTAAATTCATCCAAGGCCCAGAGCAGCGCTTCGTTGAGCGGACTGCCATTACTAGGTGTGCTATAGGCGGCGATAGCTGTGGTGGCCTGAGTGCGTGTGGCCCCATCAAGCAGGGTGAGGGGCATACCCGGTTTGTCACCGGCAATGTTACGAATACCAATGCGGTCCTTCTCTTCAAGGCGGTTCACCAGGTCAATGTTCCCGTTAACGCCGGCCTGGAGCACACCGGCATCCATGCTCCAGGAATCATCAATGATCAGGATAACATCGACTTTGCCGGCTTCACTGCCAACCTGAGGGGGTGGAAGAGTACCCCCGCCGCCACCGCCACCGCCGCCGCCATCATCGGGCGAGCTGCGGTTGCCGGCGGCATCTTCGGTGACCACGGCGTAGTAGTATGAATTTGACACATGGGGGAATGCATATGAGCTCGCCGTGCCAACCGTGCTCGTGATCGGCTTTAACACGGCGGTCGATGTAATTGGATCCAGCGAGCGATAGACGAGGTAGTGATAGCCACCAGGGCTCGTATCCACTGCTGGCGCCCAGGTCAGCACGTCTGGCTCTTCCGGATCGCTGCCACCGGCATTTTGTCCCTCGGTGAACTCCAGGTTCGTGACTGGTGGGGGGGCGGCGGTGTCGATGGTGATCGTGTTGGTGTAAACAATTGGGAGTGCTAAAGTAGCATAGTTAACTCCAACGCGCACACTGTAGTCGCCATCAACTATTTGCATGTTATTTTCCAAATACCCAGCCCATGTATATGTGGAGGTTGGTGGAGTAAGATTATCTTGTAGTCGGTGGACAATGGGGTAGACTGTTCCACTCGAATCAACCAGGTCGATATCAACTTCGGATGGTGGAACAGTATTGTTGCCAATGATTTCGGTTGGAAACCAAAAAGTTGTGGTATCGCGGCGATTATCACCATTAGGGGAGAATAGCTCTGGTGCAACATGCATATCTGTTCCGATTTGAAATCGGATTGAAATTGGTGGCGATATCGTTTGTTCGGTGCCAAAAAATTTCTTTGTCCCATCAGTGCCTGATACCATTCAGCATTGCATAGTAGGCGCTTCTCAGGTATCCTTCACAGCGGTCATATGTGAAGGATAGAGGTCTGCCATGCGCAAAGATATGCCCCCAATTCACGAGGATGTCGAGACC
>DAOTUS010000410.1:0-10587 GCA_034437415.1 Herpetosiphonaceae bacterium
CCGCCTGCTTGATGCGGAGCACTCGCACCTGACCCGCTTCGGGGTCAACGAGGCGCTGGCCAGCGCCTCGTTGACCTCGAAGCGGGTCAGGTGCGAGTGCTCCTCATCAAGCAGGCGGGTCTGGATGGCGAACGAGGTCGCTGGGGCCAGATGCTCGGCCAGGCCGACCGCCACCCGCGCCAGCCGCTCGATATCGGCGGGCGTGCCCTCCAGCACCAGCTCGCGGTGGGCCGGGGCGATGTGGCGAATAAACACCGACGGGCGCGCCGCCAGCTCGGCCAGCCACTCGTTGAGCGGCTGCTCCAGCTCGACCAGGATCACCCCCGGTGCAAGCTGGCTGGTGCCAATCTCAAAGCTGCCAAAGCGGATTTCATCCAGCGCCGCAGCGGTCGCCTCAGGGGCCGAGGTAATAATCAGACGATAGGTATCTAGCACAGGGTATCCTCAACATATGCTCCAACTCGATGCGTGAAGCGCCATCGGCGTTGGCAGATTTTAGGATCGATAGGTGTTTAGCGGCTGACTGGCAGGGTGGCGTGGAAGCGCGTGCCGACCTGCGGCACCGAGTCGGCCGTCAGCGTGCCGCCGTGCTGCGCGATAATCGCCGCCGCAATGTACAGCCCCAGCCCGGAGCCAACCGCGACCAGCTCGCCGCGCCCACGGTAGAAGCGATCGAAGATGTGCGGCAGATCCTCCGGGCTGATCCCGATGCCCTGGTCGGCGACGGTCAGCCGCACGGCCTGCGGCAGCTCGGCGTTGGCGACCTGAGCCTGCTCGGCCAGCAGCGCCAGCTCCACGCTGATCGTGCCGCCATCGGGCGAGTAGCGAATCGCATTGGTCAGCAGGTTGCTCAACACCTGGCGCAGCCGCTGGTGATCGGCGGCGATCTCCAGGCTCTTGAGGCTGGTGTGCAGCGCGATGGTGTGGCGCGTGCTCAGCCCCTGGGCCGCCTCGACCTCGTCGCGGACCAGCTCGACCAGCTCGACCTGCTCGATGAACAGGCGAAAGCGGCCGCGATCCACATTATTAACATCGACCATATCGTTGACCAGCTGAATCGCCTGGGCGGCCTTGGCCACCATAATCCCCAGCGCCTTCTGGCTGTACTCAAGCTCGCCGCGGGCCGCCTTGCGCAGGGCCAGGTGGCCGCTGCCGGAGATCGTCGTCAGGACGTTTTTCAGGTCATGGGCCACGATTGTGATGAAGCTCTCGCGGGCATCCTGCAAAATTCGGTCGCGCTCCAGGATCGCCAGCTCGTCGGCCAGGGTCTTGTGGCGCAGCGCATAGCTCAGGCGCACGCTGACAAAGCTGATAAAGCTCAGATCGTCATCGCTGAAGGCGGCGGCACGGGTGCTGACCAGCACAACCACGCCCTGGATCTCCTGCTCCACCCGCAGCGGCACCGCCAGCAGCGACTGGATGCCGACACCCTCCAGCATCTCCAGCTCTTTAAGCTCGGGTCCGGCGCCGACCAGCAGCGGGACGCCGGTCTGAAACACCTGGAGCAGCGGGCCGCTGGTGGCCAGCGGAATATGGTCGCGCCCGCTCTCGCGCTGCACATGGCCCAGCGGCGTATCGCTGATCCCCAGCGCAATCAGCTCGTCGGTGGCGGGGCTGTGCAGCAGGATACAGGCGACCTCGGCCTGGGTGATGGCGCAAAACTGATTGGTGATAATGTGGGCCAGGCCCTCGGTTGACTCGGTGTCGGGGATGGTCGCGATGATGTGAAGCAGCCGGATAAACTGGGTGCGCCGCTCCTGGATGCGCAGAATCACGCTGTTCTCCAGCGCCAGCGCCACCAGATCGGCCATAACCAGCAGAAACGGCAGGATTCCGGCGATCGGGGCGCTATTGTGCAGCACCTCCTCTGGCTTGAGCAGATCGATCACCACCAGCACGCCCGCCAGCCCGGTGGCGGTGCGCACCGGCACCGCCGCCACAGCGGGCACGCGATCCGGCGGCAGCGGCCCAACCCAGCCAGGCACGCTGCCAAAGCGCTGGTCGGCGGCCGGATCGACAACCGCGATCGGCAGCCCGCGCCGGGCCACCCAGCCCGCCAGGCCCTGGTTCACCACAACCACTGGCTGCGGGGGAAGGCCAGCGCTAGATGCCATCAGGCGCAGTTGCGGCCTCGGTATCTCAGCCACGAAAAAGGCCGTCTGATTGACCTCGAGGAGGGCGCAGGTCCGCTGCATAATCAGAGTCAGCGACTCCTCCAGCGGCACCGCGCCCATAAATGCCGAGCTGATATGCTCGAACACGTCATCGTCAATCTGCAATCCTGAACGTACACCCATTGAATGTGCTCCCTTCCTGTGCCATGTTCCGCAACCCTGGTTGTCAGACCGCATATGGATTTCAGCACACACCGCCTGTTGATCACCGATCCCCATATTATAGCGGATTATCGCGACGCTCTATTGGACGATCATCCTTCAAACACGATCGGTTCGAATCGTTCGGGCAGCCCGCAGCGGCAACTCGTGATCGCTGCGGACCAGCCACGGCCAGAATCTCACCAAAAACCAGCAGATTTGCTGTGTCCATCTGCGCCTTCCATATTCAAGGTCGATCAAGCGAATTAAATGCATCATACCAGTGCAGGTCGATTCTGATTTCGCTCGTATGTCCTAATCGGTTCGACTGATCTTATGGTATTCTTGGGCCAAGACAATGTTTTGCTGGCCCGATTTCACACCGAGAGGAATAGCTGATGGCTCTGCTGGATACAACCACACCGCTGTTTTCGTTTGCCGAAAGCGAGGAGGCTGGCGCGCTGCTGTCCGACGATCTGACCGCAGCGCTGACCGAGCACTTTGGCCTGGCTGGCTTTCGCGGCGGCCAGCAGCAGGTGATCGAGCAGGTGATGGCCGGGCGCTCGACCCTGGCGCTGATGCCGACCGGCGCGGGCAAATCGCTGTGCTACCAGCTGCCCGCCCTGCTGCTGCCCCACGCCACGGTCGTGATCTCGCCGCTGATCGCGCTGATGAAAGATCAGCTCGATGGGCTGCCGCCAGGGGTGCGCGAAAAGGCCACCGTGATCAACAGCCAGATTCCGTTTGACGAGGTGCGCACCCGCCTGCGCGATATGGCGGCGGGGCGCTACAAGCTGGTGTATGTGGCCCCGGAGCGGCTGCGCCAGCGCCAGTTTCTGCACGCGCTCCAGCAGGCCGGGATCTCGCTGTTTGTGGTTGATGAGGCCCACTGTGTCTCGCTGTGGGGCTTCTCGTTCCGCCCCGACTACCTGTTTATCCGCGAGGCGCTGCGCGAGGTCGGCAACCCGCCGGTGCTGGCGCTGACCGCCACCGCCAGCCCGGCGACCGAGCAGGAGATCTGCGCCCAGCTTGGCAACCTGGAGGTGGTGCGCACCAACGTGTTCCGGCCCAATCTGTGCTTCGAGGTGCTGCGGGCGGCCAACAACAGCGCCAAATATGCCCTGGCGGTCGAGCTGTGCAACCACATCGCCGGGCCGCTGATTGTGTACGTGCGCTCGCGGGCGGGCTGCGAGGATATGGCCATGACGCTGCGGCAGAACGGGGTGGACGCCGAGGCGTATCACGCTGGCTGCGCCGATCGCGACGCGATTCAGGAGCGCTTTATGCGCAGCGAGACCAGGGTGATCGTGGCCACGATTGCCTTCGGGATGGGCGTGGATAAATCCGATGTGCGCGGCGTGATCCATCTGAACCTGCCGAAGTCGCTGGAGGACTACGCCCAGGAGGCCGGGCGGGCCGGGCGCGACGGCCAGCTGTCGCGCTGCATTCTGCTGTACACCTCGGCGGATAAAGGCCAGCTAACCACCTGGCTCAACCAGGATCAGTTCACCGTCGAGGAGCTGCGCGACCTGTACAAAGCCCTGCGCCGGATGATCGGCCGCCAGCAGAATCTGGTGCCGCTCTCCGAGCTGGCCGCGCTGACCAACAAAGAGGAGACCCGGCTGCGGGTTGGCCTGGGCGTGCTGGAGCGGGTTGGCCTGATCCGGCGCCACTTTGATCTGCCCCGGGTCGCCAAGCTGCGCCGCGGCGATCCGGCCAACGCCGACGCGGCCCTGGGCGATTTTTGCCAGGCGCTGGGGCTGAACGGGCGCTTCATCGACTGGCCGATCCAGGAGGTCGCCGCCCAGCTCAGCCTGCCGCTCAGCCAGATCGAGCTGCATCTGCTGGAGTGGAGCAGCGCCGGCGGCCTGGCGTACGAGGGCGTTGGCCGCGAGATGCTGCTTGAGCTAACCCCGGCCCCCGCCGACACCCGCGAGCAGATGGCGGCGCTGCTGACCCAGTGGAGCCGCGCCCAGGATCAGCGGCTGGAGTCGCTGGGCGACTATGCGCGCTCGAAACACTGCCGCCACCGTCTGCTGGCGGCCCAGTTCGGCCAGCGGCTGGCCCCGTGTGGCGATGCCTGCGACAGCTGCCGCAGCGGCCTCCGGGCCTCCGGCGCCCCGCCAAGCATCAGCGGCGCCCGCCCAAGCGCTAGCCGCCCGGCGTCGAGCAGCCCGAGCTGGGGCACCCGCCCGATGGCCAGCCACCACCGCATCATCATCGAGGCCGTCCGCGACAACTCGGGCAGCTGGAGCAGCCGCGACCTGGCCCATATTCTGACCGGCTCCCGTGGCTACGGCGACCACCCGCTGTTTGGCGCGCTGGCCGACCGCTCGTTCGAGTCGCTGCGGGCCGAGATCGATGTGCTGGTCGAGGCCGGGCATCTGGCCTACCGCGGGCCGACGCTGGTCGCCGCCGCCGCCAAGGTTGGCCTGACCGGCAAGGCCGCCAGCGACGCACCGCTGACCGTTTTGCAGGCGCTGACCCGCCTGCCGTTTGGGCTGGGGCGCACCGGGCTGGCGCGGCTGCTCAAGGGCTCCTCGGGCGCGGTCACGCCCAAACAGTCGCCCGACCACGGCGCTCTGGCCCGCCTACAGATCGACGAGATCGAGCGGGTCGTCGAGAGCCTGATCAGCGCCGGGCTGGCCCTGCGCGACCCCGCCGACAAGCTGCGGCTGGTGCGCATCAGCGAGGCCGGGCTGGAGGTGCTGGCCAACCCCGAAAGCCTGCCGCCCCTCGACCAGACCGCCCAGCGCCGCCCGCTGCAGGCCACCGCGACGCTCGAGCCCGACGCGGCGCTGCTGGAGCGGCTCAAGACCTGGCGGGCCGAGCAGGCCGGGATCCTGAACCTGCCCCGCTACACGGTCTTCGCCGACGCAGTGCTGTTTGATATCGCCGCCCATCAGCCAATGACCCTGGAGGAGCTGGGGACGATCAAGGGGATTGGCGCCCACAAGCTGGCCCAGTGGGGCGAGCAGGTGCTGGCGCTGGTCGCGGGGCGGGAAGTCGACGCTGAGGGCTAGCCGTCGCTCCCCGGCCTTCGGTGCACCGAGACTGATAATGGCCTACCGATTCGGCCTGCGCAGAGATCGTCTATAAACCCCAATTTATCGATGCTAGTGCGCTGGCAAGTGTGCTGTGACAATCGGGTGTCTCCGTTGGCTGAGCCTGTCGAAGCCACATGCTAGGCTTCGACAGGCTCAGCCAACGATCAGTAACACACGGCTGACGAACTGCTAGTGCCAGTTTAGCGATCAGAATGGTAGCCGTACTGGGGAATGCCAGTCTACCATCCTGATACGCCGCTTTCCTCTCCCAATTGCTATGTTTCCTCCAATGGCAAAAGATCCTCCCGTAAAATCACATGGTACACTTTCGCGTATACTGCCTCTTACAATCCTAGATGAGGGAAGAGCATGCCGCGTATTTTTGATAACATCAACGAAGATCTATTACCCGCACTAAGGAGTAGTTTGCAGGAAGCTTATCGTGCTGATTTTTGCGTTGGTTATTTTAATCTGCGTGGGTGGCATCATTTAGCAGATTCTATCGAACACTTCACTGGTGGCGAGCAGCATAGCTGTCGGATTCTGATTGGCATGTATCGTTTGCCTGAAGTGCAGATGCACCAGGAACAGCGTGCGTATCAACAAGCAGACATCATTGATGGCCCAACCATTGCCCGTCGTCGAATTGCCGCAGCTCAACATTTTCGTACCCAGCTAGAAACAGGTATACCCACTGTTCAGGCACAACAAACGTTGCAACACGTAGCTCGCCAGATTCGCCAGCAAAAAGTGCAAATTCGTTCAGTCATTGGCAGGAGTTTACACGCCAAGCTGTATCTAACCCACCGAATTGATCAGGTTGCACCAATTGTGAGTTACTTAGGCAGCAGCAACTTAACGTTATCGGGGTTGCAACAGCAAGGCGAGCTGAATGTTGATGTAACTGAACGGGATGCTGCCGCAAAGCTTCAAAGTTGGTTTGATGAACGCTGGAATGAACCTCAAACATATGATATTTCCCTTGAGTTAGCTGATTTAATTGAACAAAGCTGGGCCGCCGATCGGATTATGCATCCGTACCATGTGTATCTCAAAATGGCGCACCATTTGAGTGCCGAAGCTCAGCAGGGTGAACGTGAGTTTCGCTTACCTGCTGTTCTCCGGGGCAAGCTGTTGGATTTCCAGGAACGGGCGGTTTCGCTGGCAACGTACTATGCGTATCAGCGTGGCGGGGTATTGCTCGGTGATGTCGTTGGGCTGGGTAAAACGCTCATGGCAACCGCTGTGGCGAAAATTTTCCAGGAAGACGATGGAAGTAACGTTCTGGTTATTTGCCCACCAAAGTTGGAATCGATGTGGCGTTGGTATTTGCGAAACTACAATTTAGTGGGCGATGTCGTTTCCCTGGGCCGTGTCACCGAAACCTTGCCCGAATTAATGCGCTATCGTCTGGTAATTATTGATGAGAGCCATAACCTGCGGAACCGCGATGGCAAACGGTATGCGGCAGTTCGTGATTATATTGAGCGGAACGAGTCGCGGGTCGTGTTGCTCACAGCAACACCATACAATAAACTCTATGCCGATGTTGGCAATCAGCTACGTCTATTTCTTGATGAAGATCAGGATTTACGCGTGCGTCCCGAACAATTTTTTGCGTACTGGGCTAGTCAAAATAAAAACGAGGCCGATTTTATCGCCAACTTCCAAACATCTCCACGTTCGTTGCGCGCCTTTGAGCAAAGTTCGTTTGCCAACGACTGGCGCGACTTGCTCCGCTTGTTTATGGTGCGGCGTACCCGTCAGTTCATTATTCGTAACTATGCCCAGTTTGATGAGCAACGCCAGCGTCCGTATGTGCTGTTGAACGGGAATCCCTTTTATTTCCCGCTACGCCAGCCGAAAACTCTTGCATTTCGCTTTGACGAGGCCGATCCTAACGATCAGTATGTCCGGTTGTATCATTCGGATGTTGTTGACGTGATTCAATCGTTAGCCCTACCCCGCTATGGTTTGGCAAATTATGTTCTTGATCCAAAACGAAAACGGGCAAATGCCAGCCAAAAAATCATTCTGAATGATTTAAATCAGGCGGGCCGAAGGTTGCTGGGATTTAGCCGGACGAATATGTTTAAGCGGCTTGAATCTAGCGGCTATAGTTTCCTCAAGTCATTAGCGCAGCATGTCGTGCGTAACGCGGTTGTGCTGCATGCCATTGAAACCAATCAGCCCCTTCCCATCGGATCACAGGATGCGGGATTATTTGATGTTCTTAATCGTGATGCTGAGCCTGCAACGGTGGATGATGATGCGTTTGATGAATTCCCGACAATGTATCACTTTTCAGCGGATGAAGCTGCCTATCGGCAGCAGGCAACTGCCTTGTATCAAACCTATTCTACAACCCTGAAACATCGCTTTCGCTGGATTGATCCTACGTTTTTTAGCTCGGATTTACGCCACGATCTTGCTGCTGATAATGCCGCGTTGCTGGCGATCTTAGCGCGTTGCAGCGAGTGGCTGCCCAGCCACGATGCAAAGCTCTATACGCTCGATCGGTTGCTTGTCCAGAGCCATAGCCGTGAAAAGGTGCTGATTTTCACCCAGTTTGCCGATACTGCGCTGTATCTGGGCGATCAGCTGCGCGCTCGTAATATTCCAGTTGAAGTTGTAACCGGTCAATCCAACGACCCAACCGCGGTTGCCCGACGCTTTAGCCCACATTCAAATGGGGGACTGAAAGCCGGCGAGCAGGAAATCCGGGTCTTAATTGCAACCGATGTGCTGGGCGAAGGTCAAAACTTGCAGGATGCCCATATCATTGTGAATTATGATTTGCCGTGGGCAATTATTCGCTTGATTCAACGGGCTGGCCGCGTTGACCGAATTGGCCAGCAATCCGATACGGTTCTGTTGTATTCGTTTGTTCCCACCGAAGGAATCGAGCAGGTAATTCGCTTGCGTCAGCGCTTATCGGCGCGCTTGAAGCAAAATCAAGAAATTATTGGCTCAGACGAGAGTTTCTTTGGCGAGGAAGCCAGCCAGCAGTTTCGCGATTTGTACACTGAGCAAAGCCAGGTGCTGAATCTCGACGATGCCGATGATGTGGATCTGTCCAGCGTTGCACTCCAGGTGTGGAATAGTGCGACCGATGCGGATCGTAAGCTGGCGCTGAGTTTGCCCTCTGGTGTGGCGGCGGCGCGGACAGCTGAGGGCGAATCAGCCGCAACACTGGTCTATTTACGCTATCCCGATGGCACCGATACGCTGGCCCAGGTTGCACCAAATGGTGAGGTTATCTCGCAGTCGCTGGCGGCGATCTTTCGGGTAGCGGCATGTGCGCCCGATACGGTGGCGTTGCCGATTACTCCAGATCATCACCAGCAGGTCCAGCAGCTGGTGGTGCGTCTGGTTGACGAGCAGGTTCAGGCTGGCGGTCAGCTTGGGTCGTTACGCTCTACCCGCCGTAAACTTTATGAGCGCCTCAAACGCTATCGTGAGCAGCTGTTGAACCAGCCCACGCTGTTTTCGGCGGATATTTTGCAGCAGCTCGATCCGGCGATGAATCAGCTGTTTCGGTTTCCGCTCCGCGACCGCGCCGTCGAATCCGTGAAGCGGCAGATGCGCTTAGGCGCCCACGATGCGATCCTCGCTGAGGCGGTGATCCGCTTGCACGCCGATGATAAATTGTGCGTAGTCAGTGCCGATGATCCAGCCGATCAGACTCCTGCCGAGCCAAGTGTGATGTGTTCGATTGGGTTAGTGGCCTAAAGGAGGCCAGCGTATGCACTGCGATTCAGCAAAATACCACCGTCGCTCAATCCGCTTGAAGGGGTATGACTATTCCCGGACGGGAGTGTATTTCGTAACATTGTGTACAGACCAACGCAGATATCTGTTGAGTACGATCGATCAGCACGAGGTTACTTTGACCGAGTTTGGTGGCGTGCTGGACCAGAAATGGCAGGAGTTGGCCCAGTATGGTAGCGGTGTCACTGTTGATGAATATGTCCTGATGCCAGATCATTTACATGGCCTTATCGTGCTACAAAATCCCCCCACTGCCGATCCACACACCAAGCTGAGTTTGTCCGATTTGATGCAGCGGTACAAGTCGCTGACAACAACGTTGTACCGGCGCTATGAACAAGAAAACGGCCTAGCCGTGTCGCGGCGCCTATGGCAGCGTAACTATTATGAGCGGATTGTTCGGGACGATACACATCTAGATACGATCCGGCGCTATATTCAGACCAATCCGATCCGTTGGAAAGGAAAATAGGAGCTTCCCCTTCATTTTTTTGGGAGCTCAACATGGGCAGGCGCAGGGGCCTGCCCCCACCTGGGGAGCTTCCCCTTCATTTTTGAGTCTGTCGGGGCAGGCCCCTGTGCCTGCCCAGAATCGCGCAGGCCCCTGTGCCTGCCCAGAATCGCGCAGGCCCCTGTGCCTGCCCAGAATCGCGCAGGCCCCAATATGTAAGGAGATCACCATCATGCCGATTGAGCTTCAAGCCATTGCCGGGTATCTGAATGCCGCTGATGTGCGCCAGCAGCTGGCTCCGTTGTTCCTTCAGGGCTTGAACTGGGGCGCGCCACAGGTTGCCCGCCGCACGTTGCAGGCCGCTCACGATTTGCCGGCGGTGCTGATTGCGGTGGTGCCCGTCGCTGAACTGGGCGGAATTCCAGTGTTTCGCATCGATTGGCCCGCTCCCACGCTGCCGACGGTCGCCCAGCGCCGGGCGGTCCTGCGCCAGCTGGCGCCCACCGCCGGCGAGCATGTGGTGTGCTATGTCTCTAGCGATCAGCGCCAGCTGGCCTTTGTGTTTGCCCGCGCTCGCCCCAATGGCAAAACCGAGCTGCGCACGCTGCCCTACGATGTCGGCTCGCCAGCCCGCACTACGATCGAGCGCCTGGCGCTGTTGCACTTTGAGTTCAATCAGCTTGGGATGTTTGGCCCGGAGCCGCTGGCGGTGCTGGCGAAGCTCAATGCGGCCTTTGACGCCGAGGCGGTCTCGAAGCAGTTTTTCCAGGAATATCGGCGCATCTTTGGCCACGCGAAAACGCTGATCACTGGCGTTGATGGTGATGCCAAGCAGTTGTTTACCCAGACGCTGTTCAATCGCTTGATGTTTATTGTGTTTCTGGAGCAATACCCTCGCCAAAATAGAGCCTGATCAGCGGGTGCGCTGACCGATGGACACATATGGACGTTTGTCGTAGAGTGCGGGTAACCACAACCACAGCTCGGAGACAAACGTCCATGG
>DAOTUS010000411.1:0-14935 GCA_034437415.1 Herpetosiphonaceae bacterium
CAGCTCCTCCAGGCGGCTAAGGTCGATCAGGGTTGCGGTTGGCTTGATGCCCCGGCTGAGCTCAACCAGCACGTCGGTGCCGCCAGCGACCAGCCGGGCGTTCCCGGCGTGCCGCTGGAGCAGGTCCAGGGTTTCGGCGAGGGTGGTTGGCTGTAGGTAGGTTTGCCACATAGGATCTCCTTAATCTAGACTCCGCCCTGGCGCGGCGCTGGTGGGCGGAATGGGTGCGATGGGGTTGCTTGAGTGCTGGGGAGGGGATTTGAGTTTATGAGATTTATGGGGTTTCTTGGCATAGTTGGGTACTTTTTGATTCGCCTCCCCTCCGCCCCTCCGCCGGAGGGGAACCCAGGGGGTTTTCATCCCCCTGGACCCCCTAAAATGTAGTTTATGGATTGATATTGGTTTGGTGGATACATTCAAAAGTATTTCCTGGTGAGAGCACACGATGCGGAGAATATGCAAATTCTGTGACAATCCAGCTCAGCGCGGTGTGGGCGTGACCAGCTGGCCGGCTGGTGTGGCGGTGGGCTGGCCATCGAGAAAGACGGTGCGGCCGCGCAGGACGGTGCGGTGGATCTGGCCGTGCAGCGTGCGGCCGACATACGGGCTGTGCCGATGGCGGTAGAACAGATCCTCGGCCTGCAGCACGTGCTGGCGCTGCAGATCGACCAGCACGAAATCGGCATCGGCGCCGACGACGAGCCGCCCTTTGCGCCCCGCGATACCAAAGCGCTCGGCCACAAAGCCCGCCGTGATCCGCGCCAGCGTCGTCAGCGACAGGTCGCGCTCGATCACCCCGGCGCCGATCAGCAGCGCCAGGGTCGACTGGCAGCCCGAGATGCCGCCCCAGATCTGGAAGAAGTCGGCGCCGGTTTTCATATCGGCGGGGGCGGGCGAGTGGTCCGAGGCGACCATTGCCAGGCTGCCAGCCAGCAGATGCTGCCACAGCGCATCCTGCTCGGCCTGCGAGCGCAGCGGCGGCGCACACTTGGCCAGCGCCCCGATCCGCTCGACATCGTCCTCGGTCAGCACGAGATAGTGCGGGCAGGTCTCGCAGCTCACATCGACACCCCGCGCCCGCGCTGCGGCCACCATGGCCACGCCGCGGCCGGTGCTGACGTGGACAATGTGCAGGGCGCAGCCGGTCTCCTCGGCCAGCAGCAGCGCCCGGCCGATCGCCTCCAGCTCCGCCACCACCGGCCGCGAGCTAAGATAGTCGCGCACGCCGGTGCGGCCCGCCGCCTGGGCTCGCCGCGCCAGCGCCCCGGTGATCTGGTCGCTCTCGGCGTGGACGGCGACCGGCAGGCCCAGCGTGGCGGCGCAGCGCATCCCTTCGTAGAGGGTTAGATCATCAACCGCGGCGAAGTCGTCGATGCCGCTGTTGGACATAAACGCCTTGAAGCCAATCACGCCGCGCTCGGCCAGCTCCGGGAGCTGCTCCAGGTTGCCCGGCACCAGCCCGCCCCACAGCGCCCAGTCGACCAGCGCCGCACCCTGGGCGGCGGCGGCCTTGCGGTCGAAGCTGGCGGCGTCGGTGGTCGGCGGGTGGGCGTTGAGCGGCATATCGAAAAAGCAGGTCACCCCGCCAGCGGCCAGCGCCCGGGTGGCGGTCGCAAAGCCCTCCCACTCGGCCCGGCCGGGATCGTTGCAGTGGACGTGGGCGTCGATCACGCCAGGCAGCAGATGCAGCCCCGCCGCATCCAGCTCGACCGTGCCGCCCCCGCTGAGCGCCGGGCCAAGCGCCACGATCCGCCCGTCGGCAACCGCCAGATCGGCCAGGGCCACCGCGTCGGGCCCGACAACGGTCGCATTGCGCACCAACAGATCGTACTCGCTCATTGGGCCACCTCGCTGGCTAGAAGTTCAACAAACGTCGTGAGCGTCGCCAGCGCCACCGCCACATCGGCGGCCTCGACCGCCTCGGCGGGGTTGTGGCTGATCCCGCCCTGGCAGCGGACGAACAGCATCGCCACGGGAGTCAGATCGGCCAGCGCCACCGCGTCGTGGCCGGCGCCGCTGATCAGCTCCAGCAGCGGGTGGCCCTGGGCCTGGACGGCCTGGCCGAGCAGCCGGGTCAGCTGTGGGGTGCAGGGGACGGCGGGCGTGCTCTGGCGCGGAAGCCAGCTCAGTTCGACACCGCGCTGGTCGGCGATCCGCTGGGCGGCGGCCTGGAGGGCGGCGCAGGCCGTCAGGCGCTGCTGATCGTCGGGGTGGCGCACGTCGAGGCTCAGCGTGGCCAGGCCGGGGATGACATTGCTGGCGCCGGGCGCGACCTGCAGCTGCCCGACGGTGGCGACCAGCCCGGCGATCTGGCGGCCGTGGGCCTCGACGGCCAGGACAAACTCGGCGGCGGCGCACAGGGCATCCTGGCGCAGCGCCATCGGCACCGTGCCAGCGTGGCCGGCCACCCCGCTGAACCCCACGCTGATCCGGCTCTGGCCCGCGATCGCCTGGACCACGCCAACCGGCAGGTCGTGCGCCTCCAGCACCGGGCCCTGCTCGATGTGGACCTCGCAGTAGCCCAGCAGCTCAGCGGCGCTGCGCCGACACTCCTCCAGGCGCGCGGGGTCGCCGCCAAAGCTGCGGATCGCGTCGGCCATCGCGGTGCCCTCGGCGTCGGTCAGGTCCAGACTGGCGCGGTCGAAAGTGCCAGCCAGCGCGGCGCTGCCCAGGTAGGTGCTGTGGTAGCGCAGGCCCTCCTCATCGGCGAAGGCCAGCACCTCGATGGCGAACGGCAGGCGGCGGCCCTGGGCGGCCAGCTCGGCAACGCAGGCCAGCGCCACCAGCACGCCCAGCGGCCCGTCGTAGCGCCCGGCATCGCGGACCGTGTCGAGGTGCGAGCCGAGCAGCAAGGTTTTGGCGCCCGGCTGATCCGCCTCGTAGCGCCCGATCAGGTTGCCGATCGCATCGGAGCGCACCGCCAGACCGGCCGCGGCCATCCAGCTGCCGACGAGCGCGTTGGCCTGCTGCATGGCCGGGCTGGCAAAGCGGCGGGTCAGCCGATCGGGCTCCTCGCTGATTGTGCCGAGCCGGGCGCAGCGCTCCATCACGGTGGTTGCGGCGGTATCACTCATCGGCTTAGCTCCCGCGATAGGTGCTGTAGGCCCACGGCGAGACCAGCAGCGGCACGTGATAGTGGCCGGTTGGATCGGCGATGCCAAACTGGACAGGCACCCGGTCGAGGAAGGCGGGCTGGGCGGTGGCGAGCGGCTGGCGGGCGAAATAGGCTCCGACCAGAAACACCAATTGATACACCCCGGCCTCCAGCTCGGCCCCGGCCAGCAGCGGGCTGTCGGTGCGGCCATCGGTGTTGGTGCTGACGGTCTTGAGCAGGCGGGCGGGCTGGTGGGCCTCGCAGCGCCACAGCTCGATGGCAAGGTGGGCGGCGGGGCGGCCCTGGGCGGTATCAAGAACATGGGTGGATAAACGACCGGCCATCAATCCTCCTTGAGCAAACAGTGCAAACAACTCAGGTGTGGCGGCGCGACTGGACCCAGCGCCAGCCGCCAGCCAGAATACCGATCAGCAGCAGGCCAAAGCTGCCGTTGACGAAGATCCATTTGATCGCGGTAAACACGGGCGCCAGCTGGGCCACAACCGGCGTCGGCCGGGGATAGCGCAGCATAACCAGGGTGGCGGCGCCGTTTTCGAGAAAGTCAAAGCCCAGACCCAGCAGCGGGGCCAGGTTGGCGTAGCGCCACGGGCTACCGGCCACGAACGCCCGCTGGTAGACCCAGCTGATCGCGGTGGTGAGAAAGGCGGTGTAGACCAGCGGCCAGGCCACATCGAAGGTGAGGCGCGCCCGCACGTAGGCCCGCCGCCCCGCCGCGCCGTAGGCCTCGGCAAAACCGTAGAGATCGGCGCTGGAGTACCAAAACGAGCTGTCGGGCGATCCGGCGCCACGGGTATAGGTCTGCGCCAGGGCCGACTGCTGTGGTAGGATTAACCCTATAAATCCCGCAAAAAGCGCCAGGGTGAGCAGCACCAGCCAGCCGGGCGATCGGCGATCCAGCCATTCAGCGAGGGTTTTGATCATACAGGCGCTCCAGGGCAGCGTGGCTACGCGAGCCGGGCTGGACAAGAATAAGCTTGGGAGTGGCGAATTCGGATCGGCCAGGGTTAACTACACCGTAAGTTGGTTGTAGTAGAGTGCAATAATATACCAACATCATAACTTGTGCATAATGCGCAAAACGCGCCCAGATTGGGGCGCTCATCCTTTGTGGTACGGAGCTGAACAATGCTACCTAAGATTCTCGTCGTTGATGATGAACGCAGTATTCGCATGCTGCTTCAGGCGGCGCTCAAGGAATATGGCTACAGTGTTGACAGCGTCGCCAGCACCCACGAAGCGGAGCTTAAGATCACCCTGGTCGTGTATCGGGGGATGATCGTCGATTTTAACATGCCGACCGAGGACGGGCTATCGTTCCTGCGGCGCCTGAAGCAGCACGCCGTCAGCCTGCCGACGATCGTGATGAGCGGCCGGGACCGCCACGACGTCCAGCAGCAGGCCAAAGATCTGCCGATCACGGCCTTTCTCGACAAGCCCTTCGAGCTGACCACGCTGATCAAGGTGGTGCGCGAGACCTTTGGCGCGGCGGCGTAGCTGCCCCCCAACCAAAACCACCCCGATCAGCAGCCCGCTGGTCGGGGTGGTTTTTTAATAATCCAGGCCCGCGTCAGGCGATCAGCGGCGCGTCCACGGCGGTGCGCTCGCGGGGCAGCCACAGGATCGGCACCAGCGCCAGCAGACAGATCGCGGCGGCCGCGAAGAAGGTGCTGTGGTAGACCTGCAGCTCGGCGCTGGCTAGCTGGGCCGCCAGGGTGCCATCGGCGGTGGCCTGGGTGAAGTCGATTGTCGCCAGCAGCGAGATCCGCCGGGTCAGGCTCCACGAGGCCAGCGCCGAGATCCCCAGGGTGATCCCGACCATCCGCAGCGCGTTGAGCAGGCCGGCCGCCGTGCCCATCGAGCCGCGGTCGACCGCGCCAATCGCGGCGGCGCTGAGCGGCGGGATCACCAGCCCGAAGCCCAGCCCGGTCAGCACCAGGTCGATCGTGGCCCGCAGCTGGCCAACGTCGGCCGGCCAGAAGCCCAGCAGGATAAAGCCCAGCGCGGTGACGATCATGCCCAGCGCCGCGACCGTGCGCCCGCTGATCCGCCGCATCAGCAGGCCGCCGAGCACCGCGCCGATCGGGATCATCGCGGTCATGCGGATGAGCATCAGGCCGCCGGCCAGCGCGTCGCCGCCGAGCACCGTGCCGACCAGGAACGGCACATTGACCATGCCGACGATCAGGGCCATCCCGACCAGCAGATTGGTCAGGTTGGCGGCGCTGAAGGCCGGGATCTTAAACGTGGCCAGGTTGATCAGCGGCCGGGCTGTGCGGCGCTCCCACCAGATAAAGCCGATGAACGCGCCCACCGTCACCCCGAGCAGCGCCAGCGTCTGCGGCGAGGTCCACTCGACGGCGAACTGATCGACCCCGGCCTGGGCCAGCGCCGGGTCAACCGCCAGGCTGCCCAGCGAGCGCGACAGCGCCACGGTCAGGGCGGTCAGCGACAGCGCCAGCAGGCCGCCGCCGACGTAGTCGACCGTGCCCCCGGCGCCCGAGCGCCTGGGCAGGGTGCGATACAGTCCAACCATCAGCAGCGCGATCAGCGGCAGGTTGAGCCAGAAAACCCAGTGCCAGCCGGGGATATCGCCAATCCGAATCTTCGAGACCAGCCCGCCGTAGGCCGGGCCAAGCACGCCGCCGGCCTCGCCCGCCGCCCCGATGACCCCCAGGGCGGTGGCGCGGTTGCGCTCGGCGACCTCATCCATCGCAATCGCCAGCCCGATTGGCAGCACCGCACCGCCGCCGATGGCCTGCACGATCCGCCAGGCCACCAGGGTGGTAATCTGATCAGCCATGGCGCAGCCGATCGAGCCGGCCGCAAAGATCAGCAGCGAGATAAAGAACAGCCGCCGATGCCCATAGACATCGGCGACCCGGCCGAGCAGCGGCAGCGCCACCGTGTAGCCCAGCAGATAGCCGGTGATCACCCAGATCCCCTGCTGGAGCGCCTGGTCGGTGGTGAGATTGAGCGAGCTGGCGACCTCGGGCAGCACCGTAATCACCACTGTCTGATCAAGCGCCGCCAAAAAAATCGCTAATGCCGTCCAAACCAGGCCCCACGGCACCCGCCGGGTGGTCGATCGCGAAGAAGCAGCCATACACCCTCATCTTAAAAACTAGCGAACCAGATCAAATGATAGCATGCCGTTGAGTGAACCCAGCAGCCAAACTCGTGAACATTCTTTGCCGTGGGATTGATCACCGCTCCTTGTAATGTTTCGGCCGCGCTGTTCGTCTTAACTGCAAGCACCAGGACAACGCTGTAGTGGGAGAAGGTTCTATGGTTATCGACCCAACCTCGGTGGCTGAAGCACATCCTAGGCAACAACTGCTCACCCAGTGGTTCACCGACCACCATTCAATGCTGTTTGGTCACCTGATAAGGCTGCTTGGTGATCAGGAACAGGCGGCGGATGTGTTGCAGGAGACCTTTATCCGTGCGCTGACGGCGCTGGATCCGACGAATCCGCCGGCCAATGTGTATGGCTGGCTCGCCCGGATTGCCAGCAACCTGGCGATCGATACCCTGCGGCGGGCCAAACGCTGGCGCTGGCTGGTGACAAACTGGCACGATCAAGCCTACAGCCTTGAATCCGATGTCGCCACCACCCAGGCGGTGCGCCTGTGTCTGGCCCGCCTCAAACCCAAAGAAGCCGAAGTCCTGGTGATGACCCACTACACTGGCCTAAGCGCGCTTGAAATTGCCCAGATCACTGGTGATGAGGTCTCGGCAATTCGAGTGCGGCTGCATCGTGCCCGTCAGCACTTTCGCAGCCTGTACGAAAAGGAGATCGCATGATGCGCTGCGCTGAGATCGAAATCCTGCTAGCGAATCGACCTGATCTATCTGACCATGAAATGCAGGCAGTTGAGATGCATCTCGCCGCTTGCCAGCCCTGTCTGATGCTGAGTCAGTTCGAGCACCAAACCAGCACCATTTTAAATCAACTACCGCTATCTACCGCCGTTTTGCCCCGCGCTAGGGTGCAAAATATGTATAGACGACTGGAAAAACCCACAATGTTCCACACACTATTGCGCCAGCGCTCGCTCGCTGGCGGGGCGCTGCTCGGCCTGCTGCTTGGGGTTATGGCCTGGGGATTCTGGAGCATCAACCCCGAAGCAACCGCCAACTATGAGGCCACGCCAACCCAGGCAACCAGCGTCGCCCAGGCGACGCCGCTGGCAAGCAGCACGCCAAGCAATCTGGGGACGGCCACCCCAACAGCGTTTGGCGCAACGGCCAGCGCCACCTCGGTGGTGCCTAGCTACCCAACCCCGACCGTCAACGGCAACACCCCCGGCAGCACCCGGGTGCCAGGGCCTGGATCCAGCACCGCGACTGTCGTGGTCTGGCCGACGGCCGGGAACGAGCCAGCGCCGACCTGGGTTCCCAACGCCAGCCCAACGCCGTGGTCGCCCTCGGGCACGCCAACCCCAGCGCAGGCAACCGATGGGCCGAATGTGCCTGTGGCAACCGGGACCCCAACGCCCACCGACGAGCCAGCGCCAGCCACCAGCGCACCGTGGCCGACGGGGACCGCCCGGCCAGCGCCAACCAGCACCCCGCCGCAGTCTACGGCGACAATCGGGCCAATGCCGCCGACGGCGACGCCAAAGCCATATCCGACGCCGGCAACCTCCATCGCAACGCCATATCCAACGCCAGCGCAGGCGACTTCAATGCCACTGCCAACGTTTCCTCCTTGGGATCCAACGCCCACATCGGGGGCACCGGCGCCAACTGCTGCGCCCAACCAGCCAACCCCAACCTGGGAGCCAACGCCAACTGCTGCGCCCAACGTACCCACGCCCACCTGGGAGCCAACGCCAACTGCGGCGCCCAACCAGCCGACGCCAACCTGGGCACCAACGCCCACCCCCTTCTAGTTCGATTAAACGTCAAACGGCGCAGTGTTTATCCACACTGCGCCGTTTTGGTTGTCAGACGACGATTTTGCTACTACAATGCGACCTAGCACGATGATACATGTGGATATTTGATCGGAGGCAGCGATGCAAATCCTTGGCGATCTGGTTATTCTGGGCTTTGGCGGCATTCACCTGGTGCTGGGCGTTATCTTGCTGGCCACCGGCTATCGCGCCCTGCGCAGCGAGATTATCCCCCGGCTGGCGGAGGCCCGGCCCGGCCCGGTGCAGGCGGCGCTGACGGTGCTCGGCGGCGTGGGCTGGACGGTCGTTGTGGCGGCGTTTTGCTTCCTGGTCGCCAGCCGCACGGTGCAGATGGTGCTGTAGGCGTAATTTCCGCCTAATCGGCCCACTACGATTCTATGCTTACGAATGGAGACCACCTTGAAAATGGCCGAAGCCCTGATCCTGCGGGCCGACTCGCAGAAGCGCTTTGAGCAGCTCAAGCAGCGCCTGCAGCAAAATGCCCGCGTCCAGGAGGGCGATACACCCGCCGAAGCCCCCGCCGACCTGCTGGCCGAGATTGAACAGGTCGCCGTCGAGCTGACCCGGCTGATCCAGCAGATCAATCGGACCAACTCAAGCGTGCGGCTTACCCCCGAGCAGAGTCTGGCCGATGCGCTGGCTAGCCGCGATGTGCTTAAGCTGCGCATCGCTGTGTACCGCGACCTCGCTCAGGCGGCATCGATCAATCAGAGCCGCGCAACCCGCTCCGAGATCAAGTTTCGTAGCACAATTAGTGTTGCCGAGGTGCAGAAACAGGCCGACCAGCTGGCCAAAGCCTATCGCGAGCTGGACGCCCAGATCCAGGCGGCGAACTGGCTGACCGAGCTGCAGGCGTAAGTGCGATGGTAGCGGCGCCGATCAGGCGAACACCCCCTGCCAACTGGGTTCAGTTGGAGCGGCGGCGCGGGGCGCGCTGACAGGTTCGAATCCTGATTCTCACATCGTATGCCCAGTAGCGTTACAAACGTACTGCGTACTGTGTACTGTGACTTCCTGGTGTTGATGATCGTCGCTGCGAGGGTGGGAACGGGGTTGCACATAGCGCCTGCTTGAGATCACGAAAGGACCACGGTTGATCGAGACCTGTCTAATCTGCCGCCGGATCGCCGCGATTCAGGCCGCCGACAATCCCTATTTTGTGGCCGAGGTTGAAACCGGCTACATTGTGCTGGGCGACTATCAGTTTTTCCGCGGCTACACGCTGTTCTTGAGCAAACAGCACGTGAACGAGCTGCACGAGCTGGCGGCCCCGCTGCGCCTGCAGTATCTGCACGAGATGAGCCTGGTGGCCGAGGCGGTCTTTCGGGCGTTTGGCCCGCGCAAGCTCAACTACGAGCTGCTCGGCAACGCCGAGCCGCATCTCCACTGGCACCTATTTCCGCGCTACCCCGACGACCCCAGCCCCGGCACGCCGTCGTGGAAGGTCGACCAAAAAGTGCGCTACGCCCCTGAGGCCCGACCAGACGCGGCCGAGCTGTTGAAGCTCAAGCAGCAGCTGCTTGACGCGCTGCTCCAGCTCCCCGACCTGGCGATCCGCGCCACCTGGCAGTCGCTGCCGGAGTAGCCGCTCAGGTCGGGGTTTTCTGCTGAAGGCTGCGATTCAATCTGCTGGAGCTATGACGCACGCTAGGGCGGGGACGGTTAGCGTGGGTTTATTAAGGGAAATCCCCTAACCGATTAAGGGGGGGCAGGGGTTGTCGTGGGGGCGGCGCATGCTCTATGATAGCGATCAGCTCTGCAACGTCACGTCTCAAACCCACGCCTCAGCCTACCTGCGATGCTGCAGAACCACGGTTCACTGCCTGATGATCGCGCACAGCGTATTTTTGCTGTGCCAGCTACATCTGCTATGATGGCACCTGAGATTAGATCAATCCCGCTCCTACAGCCTAAACGGCCTCTTCATTCCTGGAGAGCGCCCTGGATACCGTTCAGATGGTTTATTTCAATGAAGAAAGGTGGCTATCGTATGTCCTACTCCAAACGTTGGCACAAAGTTCTAGCCCTGCTGACCGCGCTCCTGGTTCTGGCGGCCTGTGGCAGCGAGGCGGCGACCACCGCCCCGGCAACCAGCGCCCCGGCGACCGGCGGCGACGCGACCGCGGCTCCAGCGGCCGCAGCGGGCAAGCTAGAAGTGTTCAGCTGGTGGACCACCGGCGGTGAGGCGGCCGGGCTGGCCGCGCTCACGGATATCTTCAAAACCACCGATCCCAATGTTGAGTTTATCAACTCAGCCGTCGCTGGCGGCGCTGGCTCAGATGCCAAGGCCGTGCTCAAAACCCGCATGCTCGGCGGCGATCCGCCCGATCTCTTCCAGGTCCACATGGGCCACGAGCTGATCGACACCTGGGTTGTGCCGGGCCAGATGGAGCCGCTCGATGACCTGTACGCCGCCGAGGGCTGGGACAAATCCTTCCCCCAGGGCGTGCTGGATATCGTCTCCTACGACGGCCACTACTGGTCGGTGCCGGCCAACATTCACCGCGCCAACGTGCTCTGGTACAACAAAAAAGTGTTTGCCGACAACAATCTGACCGCGCCAACCACCTTTGATGAGTTCTTCACCGTCGCCGAGGCGCTGCAGGCCAAGGGGATCACCCCGCTGGCGCTGGGCGATAGCGGCTCGTGGGCCGCCGGCCACCTGTTCGAGACCGTGCTGCTCGGCACGCTCGGCGCCGATGCCTACGAGGGCCTGTGGACCGGCGCAACCCCCTGGGCCGACCCCAAAGTCACCGAGGCGCTGGAGAACTTCAAGCAGATGCTGGCCTTCGTCAACACCGACCACGGCGCGCTCTCCTGGGATCAGGCCAACGACCTCGTCATTCAGGGCAAAGCGGGCATGACGATTATGGGCGACTGGGTTGATGCCGATAATCTGGCCAAGAAGTTCACCGACAGCGGCGCCGTGGCCTCGCCAGGGACCGCCGGAATCTACGACGCGCTATCCGACACCTTTGGCATTCCCAAGGGCGCGAAAAACCCCGCCGCCGCCCGCGCCTTCCTCAAGCTGGTCGGCTCCCAGCAGGGCCAGGACGCCTTCAACCCGGTCAAGGGCTCGATTCCGGCCCGCGTCGATGCCGGACAGGGCAACTACACCGACTACCTGAAGTCGGCGATGGCCGAGTGGAAGACCGCCAGGATTGTGCCCAGCGTGGTCCACGGTGCGGCGGCCAAAGAAGGCTGGGCGACCGCCTACATCGATGCGGTGGCTGGCTTTGTGGCCAACCAGGATGTCGCCAAGACCCAGGCCCAGTTCCAGCAGGCCTGTGTTGATGCCGGAATCTGTAAGTAGCCTGTAGCTAGTAGTCAGTAGCCAGTCGCTAGTGGGATTTAGGCCACCCCATAAACCTAAACCCACTAGCGACAAGCCGCTAGCCGCTAGCTACTAACCGCCCCGGAGAACGTCATGGAATCTGCGTCCGAAACTGTCGCCGCCCGCACCGTCCAGGCGCCCAGGCGCCGCCGCTTCAACCCCGACCGCCTGATCGCGATTGCGCTGATTATCCCCTCGATCGTGGCGATCGCGGTGTTTGTGTATGGCTTTATTGGCTGGACCGGCTTTATCTCGCTGACCAAGTGGGCCGATCTGCTGCCTGACTATCGCTGGAACGGGCTGGAGAACTACCGTCGGCTGTTTATGGACGATGAGCGGTTTCAGCAGTCGCTGGTCAACAATGCCCTGTTCACCGTCTTTTTTATTGGCGCATGTCTGGGCCTGGGGCTGCTCCTGGCGGTGGTGCTCGACCGCAAGCTCAAGGGCGAGGGCTTCTTCCGCACGATCTTTCTGTTCCCGATGGCGGTGTCGTTTATCGTCACCGGCGTGGTCTGGCGCTGGATCCTCAACCCTGGCACGGCCAATCAGGCCCAGGGCGTCAATCTGCTGTTCGACCAGATTGGGCTGGGCTTTTTGAAGTGGGACTGGTTTCTGAGTAACCAGTGGGGGATTCTGGCGGTGGTGGTGGCGGCGGTCTGGCAGATGGCGGGCTACACCATGGCGATGTTTCTGGCCGGGCTGCGGGCCATCCCCGAGGATCTCCGCGAGGCCGCCCGCGTCGATGGCGCCACCGAGGGCCAGGTGCTCTGGCATATCACCCTGCCGCTGCTCAAGCCAATCGTGGTCTCGACGGTGATTATCCTGGGCCATATCTCGCTCAAGATTTTCGACCTGACCTCGGCGATGAAGGTCGGCGGCGCCGCCAAGCCCGGCGATGTCCCCGGCTTCTACATGTACGAGACGACGTTTCGCGGCAACTATTTCGCCCGTGGCGCCGCAATCGCCATCATTATGCTGGTGTTTGTGGCGATTCTGATTATCCCCTACCTGATCTCAACATTCCGGGCGGAGGCTGAGGCATGATGACGAGCAAGTGGAAAACCCCGGTATCGTATCTGTTTCTGACCTTGATGGCGCTGTTTTTCCTGATGCCGATCTATCTGCTGCTGGTCACCAGCATGAAGTCGGTCGTCGAGGTCAGCCGGGGCGATATCTGGGGGCTGCCCGACCGGATTAATTTCGACAGCTGGCGGATCGCCCTGGTCGGCAGTCGCGCGGCTGGCGTGAGCGCGCTGTGGCCGAATTTCCTCAACAGCATCTATCTGGCCGTGCCCGCCACGCTGATCTCGGCGATGCTTGGCTCGATGAACGGCTATGTGCTCTCGAAGTGGAAATTTCGCGGCGCCAACGTGCTGTTTCCGCTGATTATGTTCGGCATGTTTATCCCCTACCAGAGCGTGCTGGTGCCGCTGGTGCAGCTGCTGCAAAAAATGCAGTTCGGCCCGCTCAAGCTCTATGGCACCATCCCAGGGCTGATTCTGGTCCACGTTGTGTACGGCATTCCGATCACCACGCTGATCTTCCGCAACTACTACGCGGCCATCCCCGACGAGATGATCGAGGCGGCCAAGATCGACGGCGCGGGCATTTTCCGCATCTACGGCTCGATCCTGTTTCCGCTCTCGGTGCCCGGCTTTGTGGTGGTGATGATCTGGCAGTTCACCTCGGTGTGGAACGAGTTTCTGTTCGCGCTGGTGCTGAACGGCAACCCCAAGGTGCAGCCGATCACCGTGGCGCTCAACAACCTGGCCGGCAGCTTCCAGGTCGACTGGAGCGTGCAGATGGCCGGCGCGCTGATGGCGGCCATCCCAACCCTGCTGGTCTACATTTTCCTCGGCCGCTTCTTTATGCGCGGCCTGCTGGCTGGCTCGCTCAAGGGGTAGCGTCGGGGTTCGGGGATCGGGGATCGGGGATCAGGGTGCTGATTCTTAAAAAGCCACAGCCCGCAGGATAAAATCTGCGGGCTGTGGCTTTTTAGCGCCGAATGAGGATTGACCGGGGGCGTGCGCACAGGCGTCACGCCCATCAATGCGAACATCTTAGCGTATAATGCCGCCAGTAAAGCTTAAATTGTCGTGATCTATGAGGCTGAGATATGCGATCGGTTGAACTTTTCGCCGGGGCTGGCGGTTTGGCGCTGGGAATATCACGGGCTGGCTTCAAACACGCCGCCGTTATTGAACGCGATCAGCCTACCTGCATGACAATCCGTGAAAACCAACAACGTGGGGTAGATCCTGTACAGAGCTGGCCGCTATTTGATACTGATGTTCGTTCTTTTGACTACGCACAAATTAAACCTGGCGTAGAATTGCTTGCCGGAGGCCCACCCTGTCAGCCCTTTTCGATGGGTGGCAAACATCGCGGCCACCAGGACAGCCGGGATATGTTTCCTGAGGCAGTTCGGGCTGTTCGTGAGCTACAGCCACAAGCTTTTATATTTGAAAACGTTAAGGGCTTATTGCGCGAGTCGTTTGCGCAGTATTTTAGCTATATTCAGCTACAACTTACCTATCCTGAAATTATTCGGCGCGAAGATGAAGAGTGGATTGCGCATCTGGCCCGCCTTGAGCAGCACCATACCAGTGGCTCAAACGAAGGGCTATGGTATCGCCTTGTCTATCGATTGCTGAATGCAGCCGACTATGGAGTCCCCCAAAAGCGCGAGCGGGTTTTTCTGGTGGGGTTTCGCAGCGATTTGGAGCTGGAGTGGTCTTTTCCGGCGCCGACCCACTCTCATGATGCCTTGCTATGGAGCCAGTGGATTAGCGGTGAGTATTGGGATCGGCATAGCGTATCCCAGCGGCCAAGCCTACCTGCGGTGCTGAAAGCAAAAATCGAGCGACTCAATAACTATTTATTTGTCAATGATCATCAACCCTGGCAGACCGTCCGTGACGCCATCGCCGATCTGCCGGAGCCGCAGACAGATGGCGCTGTCCAACCTCCTAATTGCTTGAACCACGTGCTTAAGCTGGGAGCGCGGTCGTATAAAGGCCATACAGGCAGCCTGCTTGATGAGCCAGCCAAAACCTTGAAGGCTGGCGATCACGGTGTTCCTGGCGGTGAAAATATGCTGGTGTATCCAGATGGCAACGTTCGTTATTTTACAGTCCGCGAAAGCGCTCGGCTCCAAGGGTTTCCTGACGATTACCTGTTTCCTGTGTCCTGGTCAGAAAGTATGCGGCAGCTAGGCAACGCTGTTCCTGTCCGCCTGGCGGAGACGATTGCGACAAGTGTCTTACAGCGTCTGGAGATGCAGATTGGCGGACGCTATAATCAACAGCGTTCGATCTGGGACACGTTACACACTGGTCGCACTTGGGCGGTCAAGCTCCAGCCACATGGTCAGACCGAAGAAAGCATCATGAATCGGGTTCCACCAACATTCACGCGGCCATCGGCAAAGTAAACATAATCATTTTCTACAATACCCTCGCCAAAATAGAGCCTGATCAGCGGGTGCGCTGACCGATGGACACATATGGACGTTTGTCGTAGAGTGCGGGTGACAAAACATCACAGCTCGGAGACAAACGTCCATGG
>DAOTUS010000412.1:0-2105 GCA_034437415.1 Herpetosiphonaceae bacterium
TACGATCGCACTCTCCCCAACCACCGAGATTGCTCCAGCGCCAACCGCGCCGCCCACAGTCGCGATCGTCACGCCGACTATCGATCTGCCCACGCCCACAGTCGCGATCGTCACGCCGACTATCGATCTGTCCACGCCCACAGTCGCGATTGTCACGCCGATGCTCGCCGCCGAGGCCGCCCCGCTCTCCGGTGAGATCACGCTGTGGCACAGCTATGCGGCGGACAGCCCTGACGAGCAAGTTCTCACCGCGCTGATTGAGCAGTCCCAGGCCGCAAACCCAGCGGTCACAATCAACCTGCAGCGGCTATCCGAAAGCGATCTCTTTAGCCAATTTGAGACAGAAGTTACCGCTGGCGGCGGCCCTGATCTGATTCTCAGAGGCAACGGTGCCTTGCGTTCCCAAGTGGATACTGGGTTGCTGCTGGACTTGAGCGCTAAAGTAGATCTAGTCGATCTGCATCCAGATGCGGTCAAATCGATGATGGTTGATGGCAAGCTCTACGGCTTGCCCTTGTCAACCCACGTGGTGGCGCTCTATTACAACACCCGCACGGTTCCCAAGCCGCCGACCACCCCCGACGAGCTGCTGGCGCTCGTCAAAGCTGGCCGGATCATCAATATCAATCAGAGCGCCTACCACAGCTTTGGGTTTTATCAGGCCTTTGGTGGCACCGTGCTGGATGAGGCCGGGCGCTGCAATCTCGCGACTGGCGGCCCTGAGGCCCTCGGGTACTTGCAGGAATTGAAAGCCGCCGGAGCCATGTTCGGTAGCGATGCCTATAATCTGCATAAAATGTTCGCTTTTGGTGGCGCAGATATGATGATCAATGGCCCCTGGTCGTTATATCAGCAGATTGGCGCTTCCAGCTTTTCACTAGGTGTGGTGCCGCTGCCAGCCGGCCCCGGTGGCCCGGCCGGGCCGCTGCTCGAAAGTGATGGCTTTTCGATCAATATCAATAGCGACAATCCCGAGGGCGCTCTAGCCCTGGCGCTCTTCCTGACCAGCCCCGAGTCGCAGCAGGTTTTTACCGATCAGGCCATGCACATCCCCACCGACCCACGGGTAACCATCAGCGACCCGCTTGTTCAGGGTTTCGCCGCCGCCGCCGCGACAGGTGTGCCGTTCCCGCAGGCGCCAGAATTCGAAAATTATTGGTGGTCGTTCGAGAGCGTGGTGAGTCAGGTGATCAATGACGCTGATCCAGCCACTGTCATTGCGCAGGCCTGCCGGGAGATGGATAAATTGAATGGCAAGTAGCCGCGCCGCCCTGTATAATAGCGCCCAGTGATTGAGGATGCAGGAACCCGCTATGCTTGTGCTCGAACAGCTCACCAAACGCTATGGCCCGCGCGCCGTGGTCGACGACCTGACCCTGACGGTCGCGTCGGGCACGATCTTTGGCCTGCTCGGGCCGAACGGCGCCGGTAAAACCACCACCCTGGCGATGATCCTCCATCTCGTCAGGCCCGACGCCGGGCGGATCGCGATCGACGGCGTTGATGTCTGGCAGCAGCCCCGGCCCGCCCTGCGCTCGGTCGGCGCGCTGATCGAGACGCCCGCCTTCTATCCCTACCTCTCGGCGCTGGATAATCTGCAGGTCGTCGCCGGGCACGCCGGGCTGCCCACCAGCGATCTGGCCCGGCACCTGGCGACGGCCGGGCTGGGCGAGGTTGGCCGCCAGCCAGTCGCCACGTTTTCCCAGGGCATGAAACAGCGCCTTGGCATCGCCGCCGCCCTGCTCGGCAGCCCGCGCCTGCTCATCCTGGACGAGCCAACCGTCGGCCTCGACCCGCGCGGGGTGGTCGAGCTGCGGGCTATGCTCCAGCAGCTGGCCGCAGCTGGCTGCAGCATCATCTTCTCGTCGCACCAGCTGGCCGAAGTCCAGCACGTCTGTGACCACGTGGCGCTGCTGAACGCCGGGCGCTGCGTCGCCCAGGGCGCGGTCGCCGATCTGCTCGGCAGCGGCGGGCGGCTGCTGCTGCGCGTCGGCGATCCGGCGGCCTGCTCGGCGGGCACGAGGGCGTCGATCATGCCCTCGACAACGCGGGCCTTGGTGCCGCCGTTCCAGGCCCGGATCAGCGCAATCGCCGCCGTGGTGGCC
>DAOTUS010000413.1:0-2799 GCA_034437415.1 Herpetosiphonaceae bacterium
TTTGACAATGTTAGATTAGGCCCATGGACACCATGTATGGCGTTCGCACCGACCTGCGCGATGACCGGGAAACCCAAAAAGCGCACGTATTCGCGGGAGGGACGCCCTATATGGCGTCCCTCCACCAATCGTTATCCACCAAGCGTCCATCTTCATCCAAAATCCTGCGCCTTTGCCGTGTAATCTAACATTGTCAAAATACGATCCAGGGGTAAAAGTCAAGCAAATCTGGGAATTTTGCAGGGCATGGCCGGATTCTGACCTCACCCCCGGCCTCTCTCCATCGCGATGGAGAGGGGTGTCCGCACAGCCGGGTACCCGCGTGCGGGTGGGGTGAGGGCTGACTTTGCCCATGCCCTGGGGAAGTTTGCGTATTTTAGGTCTGAAGCTGGCCTAAAATAGCCAGCTGGATGGCGTTCTCGGGGTTTTTGAAAACGCCATCCAGCAGCCCACGCCCGGACTCCCGACTCCGCGAATCAGCGCTGCAGCGGCCGCCAGCCGGTGCGGTCGAACACGCTGACGCCGCCGTTGTAGGCGCCGGCCCAGACCCGCCCCGCGCCATCCTGCACCAGCGAGCCGATATCCTGCCCGACGTTGATATCGGACTCGCCCTGCAGCACCCAGTCCTGCCCGGCATTGCTGCTGCTGGCGACCATATGCTCGCCAGCCACCCACAGGCTATTGTCGGGAAACAGCGCCACGGCGCGAATGATTTCTGAGCCCAGCACATCAGCCCGGCTCCAGCGCCCGGCGGCGGGATCGAAGCGCAGCAGACCGCGGGAGCTGGCGGCGGCCCACATCACGCCGGTGGCGTCCTCGGCAAAGCGGCGGATCCGCACGTCGGTCTCGGCGTTGGCGGGCAGCTCAACGCCCTGGTTGGGGCCAAAATGGGTCCAGGCCGTGCCATCCCAGCGCAAAATCCCATCGGTGTCCAGGCCAACCCACAGCGCGCCGTCGCTGGCGCGAAAGAGCGCCCGCACACTCAGCGTCAGCCCGGCCAGCTCCGGCGCGTCCATGGGCAGCTCGTCGGTGCGCCAGCGATCGCCATCAAAGTGGCTGATCGGCGGCCCGTTCTCGTACTGCGGGCCGCCCGCCCAGATCGTACCATCGCGGTCCTGCATCAGCGTGCGGACCACCCGCGTGCCGATGCCATCCTGGTGGGTGTAGTATGCGATCATCCGCGGGCTATCGCTGCTGGGCCGCAGATGGCCGACGCCGCCGCCGCCAACCCACAGCGTGCCGTCGTTGGCCGCCACCACAGTCTGGATATCGGCAGTGTCGAAGCCATAGCTGGTCGGATCGAAGAGCCGGCCCTGCAGATCGCTGCCCCAGCGCACCAGGCCGCCGCTGGTCGCCGCCCAGACCACCTCACCGTCCAGGGCCAGCTGGCTCACCTCGGTCGCCAGGCCAGTCGGCGCAGCGCCGGAGGGCAGACTGGTCGGGTTGGTCGCCACACTGGGCGGGCTGGCGGCATTGCGGCTGAGCAGCACCGCGATCAGGGCGATCACCAGCGCCGCCCCGATTAGCCAGGGCGCCCAGCGCCGCAGACCCTGGCGCCCTGCTGGCCGCGCTGGCACCGTGGGCCGGGTCTCCGGCAGCACGACCGTCGCCGGGACGGGCGCGGGCACGGGGATGGCGCCAAGCGGCGGGCTAATCTCCTGGAGCGTCTCGGCAAAGTCGGCGGCGGTTTGAAAGCGGTCGGCTGGCTCTTTGGCCATGGCGTGGAGGATCACCCGCTCCAGGTTTTCGGGGAGCAGCGGGTTGATCTGCCTGGGCAGCGGCAGCGGATCGTGGATGTGCATCAGGGCGACCGCCAGCGGGGTCTCGGCCATAAACGGGCGGCGGCCAGTGGCGGACTCAAACAGCACCACGCCGAGGGCGTAGATATCGCTGCGGGCATCGGCCGCCTGCCCGCGAACCTGCTCGGGCGCCATATAAAACGGCGTCCCGATCAGGGCGCCCTCGCTGGTCAGATTAAGCGTGCCCTCAAGGATCTTGGCGATGCCAAAGTCCGAAAGCAGCGCGGCGCCGTCGGGGCCGATCAGGATGTTGGCCGGCTTGATGTCGCGGTGGATGACGCCGCGCTGGTGGGCGTACTCGAGCGCCTCGGCCACCTGCCCGACCAGCCGGACCGCCTGGGCCAGGCCGAGCTTGTGGGCGGCGATCAGGTCGCTCATGGTGCCGCCATCGGTGTAGCGCATCACCAGATACGGAATGCTATCGTCCTCGCCGACGTCGTAGACCGGGAGGATGTAGCGGTGCTCCAGCCCGGCGATCGTGTGGGTCTCGCGCTTGAAGCGGGCGCGAAAGTTGGCGTCGCGGGCCAGATGGGCGGGCAGAACTTTGATCGCCACGTAGCGGTTCATGGCCGGATGGAAGGCTTTGAACACCGTCGCCATGCCGCCAAGGCCAACCTGACTGATGATTCGGTACGCGCCGAGCGTTCGGCCAATAAGATCGCTCATGGATATACCCCCGTGGTGTAATCAGACCGCGTGTATGGATTCTCCGTTTCTGCTCCTCCCCACTATACGCCTGGCGTCAAGGAGGGCGATGGCTGCAGGTGCCCGTCGGAATGGTGTAGCGATTCGGATTGTCACACTACATAGCTCAATGCACCTACAGCGCAAAACTTGACGGACGCCGTGTTGCTCCAAACTACTTCTTTTTCTTTTGTATGGCATCAATACCCTCGCCAATTTCCCATTCATCACGTCAACGACGTGAGCGTCGTGTCACCGTGATAGCAATGGCTCGGCGAAATTAAAAGTCGATCTGGATTTTGCTGAGGCAATTTCA
>DAOTUS010000414.1:0-6690 GCA_034437415.1 Herpetosiphonaceae bacterium
GGGATCCGTTGGCTGACGACTCACGGTACACCTCCATGCTGGATACTGATAATGCTGGACAAAGCATAGCACAGGGTACGAACGAATGCCAATGGACATGGCAAGTGACCCACTAGTGCTGCCCCAGAAAAGCTGGGCGTAATTGAAGCTGGGTTGGGCAGGCACAGGGGCCTGCCCTAACGCCGATTCGTGGCCGCCTTCGTCGCCTGTGGATGGAATTGCGAAGTGGTCAGTAGCTCGGCCTCGATGGTGCTCTCGTTGGCTGAGCCTGTCGAAGCCACATCGTAGGCTTCGACAGGCTCAGCCAACGGGCTAAACAAGCGATTTAGCGGATTAGAATGGCCTAAAACTAGCTACCAGCTACCAGCTACTAGCCACCAGCTACCAGCCGCTACTTAACCTCCAGCATAGCGCTGATCGCGGTCCAGGCGCCGCCTTTGACCTGATAGATCTTGGTGGCGACGGCGCCCTGATGGTCGCTGGCCGCGTATGAGATTGGGGCGGTGATGCCGCCGGTCTCAAAGTTTTGCAGTCCCTCAAGCTCGGCGCGGATCGATTCGCCGCTCACAGTGCCTTTGGCGGCGGCCCGCTTGATCCCCTCGGTCATCACCGCCATGGTCGCCCAGCCCTGGCTGAACACCAGCCCTTTATCCTTGTCGGTGATGCTGCCCTGGCCTTTGCTGGCCAGATACTCGTTGATGTCTTTGACGGCGGCGACGTCAGCGGCCGGCGGGGCGTAGGGGATAATTCCAATTGCGCCCTCGGCCGCCGGGCCAGCGGTGTTGATTAGGATTTCGTTGGCGGCGAAGTTGAGCATGACAAACTGGGTCTGCAGCCCGACGGTCTGGGCGTTTTTCAGCGCCAGCGCGGCCGGCCCGGCGGTGTTCTGCACCACGACATAATCGGGCGCGAAGGCCTGCACCTGCTGGATCTGGGCGGTCAGGTCGGTGGCGCCACGGGGCATCGCCACCTTCAGGGTCTCCATCCCGCTCTGCGCGGCGATCGCGTCCAGGGCTGACTCGGGGGATTTGCCGAAGGGGCTGTCGTTGTACAGAAAGGCAACTTTGATCCCGGTGGCGTTGTTTTTTTGCTGCAGAATGTACTGCAGCGCAATCCGCATCTGGTCGGAGTAGTTCACGCCGACCACGAAGTTGTAGGGCGCCTCGGCAACGTTGGTCAGCTGCTCCGAGAGCGAGGCCGACATAAACGGCAGCTTGTCGCTGGCGATCTTCTGGCGCAGCGCCTCGGTGTCGCCTGTGCCCCAGCCGATAATCGCCACAACTTTATCCTGCGAGACATACTGCGAGTAGAGCCGCTCGGCGTTCTCCACCTTGTAGGCATAGTCCTGCGAGATCAGGTCGATCTTGCGCCCGTCAATCCCGCCCTTGCCGTTGATCCAGTCAACATACGCCTTGACGCCGTTGGCATACGGCACGCCCACGTCCGAGGTCGCCCCGGTCAGGTCGAAGATTGCGCCAACTTTGATGTCGCCAGCCGCGCCGCCGCTTGCCGGTGTCTCGGCGCCACAGGCCGCCAGCACACCGAAGATCATGGTGATCAGAATCCATCTGCTGATGCGTTGCATACCAAGCTCCTTGTTAAAATACGAACAGTCAAAGGTCAATATCTGCCATCCGCGCTGGCTGAGTCGGTCAAAGCCCGACCATTGTTGACTTCGACAGGCTCAGCCAGCGAATGAACCTAATCCCGATCCCCGAACCCCGATCCCCGAACCCTAGTACGAGAACGGCCACAGATTGAAGTAGTTTTTGAGGTTGTGCCAGACCTTGGCCAACCCCTCGGGCTCGAAGACCAGGAACAGAATAATCACCAGGCCAAAGGTGCCCTGCTGAATGTAGGGCAGCGTGGCGTCAATGTTGGGGTAGATGCTGCTCGCCTGGCGGCCGAGACTCTCGATCAGCGCCGGCAGCAGGGTGATAAACGCCGCGCCGTAGATCGAGCCGCCGATCGAACCCATGCCGCCGATGATGATCATCGCCAGGAACGAGATCGAGGTGCCGATCTCGAAGCGGTCGGGCGAGATCACCAGCCGATAGTGGGCCAGCAGGGCGCCCGCCAGCCCGACGAAGAACGACGACACTGCGAAGGCCAGCAGCTTGGTGCGAAACAGGTTGATGCCCATCACCTCGGCGGCGATGTCGCGGTCGCGCACGGCCACGAACGAGCGGCCGACGCGGGTGCGAAACAGATTGGTGGCGGCCAGCGTCACCAGGATCGCGATCGGGATCAGCAGCCAGTAGAAGCGAAAATCGCCATCCTGGTTCAGATTGATCCCGAACAGCAGGGTTGGCCGCAGCGAGAACGACTCGCCGCCAGTCAGGTCGGGCGTGTGGGTGATGATCCAGATGATGATCTGCTGCGCGGCCAGGGTCGCAATCGCCAGATACAATCCTTTCAGCCGCAGCGACGGCAGCCCGAACAGCGTGCCAACCAGGGCCGTGAACAGCGCCGCCAGCACAATCGAGACCAGAAACGGCGTGCCGCCAGTGCCGCCAAACAGCTCAAACAGGCGGCCGCTGAACAGCGCCGAGGCGTAGGCCCCGACCCCGAGAAAGGCGCCCTGGCCCAGCGAGATCTGGCCGGTGAAGCCAACCAGAATGTTCAGCCCAATCGCGCCAATCGCGGCGATCGCAATGGTGTTGGCCAGATACAGCTGCGAGTTGTCGGCGACGAAGGGGAAAATCAGCAGCGCCGCCAGCAGCAACCCCAGACGCCACTTCTGCCACGACGACTGCTGCAGCGCCATATCTTCGCCGTAGGTGGTGTGAAATACGCCAGATTGCATAGGAAAGCCCCGCACTCAAAAGCCAAAAAACTTACACCCGCTCAATAATCTCGCGCCCAAACAGACCGTACGGGCGCACCATCAGAATCACAATCAGCAAAATGTAGGGCAGCACCGACTCCAGCCCCTCCAGCCCCAGCCTGACGTTGAGATAGCCCGCCGAGAAGGCCTCGATCATGCCGATGATGACCCCGCCGATGATTGCGCCGGGGATCGAGTCGAGGCCGCCGAGGATCACCACCGGGAAGACGATCAGCCCGATGTTGCCCAGCGAAGTGTTGATGCCCCCGGTGATGTTGGCGACCAGCAGCCCGCCAATCGTCGCCACCACCGCCGCGATCGACCAGGCGATCGCAAACACCCGCTTGATCGAGATGCCCATCGAGAGCGCGGCCTGCTGGTCGTCGGCGGCGGCGCGCATGGCAATTCCGGTGGTTGAGAAGCGAAAAAACAGACTAAGCAGCAGCAGCAGCAGCCCGGCGATCCCCAGCGCCCACAGCCGATCGGCGGTGACGCGGGTGCCAAATAGCTCCACGACGTGGCTGGGGAAAATCTGTGGGAAGGCCCGCTGCGAGGTGCCGAAAATCGCCGCGACAATCGCCCGCAGCAGCTGGGAGAGGCCGATCGTGACCATAATCACCGAGATAATCGGCTCACCGATCAGCGGGCGCAGCACCAGCCGTTCGATCAGCACGCCCAGGCCCACCGCGACCAGCAGGGCGGCGGCGATCGCCAGCGGCCACGGCCACGGGCGCAGCGGGAAGCCGGTCTCGGCCAACAGCGCAAACGTGACATACACCCCAACCAGCAGCAGCTCGCCCTGGGCGAAGTTGATCACATCGGTGGCCTTGTAGATCAGGACGAAGCCCAGGGCGACCAGCGCATAGATCGCCCCATTCATCAGCCCGGTGATCAGCAGTGGCAGAAAATTCGGCATTAGGTGCTCCAATTGATTAGGCCTGAGCGCTGGTGCTACGAATCGGCAGGCTGGTGGCGATGCGGGCGGTGCGGCCGTCCTGGTAGGTGATGTCGGTCGCCACCTCGACCGCGCTGGCCCCGGAGTAGAGCGCGTTGACGATGGTGGCGTAGCGCTCTTCGACAAAGCCGCGCCGGACTTTGCGGGTGCGGGTCAGCTCCTCGTCGTCGGCATCCAGCTCTTTGTGCAGCAGCACAAAGTGGCGAATCCGCGCGGCGGACGGTAGCTCGCGGTTGACCTTCTCGACGGTCGCGGCGATCAGGTCGTAGACGGCGGGCTTGCTGGCCAGGTCGGTGTAGGTGGTGTAGCCAAGCTGGTGGTTCTCGGCCCACTTGCCCACGTTGGCGAAATCGATGTTCAGCATCGCCACCACGTAGTCGCGGCCGCCGCCAAAGGTCACCGCCTCGCGAATGTAGGGGCTGAACTTGAGCTTGTTCTCGATAAACTGCGGCGAGAAGGTCGAGCCATCGGTGAGCCGCATCACATCCTTGAGCCGATCAATCACCACGAGGTGGCCGTGGTCGTCGAGCATGCCGGCGTCGCCGGTGTGCAGCCAGCCATCGACCAGGCTCTCGGCGGTGGCGGCGGGGTTTTTGTAGTAGCCCTGAAACACCGCCGGGGATTTCTGCAAAATCTCGCCCTCTGGCGAGATCTTCAGCTGGTTGTCGGGCAGCGGCTGGCCCATCGTGTCAACCTGAATATCGTCGTCGCGGTGCAGCACGGCGATGCCACAGATCTCGGTCGAGCCATAGATCTGCTTCAGGTTGACCCCGATGGCGTGGTAGAAGCCGAACACGTCCGGTCCAAGCGCCGCGCCGCCGGTGTAGCAGCGCCGAAAGCGCACCAGCCCCAGCTGATCGCGCAGCTTGTGGAACATCAGGGCGTTGGCCAGGTAATATTTGAGCCTCAGAGCCGGATCGAGCGGGGTTTTGTTGAACTTGGCCTCGGCGGCGGCATAGCCAATCGGTAGCGCCCAGGCGTACATTTTGCGCTTGAGCCAGCTGGCATCCTGCAGCTTGACCTGGACCTGCGAGACCATGTTCTCCCAGATCCTGGGCGGCGAGAACATGACGTGCGGGGCGATCTCGCGGATATTCTGCTGGACGGTCTCGGGCTCTTCGGGGAAGTTGATCGTGAAGCCAACCTGCATGCCGCAGGCCAGCGCCATCATCTGCTCGCCAATCCAGGCCAGCGGCAGGAACGAGACAAAGTCGTCGGAGGGCTGCAGCGGATCGACCTGCATCAGGCTGGCGCCCATCGCCAGCAGGTTGTCGAAGGTGAGCATGGCGCCCTTGGGCTTGCCGGTCGTGCCCGAGGTGTAGCACAGCATCGCCAGATCGCTGCCCTGGCCACGGGCAACCTCGGCCGCGTAGGCGCCGGGATGATCGTTGGCATACTCGCGGCCCAGCTCCTCGACGGCCGGAAAGGCGTGCAGGAACGGCTCGGCATAGCCGCGCAGCCCGCGGGGGTCGTAGTAGATCAGGTGCTTGACCTTGGGTAGGCCGGGCATGATCTCGAGCATTTTATCGACCTGCTCCTGGTCTTCCACGACGACAACTGTGGCATCGCAGTGGTCGATGATGTAGCGCACCTCATCGGCGATCGCGTCCTGGTACAGCCCGACCGAGATCGCCCCCAGCGCCTGGGCGGCCAGCTCGGCGTAGACCCACTCCGGCCGATTGTCGCCGACGATCGCCACCGTCCCGCCGCGCTCCAGCCCGAGCGTGTGCAGGCCCAGGGCCAGATCGTGGACGTGGGCGGCGTACTGGTGCCAGCTCACCGGCTTCCAGATGCCGAACTCCTTCTCGCGCAGCGCCGCCCGCTCCGGCCACTGGGCCGCGTTGCGCACGAGCAGTTTGGGAAACGTGTCGATGCTATTCTGCGTGCTCAATCCCTAGCTCCTCACCCAGATAGGCCTTGATCACCTCAGGATCGGCTTTGACCTCGTCGGGGGTGCCCTCGGCCAGCTTGCGGCCAAAATCCAGCACCGCGACCTGGTCGGAGAGATCCATCACCACGCTCATATCGTGCTCGATCAGAATGCAGGTGATGCCGCGCTCCTGGTTGATATCGATAATAAAGCGCGCCATATCTTCTTTTTCTTCGGCGTTCATCCCGGCCATTGGCTCGTCGAGCAGCAGCAGCTTGGGCGCCATCGCCAGCGCCCGGCCAACCTCGACGCGCTTACGCAGCCCGTAGGCCAGCGAGCCGACCGTCTGCTTGCGAATCGCCTCGATCTCCAGAAAATCGATGATATCCTCGACAATCTCGCGGTGCTCGATCTCCTCGCGGCGGGCGCGGCCCCAGAAGGCCATGCCGCCGAGCACGCCGGTGCGCATATGGATATGGCGGCCGACCATCAGGTTGTCGAGCACGGTCATGCCGCGAAAGAGCGCGATATTCTGAAAGGCGCGGGCGATTCCAAGGCGGGCGATATCGTAGGGCCGGAGGCTGGTCATGTCCTGGCCCTCAAAGACCAGCCGGCCGTGCTGGGGCTTGTAGACACCGCTGATACAGTTGAGCAGCGAGGTTTTGCCGGCGCCGTTCGGCCCGATAATCGCGTAGATCTGGCCGGGCTCAATCGTCAGGCTGACGTTGGCGATGGCGGTGACGCCGCCGAAGCGCAGCGTGATGTCGTCTACGGAGAGTTGCGCCATTGTGGTGTCTTCCTCCCCTTTGAGAAAACGCACGAATGGGAACATGCAGGGTTTTAGGAATGCTGGCTGGTTGCGTGGTTCTGCAAGCATACAAAGGTATTAAAAAGTTGTCAAACTGAGTGCGAGGAGCCTCCAGGGTATGTGCAAAGTCCGCCCTCTCCCCCGCTGCTGCGGCAGCGACCCCTCTCCCTGTGCGCGGGCGAGGGGTGTTACCACCCGAGACCATCAGCTCAAACAGGGACTTTGCACAT
>DAOTUS010000415.1:0-9697 GCA_034437415.1 Herpetosiphonaceae bacterium
CCTCCAGTGTGAGCTACAGAGCAGAAGATCGTGGGGTTGGGTCATTCGGGCAGTAGGTGGTTTGCCCGATTCGGTGTCGATTGATGTGGTTTAGACTAAACATGGAGCCGATTAAGCTGCTGGTAGCCCGCCAAAGCAGCGGGCTACCAGCAGGGTGTGCGCACCTGCGCAGCGGCGTGCTAGTTCCGCTTAATATTGATAAAGGTCAGCTTCCAGACATCGTTTTCCTTGATCAGCTCGGCCTGGTAGGTTCCGTTCGGTGCGGAAGCGTACGTGACGGTGCCCGATATCTTGGCGGTGGTGCCGTTGGTTGTATCCGAGCTTACGTTAATCGAGCTGCTGGTATCGATGCTCTGATAGCCATCAAACAGCGCTCGCTGCGTCGTGATCAGATTGTCAATGTCCTCGTCGCTGACGACGCCGGCATTCTTGGCCGATTGCGCAATGTAGGATGCGGCCGCGGCCGAGTCGTTGTTCCGGCCCGCCACCATAAACGATTCGACGGTTTTTTGAATGGCTTCGATTTCGCCTTTGCCAAATTGAAACGCCACGAAGCCGCCAATCCCACACAGCAGAATCAGCACGCCCACGCCGATTAAGATATTGCGCATCAGGTTGCTTTTGCGCGGCGGCGGCGCTGGCGGATAGCCACCGCCATAGCCGGGCTGGCCATAGGGCTGCTGCGGCTGGCCATACTGCTGCGGCGGCGGCTGCACTGGCTGTTGTCCACCCTGCGGCTGCCCTGGCTGCTGTTGGCCATACTGTGGCTGTCCATACGGATCGTTCTGTCCCATCCTGTACCCCCTTGAGAAAATGAAGACCTTTGTCGGCAAAAACTGCCGACAGGTATTGTCCGCCTACTTTTCGTAGGGCTGGCCAACCGCAGCAGGTGGCCGGGCGCGACCAATCACCCCGGCCAGCACAATAATTGTCACGATGTAGGGCAACATTTGCAGAAACTGCGGCGGCAGCCCAATGTTATCCTGAACTTTGAGCTGCAGGGCGTTGGCCGATGAGAACAGCAGCGCGCCGCCAAAGGCGCCCAGCGGCGTCCATTTGCCGAAGATCATCGCCGCCAGCGCGATAAAGCCTGCGCCGTTGGTCATCAGGTCGTCGAAGCGAAAGGTCGACTCGAGGCCGAACCACGCCCCGCCCAGCCCGGCGATCATGCCGCCAATCACTACGTTGCGAAAGCGCATGCGGTTGACGTTGATGCCGACCGTGTCGGCGGCCTTGGGGTGCTCGCCAATCGCCCGCGTGCGCAGGCCCCAGACGGTTTTGAACAGCAGCACATGCATAATCCCAACCAGCAGCAGCATCATGTAGGTGATCGGCTTGTGGTTGAAGAAAATCGGCCCGATCAGCGGAATGTCGGAGAGCAGGGGAATTGGCGCGTTGGGCAACCCCGACCGCACCGGGCTCTCGTAGCTAATCAGAAAGTTCGAGCGAACGTAGCCGGTCACCCCAATCGCCATAATGTTGATTACGGTGCCGCTGATGATTTGATCGACCTTGAAGCGAATCGAGAGCAGCGCGTGCAGCGATGCCATCAATCCCCCGGTCAGAATCGCCGCGACCACGCCAATCCACACCGGCATGGCCCCGGCGTTGTTAAACAGGTTGCCCATAATCAGGGCGAAGGTGTAGCCAGCACACGCGGCCGCCAGCATCATGCCCTCGATGCCGATGTTGACCACCCCCGAGCGCTCACAGACCAGCCCGGCCAGCGCGCCAAGCACCAGCGGCGTGGCGATGCGAATAATCCGCGACAGCGTATCCGCCAGATCCGAGCCACGGGCGGTCGCCCCGCCGGCGGTGCCCCACAGCAGAATGCTGATGAAGCTCATCACGATGACGGTGCTCATGTACGGCGCAATCCCCCGGCGCTCCGGGTTGCGGGCCAGCAGCACCGCCCCGCCAAGCACCAGCAGCCCGCCAATCACCAGCACCGTCGCCATAGTTGGCAGCGTAATCGTGGTCAGCGGCGGATCGCTGGGCTTGTTGCCGGGCTTGGGGATATACAAACGGCTGGAGTAGTCCCACAGCGAGGCCGGCGCCCGCTCCGGGTTGGCCTCGCGTTCCTGCGCCAGTTTGCGATCAAGATTTGAATTGACGGTGAGCATCAGCAGCACCGTCAGCACTATGCCCAGCACTCCCACTCCCCGGGCGCGTGTCCAGAATTTCATAGAAACCTCAACTCAGCAGTCAAACGCTGAAAATTATGATTTTGCTGATGTTTAACCGGCGATCAAGCGCCTATTTGCCCCAGCCGCGACTAAATACCATGCCACCGCCATCGGTGCGCTTGATCCGATAGATCCAGCGGACAATCTGGTCGGCGGCGATGAAGATAATCACGAGCGCCTGAATAATATTGATCAGGTTGATCGAAATACCTGAGTTGATCTGCATCGCGCCAGCGCCCTGGCGGAGGGCACCCCAGAAGATCGCGGCGGGAATGATGGCGATCGGGTTGCTTTTGGCCAGCAGGGCGATCGCAATACTATCGAAGCCCAGCCCGCCCGAGAATACCGACTTGAGGTTGTGGTCCAGCCCCAGCACCTGCCCGGTTCCCGCCAGCCCAGCCAGCGCCCCCGAGAGCCCCATCGTCAGCACGAAGGTGCGGGTGATGTTCATCCCGGCGTAGCGCGCCGCCTCGGGGTTGGCGCCAACCGTGCGAATCTCGAAGCCCGTCGGGGTGCGGCGCAGCAGCCACCACACAAACGCCACCGCCAGCAGGGCGATCAGCAGGCCGCTGTGGATGCGCAGATCCCAGGTTGAGCTGGGCGTGCTCACAAACGGCAGGTAGTTCTGGCCCTCGGTCAGGTCGGCGCTTCGCACGATGCCAACAAAGCGCGGCAGCGAGGCCGATTCTTGAATGTAGGGCGTGCGCTGGAGCGAGGCGCCCTGCGCCCGCATTGGCCCGTTGACGATCATATAGTCAAGAACCCGCAGCGCAATATAGTTCAACATAATCGTGTTGATCACTTCGTGGGCGCCGGTTTTGGCTCGCAGATACCCCGGAATCGCCCCCCAGACTCCCCCGGCCAGCGCGCCGGCCAGCAGCGCCAGGGGCAGATGGATCAGCGCTGGCAGCCGCTCGACGCCCAGCCAGGCTGGCAGCCACACGCCTACGGCGGCGGCGGCGATGGCGCCCATCAGCAGCTGGCCCTCGGCCCCAATGTTGAACAGGCCGGCCTTGAAGCCCAGCGCCACCGCCAGCCCGGCCAGCAGATACGGCGTGGACTCAACCAGGGTGCCGGAGATGGCGTTGGGAATGCTGCTTGGGTTGGCCCAGTTGCCAAACGCGCCGACAAACAAGCCCTTGAAAGCATTGATCGTCACTTCGATCCGGGTGCCTTTTTCCGCCGGAGCCGAGAAAAACACAATCACGGCGCCGATCACCAGCGCGGTGAAAATGGCCAGCAGCGGCACAACTCCCTCGCTGATCCAGTTGAAACGGCGCCGCTGCTGGGTGGTATCGCTCGGGGGAGGAGTTGCCTGGACGGCTACATCCGCCGGGGTCTGGGTTGGATCGCGCTGGTCGTGAGACGACGATGGATCAGCCATGCGCTACCTCTTTCTGTACTGTCGCCGCTGGCTTAGGGCGGCTTTGCGATGACATATTCTTTAATCGAAACGGTGTGCTGTCACAGCTAGGCACTGGCCGACTCCTGCTGCACGCCAGCCATCAGCAGGCCAATCCGCTCGCGGGTGGCCTCGGCAGCGGGCAGGGTGGCCATAATCTCGCCGTGATACATGACCGCAATCCGGTCGGCCAGCGACAAGACCTCATCAAGCTCGGCCGAAACCAGCAGCACGGCCACGCCGGCATCACGCTGGGCGATAATCGAGCGGTGGATAAACTCGATCGAGCCAACGTCAATCCCACGGGTGGGCTGGGCGGCGATCAGCAGCTTGTTGTCGCGGGTAAACTCACGGGCGACAATAATCTTTTGCTGATTGCCGCCAGACAGCGAGCCGGCCCGCGTGTCCGCCGAGGGCGTACGCACATCGAAGGTTTTGATCAGCTTCTCGGCGTTGTCGCGAATCGCCTGCTCGTTCAGCGTCAGACCGCTGGCGAAGGGCGGCTTGTAGTACGACGACAGGACCATATTATCGGTGATGCTGTAGCCGAGCACCAGGCCGGTGCCTTTGCGATCCTCGGGGATGTAGGCCACGCCCTGCTCGGTGATCGTGCGTGGTGAGCGGGCGGTGATATCCTTCTCCAGCAGCTTCACGTGGCCGCTGGTGATCGATTGCAGCCCGGTGATCGCCTCGACCAGCTCGGTCTGCCCGTTGCCCTGAACCCCGGCGATCCCCAGCACTTCGCCCGCCCGCACCTCCAGCGAGACATTGTTGAGCAGGGTCAGCCCACGGTCGTCGCGCACGGTCAGCTTATCGACCGCCAGCACGACTTCGCCGGGGCTGGCCGGTTTTTTCTCAACCTGGAGGACTACCTCGCGGCCGACCATCATCGCCGCCAAGGAGCGGTCGGTCGACTCGGCGGGCAGGGCCGTGCCCACCACCCGGCCGCGGCGCAGCACGGTGATCCGGTCGGCGATCGCCAGCACCTCGCGCAGCTTGTGGGTGATGAAGATAATCGATTTGCCCTGCGCGGCGAACTCTTTCATCACGCGGAACAGATCGTCGGCCTCCTGTGGGGTTAGCACTGCGGTTGGCTCATCGAGAATCAGCATCCGCACGTTGCGATACAGGGCCTTGAGAATCTCGACCCGCTGCTGAACCCCAACTGGCAGATCGCCGACGATCGCGTCAGGCGGCACCTTCAGGCCATACTCCTCCGACAAGGCATTGACCCGCTGGCTGGCCCGCTTGGCATCGATCAGCGGACCCCGGTGCATCTCGGTGCCGAGCATAATATTTTCGGTCACGGTCAGGGTATCGACCAGCGCATACTCTTGGTGGACCATGCCCAGCCCCATGCGAATTGCATCAGCGGAGTTTTTGATCTTGACCGTCTGGCCGTCGATCAGAATCGAGCCTTCGTCGGGATCGTACAGGCCGTACAGGATGTTCATCAGGGTGGATTTTCCAGCCCCGTTTTCGCCCAGAAACGCGTGGATCTCGCCCGGCATCAGGGTGAATGAGACGTGATCATTCGCCAGCACGCCAGGGAACTGTTTGGTGATGTCGCGGACTTCTAGCGCGGGAAGGACGGTGTTGCTCACACGGCGCTCCTCTAGCTACTGCAAAGAAAAAAGAAGATGTACGTTCAAGGAGGTGGTTCGTGTCAGGGGTGCTGGATTTGGGCTATGCGGATCCCACGAGCCTCTGTTCATAAACCACAACGTTGTACTTATGCTATTTATTCGTGCCTGAATTTAGCGCAGATGATACCACACAAACGCCAAACGGGGTGCGAATTTCGCACCCCGTTTGGTCGTTGAGCCTGGCTGGATTATGGGAGTGTGACGCCGGTTTTGAGCGATCCGTCGGCCAGAGCGGCTTTGATTTCGTCAAGTTTAGCCTTGATTTCGTCAGAGATCACGGCGTCGTGGAATGGTGCGTAGTCAACGCCACCGTTGGCGGCGGTGCCGATGTACAGGCCACCCTTGAACGTGCCATCAACCAGCTCTTTGATTACTTCGAAGACGGCGTTGTCAACGCGCTTGAGGGCGCTGCTGGCCAGCATCGGAGCGGGGCCTTTTTTGAAGGTGGTGTTGTATTCGTCCTGGTCAACGCCAATCACGAACACGCCTTGCTCAGCGGCGGCCTGGATGGCGCCCGAGCCGGTCTGGCCGCCAGCACCGAAGATGACGTCGGCGCCTTCGGAGATCTGGTTCTTAGCGGCCTCTGAACCCTGGGCTGGGTCGGTGAATGAAGGAACATAGACCTTCATTACTTCGATGTCGGGGTTGATGTACTTGGCGCCAGCTTCGTAGCCAAGCAGGAACTTCTGGACCGGGGGAATTTCAATTCCACCAACCGCGCCAATTTTGCCGCTCTCGCTGAGCTGCGCGGCCAGGGCGCCAACCAGGAATGCGGCTTCGTCTTCGTTGAATACGAGGCCTTTAACATTTGGGATGGTTGGGTCGTAGGCGAAGTCGACGATGGCGAACTTCAGGTCGGGGTACTTGGCGGCCGATGCTTTGATCGCATCGCCCATCAAGAAGCCCACGCCGATGATCAGGTCGTATTTCTGGGTGGCGAACTGATCGATGTTCTTCTCGTAGTCCGAGGAGTTGGTGGTTTCGACGAAGTCGATCTGCACGCCCAGCTCGGTCTCAGCCCGTTTCAGGCCTTCGTACGCGTACTGGTTGAAGGTGCCGTCGGTGACTTTGCCAACGTCGGTGACTAGGCCAATGCGCAGACCGCTCGTGGCTGGCACATCGGTGGCTGCTGCAGCAGCTTCAGTTGGCGCTACGGTTGCCGGGGCGGTGGTTGCGCCGGTTGCCGGGGCGGTGGTCGATGTGGCATCGGTTGCGCCACATGCTGCCAGCACTGGCAGTACCAGCACAAGCAACATAAGGAGCGTAAATACACGCTTCTGCATGATGGGGGATCCTCCTAAGGTATCTGTTACTCCCCTGAAAACCTGTCCAACGCCATTGCGCGGGGAACTCAGACAGGCCGTTGATAGCGTTAGGCTATCGGCGAACGATTATAGCATAGTTGGCGCAGGCGTTATTCTTTTTGCCCGCGTTTCAGACCTGTTTTAGCAATATATGGGTAAATCTTACCAATGTATGGGCAGGATTTTATCGCGCGGCTCCCAATGATGGAATTGCCAAACTGGCAACTTTTGGCTGGCTTGACAGTCCCCGTTCTTGGGGCTATGCTAGGCACGATTCTCAGCACCATAATCAGGTATATTTCTTACACAGGGTAGTAGAAAACCATAGGTGATTTGTGCCCGATCTGTCTGATTCTTCAGCGCAATTTATCCTCTTTCAGCTTAGTAGCGAATGGTTTGTGCTGCCGGTCGAGCAGGTTCGCGGCATCGAGCGCTGGCGCACACCCACCCCGGTTCCCAGCACGCCCCCAGCGATTGTCGGGATTATCAATCAGCGTGGCGCGCTGGTGACCGCACTTGATATTCGCGTGCTGCTCGGCTTCAAGGTCGAAGCTCCCACCCGGCGCACCCGCTTTCTGCTCGCCCACTTCAGCGGGGTCGATGTCGCGATCGTCGCTGACTATGTCGCCGATATGCTCCCGCTCGACACCGCCAGCATCGAGCTAGCCCCGGTCGGCGGATCGAGCCTCAGCGGCGGCCTGATTGCATCGCCGCTGGGGCTGGCCAGCCTGCTCAATCTCGAGGCGGTGCTAACGCTGCTGGCGGTGGCCTACTAAATGAGCGAGTTCTATCCAGTCTGGCTGGGCGCTCAGCGCTTCGCTATCCCGGCCGCAATCGTCCGCGGGATTGAGCGAGTTCGGGATTCGGGCGCGCCAACCACGACGCTGCATACCCGCTGGGGCCGCATTCCGCTGTGCGATCTGGCCGCCCTGAGCAACCCGCCGCCACGGGAGCTGGATTTTCGCTTCGCGCTGCTGATTTTGTATAACAAAGAGTGGATTGGGATCGTCGTCGACCGAGTCGATGATCTGGTTACGCTGCCGGAGACTGTTCTGGCCCTGCCGACGCTCGTCCACGACTCGATTCTGGACCCAAGTGTCAGTGGCGTGATTTTGCTCGATGACACCCCGTGTGTGGTGCTCGATCTGGAAGCCTTTGTGATTACCTACTGGCTGGTCAGCCAGGCCAATTTCATGATACCGTGAAGGAGTTCCCCATGGCGACATCGCGTTCCCGTTCTTCGTTAGATTTTACGAGCCTGGCCGATCGTCGCCGCTCGATCTTGACCATTTTATGCTGGGCGGCGGTGTTTGCCCCGATTGTGGTGGTCGTCCTGGGGCTGCTGTTCGAGTATGATCGCGACCCGCTGAAGACGCTGCCAGTGCTGTTTATCACCATGACGAGTGTGATGATTGCGGCCGGGGTGACCCTGCGTCTGCTGAAAACTGGTCGCGCTAAATCGGGCATGTATCTGATCATCGGGGTGGTGACGGTCGTTATCTTTATCTGTGGCATCGCCTATGGCGGGGTCGGCAATAGCCTGATCCCGTCGCTGCTGCTGGTGTTGCTGTTTATCGTTGGCCTGATCGCCCACTGGCGCGAGATTGTGCGCTTTGGGAGTGCCATCACCGCGGTGTATGCCATTCTGCTGACCCTCGACCAGTTCAATATTTTGCAGCGCTTCAAGGTGGACCTGCAGGAGCGCGAGGCCGGGGTTTTTGCGATTGGCGCGGTCCTCTTTATTGTCGGCCTGATCACGACCATCGCGCTGACGACGATGTTCAGCCGGGCGCTGGCCGAGTATGCCGAGCAGGGCGACCAGTGGGCCAACGACATGATGAAGGCCAACGAGCAGCTGATGGAGAAGAATATCCAGCAGATTGAGCTGGGCACCGACCTCGCCACCGCCGCCGCCCAGCTCTCGGCCGCCTCCCAGCAGCAGGCCTCGGGCGCCACCGAGCAGGCCTCGGCGGTCTCCGAGGTCTCCTCGACGATTGAGGAGCTTGGCTACACCGCCCGCCAGATCGCCGGAGCCTCCGATCAGGTGACTGGCGCGGCCCAGCAGACTCTGCAGTCGCTGGCCTCCGGCCAGCAGGCGGTCGACGAGGCCATCCACGGCCTGGAGCGGATCAAAAGCCGCGTTCAGGAGGTCTCGGCGCGGGTTCTGAGCCTGGGCGAGCGCTCGCAGCATATCAGCGAGATCATCGCCCTGATCGACGATGTCTCCGATGAGACCCATCTGCTGGCCCTGAACGCCGCCATCGAGGCCGCCGGGGCCGGCGAGCACGGGCGGCGCTTCGCCGTGGTGGCCGCCGAGGTCAAAAGCCTGGCCAACCGCACGCTGGCGGCGGCCCGCGAGGTCAAAGGCGTGATCGCCGAAATTCAGGCCGCGACCAACGCCTCGGTGCTGGCGACCGAGGACAGCGTCAAAGAGGTCGAGCAGGGCGTCTCGCTGGCCCACCGCGCCGGTCAGGAGATGGACTCGATCGTGGTGCTCGGCGAGCGCACCGCCCAGCTGGCCCAGGAGATCAGCCTGGCGACCGCCCAGCAGCAGACCGCCTCCGAGCAGGTCGTCGAAACCATGCGCGAGATCGCCGAGGTCTCCCGCCAGACCGCCTCCGGGTCGCGCCAGACCGCCGAGGCCGCCGCCAAACTCACCGCTATTGCAGGGCGCCTGCACTCGCTCGTCAACCTTGATGCCAATAATTCATCCTACGAGTAGTGCCACATGACGAACTTTGATCTTTCGGCCTTTTTTGGCCAGTTCCGCGAGGAAACCGAAGAGAACGTCCGCTCGCTGACCAGCGGGCTGCTGGCGCTTGAGTCGCAGCCCGCCGATCGGGGCACCCTGGACGGGATTTTTCGCGCCGCCCACACTGTCAAAGGCTCGGCGCGGATGCTGGGCCAGGTTGAGACCGCCCGGCTGTCCCACGCCATGGAGAGCGTCCTGGGCGATCTGCGCTCGGGGCAGCTGAAGATGTCGCCGCCCTTGAATGATGTGCTGCTGTCCAGCGCCGATGTGCTGCTGGCGCTGGCCGCCAAGGTTGGCGAGCCGCCGCCCACCGACGAGCGCGTGGATCCCTTGATTGTGCGCCTGAATGCGCTGAGCCTGGCCAATGTTTCCGCTGCCCCGCCACCTGTAGCGCCCTCGCCCCAGGT
>DAOTUS010000416.1:0-7422 GCA_034437415.1 Herpetosiphonaceae bacterium
CTCCAGATCATCCGACGACGGCGCTCGGATGGCCCACTGCTGGCGCAAACGGGTGAGATCCAGCCGCACCGCCTGCCGAAGCTGCCGCGCCTCACGCCACTGCCTGAGCGGGCTACGCCGGGAGGCCAGCGGCTGATCGAGGGCAACGTGGATGCGCAGGTGGGTTGAGGTTGCCGCCGCCAGCAGCTGGATCGTGGTATAGCAGTGCCAGCCGGGAGCCGTGGCCGATTCAGCCGTCCAGCGCAAGGCATAGCGATCGTGGTGCGTGCGAACCTGCCAGGTGTGGCCAAACCACCGCCAGCAGGTTGGCGTGACGGCCGCGCCAAGGGGCCAGCAGTCAGCGGCCAGCAGCGTGGCGCGCACAGCCTCAAGTGGCGCGGGCAGCTCAATATCAATGTGAGCATGCGTTTGCATAATGCTCCTTCAACCTTCCCAGACACGTTTGTGCTGCCATCTAGTGTAGCGATAGGCCCGAGGCACGTCAAGCAAAACACCGCCATTCGGAATGAATGACGGTGTGCTCTAAGTCAAAACAATACTGCTATCTAGCCAAATTCTAATTCCATACCCTCTTGAAATAGATCCCACATCAGCCAGGGAATCGTCTCTTGATCTTTTGGATTCAAATCTTCGATATACTGGATTACGAGCTCGGCGAGGTCACGACGGCTGAGTAAATACACTTTTGGGCCCATCGTGGAGTAGAGCTTCATTGCCAACTCATCAACTAATTCTTCTATATCCTCATCAATTAAATGTGAGTCGGTGGTATACATTCTGCCACGCATGGTAGGCCTCCCTTTGGTGTAATGATTTAGCGCGAGCCATTATAGGTGCCGGATTGACGTTCTAGTGCGCCAGTTGTGCCGCTTGGAGCGCCTTCACGCCGATTGGTTGGGCTGATACTGGTATCCATCAAGCTATCGGCCACATAGTCAAGGTAGCCCTTGATATCATCATTGTCTTCCAGGGAAGAGAATGGTGTAATCGTGCCGCTAACCGTCTTGACACTACTGGCCAGCTCCTTCATGGTTGTATCAATGCCACGCACCAGCCCACGCATCACCGAGGCCAGCTCTTCTTTTTCCTGGACAGTTAAGTTGGCAAAGCCAATCAGAGCTTTTTCCTGAGCGCGGAGCAAGGTATTGCGCAAGATCGCGATATCAGCCTGAGTTTGCAGTTCGTAGCGCCGGACGAGGTGAGCCTGCCGAATCTGTTCGACCAGCTCTTCACTTGAGATCGGAGTCCAGAGGAGGGCTGGGATAAAGATAAAGCCAATCAAACCAACTAAGACTTGCTGTAATACAATTCCCGAATTCCTAACCACATCCTGGGCCAGCCACCATTGGTATTGAATCGTAAAAGAGTAGTAGACCAAGACCATTGCACAAAAGACAATCACCATATAGCCCCAGGTTCGGGCATTGATCTTTTGGAGCAACATGCCAGCTGGCGACCAGGGAATTAAGAAACTTATCAAGCTTGGCGGCGCCAGCACCATAATTAATGTAAATGCGCCAGCGACAACTTTATTGGGAGTCAGGACACTTTGAATGCCCCACCAGTAAACCGCTGAGCCTATCATTGCAAAAACCGCCAGAATCATCAACAGTGTTTTTGCAGTAAATTGAAAGCCACCGCTTTTACGGCGCTGACCTCGTACCATTTCTAAATACCGACTGCTCATGACGGTCAGTCTCCTTCTGCTTACACCGTGCTATTGCGGGACAATGTCGGGTGCAAGATAGACAAAGGTTTCGATGCTATCCCCGGTGTAGCCCGCTCTTCTCACTCGCTCTACAACGCTAGGGTCAAGCACTAAACCGTAATCTGTGTTAATTTGATAGAGTACGGCTAATGCCGCTAAACCGCTCCAACGTAAACGAAATTGTCCGCTCGCCGCAATTGGTGACTTGATATAGCCTAAGCCAACAAATTGCGCCGCGCTCGGGTCATACCACCAGAGTAAGACGCTGCCAGGGGCCACATAGTTCCGCGGTGCCTCAAACGCCACCACATCAACTTTTTGGGCATTCCAGGCCGCTTCACCTGCAGGCGGCTGGACGACGACAACGGTTGGTTCAACGGGTTCAGGTGAAGCTGTTGGTGCCTCTACCACCGGTACAGTCGATATCGTGGTCGGCAGCTCGACCGGTATGGTTGGTTCGACTGCCTGAGTTGACGCCGCCGGTGTGGGATTAACGTTGGTTTGCTGGGTAGCTGGCAGCGTTGTTCCTACGGTAGGAGTGCTAAAGACTAATCCTTGACCTTCACTACATCCAGCCAGTAACGCCTGGGCAAGAATGAGACCACAAAACAGCCTAAACCTGCGAGATGCTGGCGGGCTGAGCGTCGAATTGTGAGTTGTTGTAATATGGGTTGTTCCCAATCTGTACCGCCATAGGCCAATTCCAGATTAAGGCTCTGATGGACATAATCAGTCCTTTGGTTTTGGAAAAATTATAACACAATTTAAGATTTGTCTGTCAATACTTTTGTCCTATATTGACAGACACCCATGTTGGCCTATAGTTATAATACGCTATACCGTATTCACCTGCAATAGAGCCAGATTAACATTCCCATACACGTTGCAGCGCAACCTGGTTGGCCTAGCAGGAGTGGTTTTACAACTTAAGGAATTCCCAATCCCTTAAATTAATAAACCAACTTGCCCGCACTTGACGGTAACGAGATCGCCGTATGGTTGAATAAGGTTTCAGCGTAACCCACGCAGTTATTTCACTTTGTAAGGATCCTGTCCATGACATTATTTATAGCCGATCGGCTTAAGCGTTTTGGGACTTCAATTTTCACCGAGATGAGCGCCCTGGCTGCCCAGCACAATGCGATCAATCTGGCGCAGGGGTTTCCAGATTTTGCCGGACCGGCCTTTCTCAAGGATGCTGCCTGTGCGGCCATCCATGCTGACTTGAACCAGTATGCGCCCAGCCAGGGTATTCGGGCGCTGCGCGAGGCGGTGGCCCGCTCGTGGGCGCGCCACTACCGTCACGAGCTGGATATTGAGCGCGAGATTACGATCACAAGCGGGGCGACCGAGGCGCTGTTGAGCGCCGTTCTGGCCGTGGTTAACCCTGGCGATGAGGTTATTGTCTTCGAGCCGTACTACGACGCCTATCCGCCTGATGTGCTGATGGCGGGCGGGGTGCCCCGCTACGTGCGGCTCCCCGAGCCGGATTGGGCGTTGCCCGTCGAGGCGCTGCGAGCCGCGATCACCCCGCAGACTCGGGCCATTCTGCTCAACACACCGCACAATCCAATTGGTAAAGTCTGGTCACACGCCGAGCTGCTGGCGGTGGCAGAGCTGGCGATCGAACATAATCTGGTGGTGATTAGTGATGAAGTGTATGAGCGGCTGATTTTTGATGACGCAGTCCACATTCCAATTGCCACGCTGCCGGGGATGTGGGAGCGCACAATTACCATCAGCAGCACCGGCAAGACGTTCAGCCTGACTGGCTGGAAAATTGGCTATGCCATCGCCGCCGGGCCGTTGAGCGAGGCCCTGCGGCGGGTGCATCAGTTTATGACCTTTGCCAGCCCAACGCCCTTGCAGACGGCCATGGTCACGGCCCTTGATGCAGGCGAGGCCTACGAGCGCCAGCTGATCGCGTTCTACGCCGCCCGCCGGGCCGAGCTGGTTGACGCGCTGGCCGGGGCGGGATTTGGCGTGGCGGCGCCGGCGGGAACCTACTTTGTCATGGCCGATATGCGGGCGCTGGGCTGGGATGATGATGTCGCCTTTTGTCGCTATCTCACCACCGCCCTCGGCGTTGCGGCCATTCCACCCTCGGCGTTCTACCACGACGGCTATCAGTCGGGGATGATTCGGTTCTGTTTTGCCAAAAAGCCCGAGACAATCGCCGCCGCCGCCAGTAAACTCGCCCTGCTCTCCGCTGCAAACCTGCGTGATGTTGGATAGCACTACACCGATCGGCGAACACTATGCGCTTTCCCAACCTTGAACAGGTCGCGCTGCCGGCCACGTTTGTCGAGCTGCATCCTGGGCGTCTCCACCCCGATGGCGCCCGCTACCTCCCGCTGATTGTGCTGCGGCTGGCCGACGAAGCCCAGTTGGGGGTCGTCGACCGCCACCACCGGGTTGATCCGGCGGCGGCGGGGCAGGCCGGGATCGCCCGCTTGATTTTTCAGCTCAGCCGGATTCAGCTTCAGCCGCCAGGCCAGCAGCGGCGTGGGCTGGCGGTGCCACCACACGCCCATTCCGGCATCAGCACTATGCCAGCGGCGTTCGGCCAGATCGGGCGCGTGCTGACCTGGGAGCAGCATCGGAAGCTCGACTACGATTCGCTCTACACCGAGCTGCTGATCGACATTGGCGGCGGCACGATTGGCCTCCGAACGACCGTGACTGGCGCGGATCTGAGCGCGGTGATCGGCAGCGAGCGGCTTCAGACGGGCGACTGGATTGAGCTGACCAACTCGCGGATCGATATTCTGGCCTTCAGCGTCCAGTAGGGGCGCTAGCCGAACCCGTCGGATCAGACAGATTCATATACTAATGAAGGAGTACAGCAATGGTGCAACGCCATCCACCAACCCATCGCGTGGGCGCATTCGCGATTATTCGGGACGAGAGCGGCCGCGTTTTACTCTCACGGCGGGCCGATAGCGGCTGGTGGAATCTGCCTGGTGGCGGCGTTGAGCCGCACGAAAGCGCCACCGAAGGCATTATTCGCGAAGTTCGGGAAGAGACAGGATTGGAAGTAGACGTTGGGCGGCTGATTGGAGTATACTCAAAGCCACAAAAACACGAAATAGTGTTAACCTTTGAATGTCATATCAAAGGTGGTACAATCACCAACACTGAAGAGGCTGATCACCATGAGTGGTTCGCGCCTGATGAACTACCCAGCGAACATTTCCTCCCCAAACATCGTGAACGGGTCGACGATGCGCTCCGCAACCAGCTTGCAGCCTTCGTCCGAGACCAGCGACAGCCATCGATAGGTGGTGAAAAAATCAGTGGCATGTAACGAGGTGGCGTGTGGCGATTCTGGATAAACTCCTCTCTAAACCTGATGACTCCGATAACCTGAAAGGGATTGAGTTCAAGGAAGGCGATATCATCGATCAGCGCTACCTTGTTCGCAATGTCCGCAAGGGATTTATGGGACTGGTGTACATTGCGCGCGACCTGCGCTCCGATCAGACCGTGGCGATGAAAACGTTCCAGCGCAAATTCACCTGGGTCGAAAGCGCCCTGGCCAACTTTACCCGCGAGGCCGAGGTGTGGATGCGGCTTGGCTCGCATCCCAACATTGTGCAGGCCACGCGAATTTTGACCATCGCTGGGCGGCCCCACATTGTGATGGAGTTTGTCTCTGGCTCGTCGCTGCGCGAGATGATGCGGCGGGGCCGGCTGCGTTTTCAGCACATTCTGGACTTCTCGATTCAGATCTGCTGGGGGATGCAGTATGCCTACGATTACTGCTCGATTATCCATCGCGACCTCAAGCCCGACAATGTGATGATTACGCCCGACGGGGTGGCCAAAGTGACCGACTTTGGGCTGGCCCAGGCCGTGACGCATAAAAAAACCAACTGGGGCCACGACACCAAGGGCCACGACGCGCCCAAGATTGTGAGCCACGCCAGCGACCTGTTTGGCGGCTCACAGCCGTATATGTCGCCGGAGCAGCGTATTCCTGGCTCGCCGCTCGGCACCACCAGCGATATCTACTCGCTGGGCGTGATGCTGTACGAGCTGATGGTCGGCGATCTGCCGTTCAAGGCCGCGACGGTTGCCGAGCTGACCCATCTGCACTGCAATGTTCCACCGCCAACGCCCTCCGAGGTTAAGCCCAATCTGCGGCGGGGCTGCGATCACGTGCTTTTGCGCTGTCTGGCCAAAAAGCCCGCCGACCGCTACCAGACCTTTGACGAGCTGGAGCTGGATCTGCAGTGGCTGCGCAAATATCATATTGGCGAGGAGCTGCCGCGGCCGGAGCTGAAGACCAACGCCGCCTCGGAGGCGGTCGAGACCAACGCCAAGGGCGTGGCGCACATGTCGCTGCACGAGAACGGGGCCGCGCTGAAGTGTTTCCGGCGGGCGACCGAGCTAGAGCCGCTAAAAACCACCTACTGGATCAACCTGGGGATGTGCCAGGTGGCCCTGCTGGCGTATAGCGATGGGCTTAAAACCTATGAGCATGCGCTGAGCCTTAGCCCGACCAATGATGAGAAAGTGCGGCTGTACTGGCTCTCTGGCGAGGCCCACGAGTATCTGTATCAGCTCCGCGAGGCGCTGGAGGCCTACGACAAGGCGCTGGCGGTGGACAACAAAGAGCGTCGGGCCTGGCTGGGACGCGGCCGGGTCTACAGCGCGCTGGCGCTCCCCCGCGAGGCCTTTCAAGCCTACGAATTCGCCTCCAAGCTCGATCCGAGCGATCCACAGACGTGGCGCAGCATGGGCATGGCCACGCTGGAGCTGAATCAGCCCAAGCAGGCGATGTATTATTTCGAGCAGGCGCTGAAATTAAATCCCCGCGACGCCAAAGCCTGGTGCGGAAAAGGCCAGTCTCTGCTGGAAACCAAGCGCACCGCCGAAGCCCAGCAGGCCTACGAAACCGCCTATAAGCTCGACCCCAACTCCGCCGAGGCTCTGATGGGCATGGCCAGAGTCAAGGGCACCGGGTCGCTCCGGGCCTGACGTTCTGGTTTCGCGCTAGCGCCGAGGGCACTCATGGGCCGTGAAGATCAAGGGATTACGAATAGCTTGCAGCGCTGGCAGACCATTCCGCGGGCGCTGTGTTTTGTGCTTCACGGCGACGGCGTTGAAGCCGCCGTCCTGCTGCTGCGCGGCGCACCGACCAAACGAATCTGGGCCAATCGGCTGAATGGGGTTGGCGGACACATTGAGCGCGGCGAGGATATCAAGGCGGCGGCCTGGCGCGAGATCCACGAAGAGACCGGGCTGCAGGTCACGAACCTGCGCCTCTGCGGGATTGTCCAGATCGACAGCGGCGCGCCGGTTGGGATTATGCTGTTTGTCTGGACCGCGCTGGCCGCCGAGCGCACAACCACGCCCTGTGCCGAGGGCAGCCTGGAGTGGCACGCAATCCACAATCTGCCAACCGCCGACCTCGTCGATGATCTGGCGATTCTGCTGCCCCGCGTGCTGGCGAGTCAGGCTGGCGCTGCGCCTTTTTTCGCCCACTACAGCTACGACGAGCACAATCAGCTTCAGATTGCCTGGGAGACAGAAAACTACAGCCCCTAAGTTAATCAGCTAGACAGCGCAACGAGGCATGGGAGGCACCACCCCATGCCTCGTTGCTTTAGGGTACACGTTCTGCATGAATCATGGCGCTGATCAGATATATCCGAGCAAGACAAGGAGCTAGGAACTATGCCACTAACACCGACAAATCAGGGCGGGCC
>DAOTUS010000417.1:0-7149 GCA_034437415.1 Herpetosiphonaceae bacterium
GGCTGTGGTGTCGCGGGGATGGTTGTGGATGTCACACTTGTTAATGCTGTGGTGCACTTCCAGACGCTGATATGACGCAGGGTTTATGGGTTCTCATAAGAATAGTTGGCAGCTTTTGATTCGCCTCCCTTCCGTCCCTCCGCCGGAGGGAGACGCATGGGGTTTTCATCCCCCTGCACCCCCTAAAGCTTAGTTGGTGTGAGTTTTAGGTCTTCTGTAATTCAGAAGTGTTTCCGTGGTGTGAATGTATTGGGCCTGTGGATGTGACGATAGGGCTATTGACGGGGGTTGGCAAGGCTGCCATACTCGGGGGAATCCTCGTTGTTATAGTGTCAAGAGAGCAGGTACATGGATGGATTTCATTGATCGCCTCCGTGAGCTGTCGGCCCGCATCCCCAAGCAAGTTGACCATATCCAGACCGAAGAAGCCACAAAGAACGCCTTTATCATGCCCTTTATCGCCGCCCTCGGCTACGATGTCTTCAATCCCCTCGAAGTCACCCCTGAGCTAAACGCCGATATTGGCATCAAAAAAGGTGAGAAAGTTGATTATGCCATTCTGCGTGATGGCAAGCCGATTATGTTGTTTGAGTGTAAACATCATGCCGCTGACCTCAGCAAAGAGCATGCCTCGCAGCTTTATCGCTATTTCAGCGTCACCGATGCGCGTTTCAGCGTGTTGACGAACGGCATTCTCTATTGGTTTTACACCGATCTTGAAGCCTCCAATAAGATGGATACCAAGCCATTCTTTGAGTTTAATATGCTTGATATTCGCGAGCAGGATGTCGAGGAACTCAAAAAGTTTACCAAGGCAGTGTTTGATCTGAGCGGTATTTTGACCACTGCCAGTGAGTTGAAGTACACCAGCGCGATCAAGCGGATTATGGGTGAGCAATTGCAGAATCCTTCCGAGGAGTTTGTAAAATTCTTCGCTGGACAGGTCTACCCAGGTCGGATGACGCAGGGGGTGCGGGAGCAGTTTACCCAAACAACGCATCGAGCATTGCGCCAGTTTATCAATGACCAGATCAACGCACGTTTGAAAACTGCCCTTGGGACCGAGTCTCATATCACGATTCAGGAAGAGCAGATCGCCACTATCACCGCACCGCCAACTACTGTTCCTCTAGAAGAAGAACCAAAAGGGCAGATTGAGAGTGGGTCGGTGACCACCATCGAAGAGATGGAGGCGTACTACATTGTTCGCGCGATTGTGCGTGAATTAGTCGACATAAAGCGCGTGGTGATTCGCGATAAGCAAACCTACTGTGGCATTCTCTTCGATGATAATAATCGCAAGCCTATCTGCCGCCTGTGGTTCAATGCCGCGCAGAAATCGATCAGTCTGTTTGACGGCCCGGAGCGTAAAGAGGAAAAGATCGTCATCAGTGAGATTGATGATCTCTACAAATATGCTGATCGGCTACGATCCACTGTTCAGGGATATCTGAAAGGCAAAGAGTAATCGGTAAAATGCCTAATGTTCCCTAACCTGATTACATCCTCTCCCGCCACCAGCAGCCCACCGCGGGCTGTTCGTGGTTTTAGCCACCCAACCCGGCGATCTTACCGTGCCCGCACCATTCTCACCAGCGCGTGGATCGCCGCGACGACCAGTTCGGGCTGGTCCTGCTGGATAGCAGAGCCGTCGTCAGTTGCTTGGCTCATAGAACCAGCGGCCTTGGTGCTTTTTTTGTAGCAACGCTGCCTGAAGTTTTCCCACATCTTCGGCAGTTAGATATACTCCTGGATGAAGACATACTTGAACTTACCACGCTCCCTCTCCAGGAAGCATCGTAAAGTTCTTGGGGGTTGAAAAGACGAGGACACGATCTCGCAAGAATCGACCATCATAATGAATATTCCAGGCTAAGCCATAGCCTTGGTCGGAGCACCCCGCTGGATCATAGTGATGATTAGCATGAAATCCTGAATGCCCTTCACTCCAGAACTCACTCAGAATGCTTTCTGCCGCAGTGGGATATGGTGCAAGCAATATTTTGTCACGAATAGTGTCTACTGATATGGTGGCCGCAGCGAGGGCGGTTGGCGCGGCGGTTGCGGGGGCGCTGGTGGGCGTGGCGGCAATCTTGTCTGGGCGCTGGAGCTTCCAAATGAATAATCCAGCCAGGAGCGCTCCCGCCAGCCCCAGGCCGATCCACAGCGCTGGTCGGGCGGCTCGCGGCCTGGGCGGCGCTGTGGATCGATCAGCCGAGCTGGGTGTGGGCGCTTCGTCATCGGGGAAATCCTCGAACGCGACGGACCAGCCGTTCAGCGTCGCCTTGATCCCGCTGATATCGGTGCGCTCGTCGTCGATGCAGGTGCTGAAATATGGCGGCGCAAAGGCCTCGCCATGCAGTGCCTGGAGGCGTAGATAGTGGGCCAGGTTGTGGCGGTGCACGCTGAGCCGCTCCTGCTGGCGGGCGATATCTTCCTGACTTGGCATTACAATCCTCCCCTGATAGCGCAAGCCTCTCCCACCACCAGCAGCCCACCGCGGGCTGTTCGTGGTTTTAGGCGGCGGATCAATTCGCTTGTGTAAAGACTAATCGCATAGCTCGTGTTCCTGGGTGTGGCCTGCCTCGGCCGCACGAATCGACTGCCGCAGATGGTCGGCGTTGATCGGATTTGCCAGCAGATACAGGGTTTCTTGCCAAGTATTGTATTCATCAAGCGCGAGAACCACGACCTGCTGCCCGGACTCGGTGACCACAATGGTGGGTTCGGCATCCGCGATCACCCGATCAATCATCTGCTCCAGATTGCGTTTTGCTTCACTGACTGTCACCGCATTCATAGAAATCTCCTTCCAGTAGTGTCAGCGTATTATAGCAAACATTGAATCTGAAATACGGCGATCCAGTCTACGATGACTCCACCCAGCCTGCCGCTACGATCATCATTGATAGTGCCACTTGACATTATCATACATTGGTAGCATACATCTTCATGAACCAAGGAGAACACTCTATGAACTGCACCGTTTTGGGGCTTTAAGCAAAGCAGACCAATGTAGAGATTGCAACCGAAAGGATTAGCCCATGCACCCACAACTCCTCCTCACCATTGCTACACCCACGCCAGAGCTTATGCAGCCGATCGCCAACTACGCGATCAAACCACGCGGCGGCCTGTGGACATCCACCTATCAGCCGGATACGCATACATCGGCCTGGGTTGATTTCTATCGTACAGAGTATGGCGCTGCGAGTGTGCTGCCCAACCCCGACGATCTGTACTGGAGTGTCCTGACACCCAATCCGGTCGCTCGCATCTACACCATCGATCATGACGATGATCTGCGCACGGTCATCGCCCGCTATCCGCTCCCACTCTATCTCGGTGAGACCCCACCACAAAGGATTGATTTTGCGCGGTTCAGCCAGGACTACGATGCGTTGCATCTGACGGAGCGCGGCGAACACGCTACGCGCTCCAGCGAGCCAAATCTCTGGGGCTGGGATTGCGAGTCAACGCTATGGATGCGCTGGTGCTTTGAAGCTGTGCGGCTTGTTCACTATCCGAAGCATGCCTAAGATTCTGTCCAAACGGGCCATTATTAATGAACATTGGGGTTGAGCACCCTCCCCGCTCACGACAGAAGGAACGAATGCTTCATGTGGCGTTCAGCCGCCGCCCAGCAGACGGCGCTGGTTGGGTGGGCGGCGCTGGTGCTCGATCCGCTGAGCTGGGCGCGGATGCCTCGTCATCGGGGAAATCCTCGACCGCGACAGCCCAGCCGCGCAGCGTCGTCTTGATCCGGCTGATCTCGGCGCGCTCGTCGCGGATTCCGCTGCTGGTGAGCGATATCGTCCTGATTTGGCATCCAACCCTCCTTCGACTACGCCCGCTTCTGGGGGATTGCCATAACTCCTCGGTTTCATGCGCCTGCGTGCTTCGCGAAAATATATTGCACCCGTGGCAAGGTTGCGGCTGGCCGCTGCTGCTCGGCATAGTTCGTACACTGCAGCACACAGGTCAATCCGGCCGCGTGGGCCAGCGCCAGGCATTCGGCGGGCGTAAAGACCTGCCAGTCAAAGCTATCAATCGGTGTTCCATCAGCCTCAGCCAGCGTGACCTGCAGCCGATCATTGACCATCGTTTTGGTTTCGGTGATCTGCGTGCCACTCAATTCAAATGTGCGAGTGCCCTGGTGGGCGGCAAAAAAATCGCGATGGTAGATGTCCAGCAGCAGCCTGCCGCTGGCCGGGAGCAGCGCGGCGATATCGCGGAGGACGGCCTGGTTGGCGGCGGGATCGAAATAGCCAAAGCTTTGCCACAGGCACAGTGCCGCATCGGCCTGCAGCCCAAGCTCAGGCAGCTGGCGCATGTCGTGCTCCAGATAGGTTTCGTTGGGCAGCGCCCGCTCGCGGGCCTGGGCGATCGAGCGGGCGTCCCGGTCGATGCCGATCGTCGTGTAGTGGGCGGCGGCCAGCTGGTGCGCGTGGCGCCCGCTGCCACAGCAGACATCGACCAGGGTTGAGTAGCGCGGCTGCGGCAGGTGGCGGGCCACAAACGCGACCTCGCGGGCGGTCTGCTGCTGGTCGATTGGGCGTAGAAAGAGATCGAACCAGCGGGCGGTGTATTCGTTCATTGTTGTCCTTTCTTTCAAACCAGCAGCATAATAATAGAAGTTGCCCGCCGCTACAAGCCTTTGGCCAAGATGATAGTACAGACCGTTCCAGCGCAGCTCTTTTTTGAAGCTCGGCACCCTGGTCTACTGGTCGATGTGCAGGTACTCCATGCCCGCCATCTCGGCGAAATCGGCCAGGTGCTCGGCGCTCAGGTTGGCGCAGGTTCTGCTCCCCACGCGCCAGTCATAGCGGTCATCTTCAGCCCCTGCACTGGCGGTGGCGGTGCAGAAAACACCTATCGAGTGAGCTAAACGTTGTATGCTATACTCGACCTGCAACCGATTTTTAGCGTGAGAGAGCCTGTGAAAATTCTTGACACCGACCGCCTGCACCTTCGCCCGCTGACCGTGGACGATACCGCCGCGCTCCACCAGGGTGTCTACGCCGATCCCGCGGTGTGCCGCTTTTTCTGTGGCCAGACCCGCACGCTTGAGGAGGTGCGCGAGCGCATGGTCTACCGCAGTTTTCAGCTGCGCGATAGCAGCCTGGGGATTTCTCGCCGTGGTGCGTAAAGCCGACGCCGCGCTGATCGGGCTGGTCGCCCTGCAGTTCTATCTCGCCAGCTGGATCAGGTGGGAGGATGCGCCCGCTGAGCCGACCGCACGGGTTGAGATCGAGCTTTCCTATGCCCTGGGCCGCGATTTCTGGCGCCAGGGCTATGCCACCGAGGCCTGTCGGGCGGTGATCGACTATGCCTTCAGCGAGCTGCGGCTGCCCCAGATTGCCTATTCGGTTGATGGCGAGAATGCCGCATCGATTGCGGTGATGCGCAGCCTGGGCTTTCGGCTGAGCGCGAACCAGCATCCTGAGCACGCGAACGATGTCGTCGGCGTGCTGCGCAATCCGGCCCGGGACGCGGCGCCGCACCGATGAACGCCGCTCAATCGCTGAGCCTGAAGGGCCAGGGACTCCCGGCGCTCCCCAAGTTTGTGGCCGAGCGGGGCGAGCTGGAGAAGCTCGACCTGCGCTGGAATAGCCTGACCGCCATCCCGCCCTGGCTTGACCAGCTTGAGCAGCGCGGCTGTACGGTTTTCATCTAAGGTCGTCGTATGCCTGACTATCCCGTCCCTGCCGTGCCGCCCCGTCCGCCCACGCTGCTTCAGTGGCTTACCCACCAGCCGTATCTGCTGCTGACGCTGGCCCCGCTGTTCTGGTCGGCCAACGTCGTGGTGGCGCGGGCGGTCACCGGCAGCGTGCCGCCGATTGGCCTGGCCTTCTGGCGCTGGCTGGTCAGCGCCAGTCTGATGGCGCTGATCGCCTGGCGCCACGTGCGGCGGGACTGGCCCGTGATTGTGCGCCACCGCCGGATTTTGTTCGGGCTGGCCGTGCTGGGGATTGCGACCTTTAACACGCTGGTCTACATGGGCCTGCGCTTCACCACCGCAATCAACGGCGTACTGATGCAGACGACGATGCCGGTCTGGATTGTCGGCCTGTCGTGGCTGTTCTTTCGCGAAACCATCACGTGGCGTCAGGTTCCCGGCATTGGCGTGTCGTTCATCGGCACGCTGGTGATCGTGGCGCGGGGCGAGCTGGCGGCGCTGGTGACGCTGCGGCTGAACTGGGGCGACACGCTGGTGTTGATCGCGGTGATCGCCTATGCGGCCTACACGACGCTGCTGCGCCGCCGTCCTCCCATCCACCCGCTGAGCTTTCTGGCCGTGACGTTTGCCGGCGGGGCGCTGCTGCTGCTGCCGCTGTATCTCTGGGAGCATGTGACGGTGCAGGCGATGCCGCTCAATCTGACCACGCTGCTGGCGGTGGGCTACATCGCGATCTTCCCCTCGATTCTGGCCTATCTCTGCTACAACCGCGGGGTGGAGCTGGTCGGCGCCAACCGGGCCGGGCTGTTCATCCACCTGATGCCGGTCTTTGGCAGCGGGCTGGCCGTAATCTTCTTGAACGAAAAAATTCAGTGGTTTCACGGCGTGGGCGGGCTGCTGATCCTGGGCGGGATTGGGCTGGCGTCGCGGCGCCGGGCAGCCCGAGGAGCGCGTTGATATGGATGCTCAATCCCGCCAAATCCTGGCCAGCTTGCTCAGCGAGCCAGAGCGGCTCTCGACCAACGCCTACGATCGAGAGACCCACTCCCACGACGAGTCGTTCTGTGCGCCGCACGTCCCCGAGGTGGTGATCTGGCCCAAAACCACCGCCGAGATCAGCCGGATTCTGGCCTGGGCCAGCGCCGAGCGGGTCCCGGTGACCGCCTGGGGCGGCGGGTCGAGCCTGGAGGGCAACCCGATTCCGCTGCACGGCGGGATTGTGCTCGATCTGCTCCAGATGAGCGCGGTGCTGGAGGTGCTGCCCAGCGATATGCAGGTGCGGGTGCAGCCGGGCCTGACTGGCGACGCGCTCAACCAGGCGCTGGCCCCGGCGGGCCTGTTCTTCCCGGTGCTGCCGAGCAGCGCCAACGTCGCCACGCTGGGCGGGATGCTCGCCAACAACGCTGGCGGGATCCACGCGGTCAAGTATGGCGGGATCCGCGACTATGTGCTGCAGCTGGAGGTGGTTC
>DAOTUS010000418.1:0-1690 GCA_034437415.1 Herpetosiphonaceae bacterium
GTCTTCGGCATCGACCCAGCGCCTGAGATGATCGCCGTGGCCCGCCGCAAGGCCGCCGAGGCTGGGCTGGCGGTTGACTTTCAGGTCGGCGTGATCGAGGCGCTGACGTTTGCCGACCACAGCTTCGATGTGGTGTTCAGCAGCCTGATGATGCACCACCTGCCAGCCGAGGTAAAACAGCGCGGCCTGGCTGAGATCGCCCGAGTGCTGAAGCCCGGCGGCGTGCTGCTGATCGTCGATATGAAACAGGCCATCAGCCATCGCGAGCGGCTGATCAAAACGGTTATGCTCCACGGTGCGCTGGGCAAGGGCGTGCAGCAGCTTCCGCCGCTGCTCCAGAACGCCGGGTTTCGCCAGATCGAGACCGGCGAGACGGGGGTGCGGATGGTCGGCTATGTGCGGGCGCACACGCCAGCGTAGCGCCAATGCCGTGCTCGGGATTGAAAGGTGGGTGGTACAATACGCGCAAAATGTAGCCAAAGGTGAGGAATGCCTGATGTCGGATTTACACCCATCATTTGAGCGGGCGACTGGCGACGCGGTCGCCCACTTTCAGCCCCTGATCACGGTGATCGCCGCGATCGCCAACGGTGACGCAACCAGGCGGGCCGAGGTCGAATACCTGCTGCCCCAGATCGACAACAACGGCTGGCAGATCGAGCGAGCCGTCCAGCGGATCTGGCAGGGCGAGCGCGATGCCACGGCGCTGACCGCGAATCTCGATGCCAACAGCGCGGCGATTGTGCAGGCGGTGCTCACGGCGGTGGCCGCCGCGCCCGCCGATGCCGAGGAGGCCAGCATCGCCCAGATCGTCGCCGAGTGGCGCCCGATCATCCTGACCGTCGCCGCCGCCTGTCTCGATGTCGGCCAGGCCCGCCAGGATATCGACGGCTTCCTGCCCCAGCTGGAGACCCAGCCGCAGTGGGCCAGGCTGGCGCATCGGATGCGGCTGCTGCTGGCCGGGGACCGCAACCGCGAGCGGCTGCTCTCCCAGCTCGACGCCACCGACACCGTGGTGATGTCGGCGATTCTGCACAGCCTGGAGGATCGCGATAACCTGGTCAAGCTGCTCAAGTCCGAGCGCGACCGGGCCGCCGCCGAGGATCATTAGGGTAGCTGGTAGCTGGTAGCTGGCAGCTAGTGAGCGGTGGTCAGCATTAAGATTAGCGCATTCAGCAAAAGCGCCATCCCTCACCCGCAAACCGGGAAGAAAGATGGCGCTTTTGCTGGAGAAAAACCCCTTCAGAAAGCCCTAAAATCCACTAGCTACTAGTACCCGCTCTTCCGTAGATAATCCGTACATGTCATAGACCAACCCATCTATCTGGACGTCGGTAGCTTTAATTTGGCGTTGTATAACAGTTTTGTCCTGCTCGGTGCGAACCGCCGCCGCCTGTTTGTGCAGCTCCAGCATCCGTTCAACCAGACCAACTATCCGGTCATATCGGGTACGTTCCGTGGGGTCGTCAAAGTTTATAGTGCGGATGGGAATATTCTCTATTTGAGATTTTTTGATCTTTGGAAATAGAGTTTTGAAATCAGAGTTTTCCTTTATCCAAAACCATTTCCCTAGACAATACCCTCGCCAAAATAGAGCCTGATCAGCGGGTGCGCTGACCGATGGACACATATGGACGTTTGTCGTAGAGTGCGGGTAACCACAACCACAGCTCGGAGACAAACGTCCATG
>DAOTUS010000419.1:0-21623 GCA_034437415.1 Herpetosiphonaceae bacterium
TACCCGGCCCGCCTTTCCCGACGGCCAGCTGCTCGTCGAGCTGCGCGGCGGCTCCGACCAGCCCCGCAGCCCCGAGGATGCCCTGCGCACGGTGCTGTGGTCGCTGCGCGGCCCCATCGAGCGGCTGCCCGACGACCTGCCCAGCCTGGTGGCGCTGTATCGCACGACGCTCGGTGGCCAGCGCCTGCTGGTGCTGCTGGATGACGCGCCGACCAGCGCCGCCGCCCGCCACTTTGTCCCGCCCGCGCCGTGCGCCCTGCTGGTGACCAGCCGCGAGCGGATCACCCTCGATGGCCCGACGCAGGTGCTCGATCTGGCCGGGCTGCCCGAGGACCAAAGCCGCGCGCTGCTGCTCCAGCTGGCGCCGCGCCTGACCGCCGACCTGCACACCGCCGACCTGCTGCGCCGCTGCGCCAACCTGCCGCTGGCCCTGCGCGTCGTCGGCGACACCCTGCGCGAGCGGCCCGACCTCGACACCACCCGCTATCTCGCCCGCCTGACCGACGAGACCCGCCGCCTGGGTGCGCTCACGCACGACGACCGCGATGTCTACGCGATTCTCGGGGCCAGCGACACGCTGCTGGCCGAGCGCGCCGCCGCCCTGGCCGAGCGCTGGCGCATGCTCCACGTCTGCCCGGCCCCGTTCGACCGGGCGGTGATCGCCGCGCTGTGGGCGGAGCCGGACGAGGACGCGCTCGATGATGCGCTGGGCGACCTCCAGCGGCGCTCGCTGCTGGACTACGACCCGACCACGGTCCGCTACAGCCTGCACGACCTGCTGCGCGATGTCGCCCGCCAGCGCTGCCCCGCCCCGGCTGCTGCCGCCACCCACGAGCGCCACGCCACCTATTTTTGCGATGTGGCGAGTGCGGCGGATGATTTGTATGAAGAGGGTGGGGATGCGATGCTGCGTGGGCTGGCGCTGTTCGATGCGCACCTGCCGCACATCAGCGCCGGGCAGGCCTGGGCCGCCGGACGCGCCGGATCCGAGCGGCTGGCGATAGACTATGCCCTCCGTTCCGTGTACATCCTCAATCTGCGCCTGCACCCGCGCACACGGATCGTCTGGATGGAGGCCGCTCGCAGTGCTGCCCAAGCTATTTCATAAATTGAGTGAAGGTGCTGCGCTAGGCAATTTGGGGGTTGCCTACGCAGATTTGGGCGAGGTGGATCGGGCGATTGACTACTTTGAGCAATGGCTTGAGATTGCGCGGGCCATCGGGGATCGGCGCGACGAAGGAAGTGCGCTAGGCAATCTGGGGGTTGCCTACGCAGATTTGGGCGAAGTGGCGCGGGCGATTGGCTATTATGAGCAACAGCTTGAGATTGCGCGGGCCATCGGAAATCGGCGCGGCGAAAGCAATGCGCTAGGCAATCTGGGGGTTGCCTACTTCTTGTTGGGCGAGGTGGTGCGGGCGATTGGCTACTATAAGCAATACCTCAAGATTGCGCGAGCCATCGGAGATCGCCACGGCGAAGGGACTATGCTGGGCAATCTGGGGGTTGCCTACGCAGATTTGGGCGAGGTGGCGCGGGCGATTGGCTACTATGAGCAATACCTCGAGATTGCGCGAACCATTGGGGATCGCCTCGGCGAAAGCAATGCGCTAGGCAATCTGGGGGTTGCCTACAAGAATTTGGGCGAGGTTGCGCGGGCGATTGGGTATTATGAGCAACGGCTTGAGATTGCACGATCCATCGGGGATCGGCACGGTGAAGGGAACTCGCTGGGCAATCTGGGGGTTGCCTACGCGGATTTGCGCGAGGTGGCGCAGGCGATTGGCTCCTTCGAGCAACAGCTCGAGATTATGAGGGCCATTGGAGATCGGCGCGGCGAATCACACGCCTGCTGGAACCTGGGGCTGGCGCTCGAGTCGCAGGGCGACTTTGTCGGCGCCGTGGCGCTGATGGAACAGTGTGTTGCATACGAGCGCGAGCTTGGCCACTCGGATGCGGAGGAAGATGCCGCGAAGGTGGAGCAGGTGCGACGGAAAGCGCAGACAAAGGCGGAGTAGCTAGCAGCTAGCAGCTGGCAGCTCGTGGGGTTTGGGGAGCCACGCAGATTCTTTTTTTGTCCACGAAGGCCACGAAGAGGTACGAAGGGAGACGAAGGCGCGGAGATGGTTGGGGATTGTGGGACAGTGGGAGCTGGCGCGACGTGCGGCAGTCACGCGGCGGGCGGTGAGCAGGGCTTTGGCGACGTCAGATGGCACAGCCGAAGAGTGACCTCACCCCCGGCCCCTCTCCCGCGCACTGGGAGAGGGGTGGACGCGCAGCGGACGGGGAGAGGGACGAATTTGCGCACCGCCGCCGCCTCGCGGATACTATTTCAAGGATCTGTTTTCGCCTGGGAGATATAGTACGATGATCAGCTGGCTCGACTCTGTTCACCACGATGGCTCGGCGCAGTACGTACAGCCCGCCGCCCAGACCCTCGGCGCCCCGGCGACCCTGCGGCTGCGCACGGCCCTCGACGCCCCGCTGGAGCATGTCTATGTGCGGATCTGCCCCGACGGCGAGCAGGTGCTGCTGCCGCTGCGCCGCGCCGAGCGCACCCCGGCGGCCCAGTGGTGGGAGGGCGAGATTGCCGTCTCGATGCCGCGGATGGGCTACCGCTTTTGGCTGCTCACCGCCGACGGCGGCTGGTGGCTGACCGCCAGCGGCGTGCAGCGCTCCACGCCTACCGATGCCAGCGACTTCAAGCTGCTGACCAGCTACAGCGCCCCGGAGTGGGTCCGCGCCAGCGTGTTCTACCAGATTTTCCCCGACCGCTTTGCCGACGGCGACCCGACCAACAACGTCCGCAGCGGCGAGTACACCCTCGGCGGACGGCCCGTGATCGCCCGGCCGTGGGGCGCCCCGCCGCGCTCGCACCAGGATTCGGGCGGCGTCGAGTTCTTCGGCGGCGATCTGCCCGGCATCGCCCAGCGCCTCGACTACCTGGAGGATCTCGGGGTCAACGCGCTGTATCTGACCCCGATCTTCACCGCGCCCTCCAACCACAAGTACGACACCGCCGACTACGAGCAGATCGACCCCCACTTTGGCGGCGACGCGGCCCTGGTGGCGCTTCGCGAGGCGCTCGATGGGCGCGGGATGCGGCTGATGCTCGACATTGTGCTGAACCACTGCGGCGTATCCAACCGCTGGTTTACCGCTGCCCAAAAGGATAAAAACGCCCCAACCGCCGACTTTTTTATCTGGATCAAGCACCCCGATGAGTATGAGTCCTGGCTGGGCCACCGCTCGCTGCCCAAGCTCAACTACACCAGCGCCCGGCTGCGCGAGCAGGTGTATGCCAGCGAGGCGGCAGTGATTCGGCGCTGGCTGCGTCCGCCCTACCGCATCGACGGCTGGCGGCTGGACGTGGCCAACATGATGGCGCGCCAGGGCCCCAACCAGCTCGGCCACAAGATCGGGCGGGCGCTGCGCCGGGCGGTCAAGCACGAGTCCGCGTCGGCCTATCTGCTGGGCGAACACTTCTACGACGGCTCGAACCACCTCCAGGGCGACGAGCTCGACGCCAGCATGAACTACCGCGGCTTCACCTTCCCGACGCTGCAGTGGCTGGCCGGCTTCGACATGGCCTCGGTCTGGGATCACGGCTGGGCCGACCCGAGCCACCTGCCGACCGCGGCGCTGGCCGAGCAGTGGCGGGCGTTTCTGGCCGCCATCCCCTGGGAGGTCGCGCTCAACCAGTTCAACCTGCTCGACTCCCACGACACGCCGCGCCTGCTGACGATTGTCGGCGGCGACCTGGCCCTGCACAAGCTGGCGGTCACGCTCCAGATGACGTTTCCCGGCGTGCCGTGTATCTACTACGGCGACGAGGTCGGCCTGCAGGGCGGCGGCGATCCGTTCTGCCGCGGCTGCATGCCCTGGGACTCGAACGGGTGGGATCTGGACCTGCACAGCTTCTATCAGCAGATTATCGCCCTGCGTCGCACCTCAGCGGCCCTGCGCGAGGGCGGCTTTCAGCTGCTGCTGGCCGAGGGCGACACCATCGCATTCACCCGCCACAGCGCCGCCGAGACCCTGCTCGTGGTCGCCCAGCGCCGCACGGGAGCCGCGCCCGCAATCCCGCTCCAGCTGGCCGCCATCCCTGACGGCGCGACGCTCCACGAGATCGGCGGCGAGCGCACGCTGGCGGTGCAAAACGGCGCAGTCGATCTGGGCGAAATCCCCGCCGGGGCCAGCATCTGGAACGTTCTGGCTGGCTGAGTCTGTCGAAGCCCCTTCGACAGGCTCAGGGACCGCCATCCAATTCATAGTGAGGATCACGAATGACCACCAACCACGCCAACAAGCCGTTTTATGTCCAGCTGGCCCTGCCAGTGCGCGGCTACGACATTGATTTTGCCCAGATTGTCTCCAACATTGTGTACGTGCGCTGGCTCGAAGACCTGCGCACCAAGATGCTCGACGAGTATTTCCCGCTCGATCGCCAGGTCGCCAACGGCTACGTCCCGGTGATGATGGCGACCAGCATCGAGTACAAACGCCCGGTGGTAATGTTCGACGAGCCGGTTGGGCACATGTGGATTAAATCCCTGGAGAAGGTGCGCTGGATCAACCAGGCCGAGATTGTGGTCGGCCGCCACGTCGTGGCCCAGGCCACCCAGACCGGGGTGTTCGTGCGCCTGGACAGCAAGCGGCCCATCCCAATCCCCGCCGAGCTGCGCGCCCAGCTCGAGCGCTATCCCGCCGCCGAGTAGCCGCCGCGCTGAGCGAGTTTTGGGTTTACCAGAAATGATGTATGGAGGGCTGGCGTGCTATAATTTTTACACCAGACGATCATGGCAGCGCCGAAAGGAGCAGTACGAGATGACCGATACAATGATTGCAATTCCGGTAGACGCAGCGACAGCGCGGGTCTACCTTACCGCGTCCCCAACCGACCAGCAGAAAATGCAGATTCTCCTCCGGCTTCGCCTGCGCGAACTAGCGGATTTGCCACGTCAAGCGCTGCCCGAGATTATGGATGAGATTGGCGCCAAGGCCGAAGCCCGCGGCCTCACCCCCGAGATTCTGGAGGACCTGCTGCGTGACCAGTAACCCCAGGTTCGTTCTCGATACCAACACAGTCGTTAGCGCACTGCTCCTGCCACGTTCGGTCACCCGCAAGGCGTTTGATTGCGCCTTCCTGAATGGTGCAGTGCTTGCCTCACAGGCAACAATTGATGAGTTGGATGATGTGATTCGACGACCAAAATTTGACCGTTACGTCCAAGAGGAAGAACGATTACGCTTCCTTTCATCCTATATTGAAGCCATTCAAATTATTGATGTGACTGTCATAATTACCGATTGCCGCGATCCCAAAGACAATAAATTCCTTGAGCTTGCGGTAAACGGGGATGCCGCATGGATTGTCAGCGGCGACCGCGACTTGCTCGATCTCACACCGTATCGAGGTATCGCTATTCTGTCACCAAGTAATTTCCTCCAGTCCTACTAAATATTTTGAGCGTGGAGACCCCAATGCCCCAGCGAACCGACCTGATTGTGCTGGCGATTATTCGCCGCGACGCCGAGATTCTGATGGTGCGGCAGCCCGCCGAGGGCAACACCTCGGTCTGGGTCCTGCCGGGCGGCCTGGTCGAGCACGGCGAGCTGGTCCACGAGGCCCTGGTGCGCGAGGTGCGCGAGGAGACCGGGCTTGAGGTCGCCGCCATCGCCCGGCTGGCCTACCTCACCCAGATCGACCGCCCCCACCACGCAATGCAGACGACCGCGTTTGTGTTCGAGGTCGGCGGTTGGCACGGCGCGCTGGGCCACAACGATCCCGACCACGAGATTGTTGAGGTCGCCTTCGTCCCGCGCGCCGAGGCGATCCGCCGCCTGCAAAGCCCGCTGCTCTGGCGCGGCCTGAGCGAGTCGGCCGCCGCCTACCTGAGCGGCGCCGCCGGGCCAGGCGCCGTCTGGCTCTACCGCGAGCACGGCAATGCCCAGGATCAGCGGCTGGTGCAGGTGCTTGGCCCAACTGCGCCGCGCACCATCTCGGATTAATTTCTCCCCGCTAGCCGCCGATCAGGGCATGAGCAAAGTCCCGCTTTGGGCCAATTTCACCCCATTCCTTCCCCTCGCCCGCGCACAGGGAGAGGGGTGGCCGCCGCTGCGGCCGGGGTGAGGGGCTGACTTTGCACCCTCCACCAGCCGCCGATCTCCATCCCGAGCCGCCCGCTTCTCCCGTGGTATACTCCAAAGAGCTTGACATTTTTAGCGACAGACCTTGTGAAGGTGGAGGGATTTATGGGCTTGAGTTTGGCAACGCTGGCGCTGCTGACCCTGCTGGTCGGCACGGCGGCTGGCGGCGCGTGGCTGGCGGTGCGGCAGCGCGGCGGCTGGCGCGTGGTCGGGGTTATTCTGCTGCTGGAGGCGCTGATTCTGCTGGCCGCACAGTATCTGCTCAGCACCTTTCCAATCGGCATCGGCGAGCCGCTGATCCGGGTGCCGTTCCTGGCGCTGCTGGCCCAGACGCTCGGCATTCTGCTGGCGATTGGCGCCGTGCTCGCGCTGCTGCTGCTGGTCGGCCGCCGGATTCGCTACATGATCGATCAGCAGCTTCGGCGGCGCTGGCTGGTCGGCGGGCTGCTCCTGCTTCTGCCGGTCCTGGCCAGCGCCAGCATGGCGGTGATGTGGAAAACCAGCATCCCGCTACGTGAGCGCGAGCGCGACCCCAGCAAGCGCGATATCAGCCTGAGCGAGGGCTTCGGGTGGAGCGTCTACGCCCAGGGCACGATGGATAACCCGACCGCGATCGCCTTTGGGCCGGATGGCCGGCTCTACATCGCCGATATCGCCGGCGATCTGTGGGTTGGGACCGATGCCAACAACGATTTCAGCATCGACACGATCACCAAGTGGGCCGGCGGCTTCGACCTGCTGGTCGGGGTGATCTGGCACCAGGGCGAGCTGTTCGCCGCCAGCTCGGGCAAGATCGAGGCGCTGCGCGACAGCGACGGCGATGGCGTGGCCGACCAGCGCCGGATCGTGGTCGAGGGGCTGCCCTCGCTGATTCTGCGCCCGCACTCCAACAACGGCCTGGCGATCGGCCCCGACGGGCGGCTGTACTTTGGCGTCGGCAGCACCACCGACGGCCAGACCGAGAGCGACCCGCTGGCCGCCTCGATCCTCTCGGTCAACCCCGATGGCAGCGACCTCAAGGTCTACGCCCGCGGCATCGGCAACAGCTTCGATGTGGCCTTCAACCAGGCCGGGGCGCTGTTTGGCGGCGATAACGGCCCCAGCCGCGACCCGAACTCCAGCGAGGATCCGCCCGACGAGTTTAACTACTACGCCGAGGCCCAGCACTACGGCTACCCGTACTATTTTGGCGACCCGCCCAAAAACGGCGGCACCCGCAGCGCCCTGGTGAGCTTTCCGGCCCACTCGGTGCCGACCGGGGTCACGTTTTACGCCGGCGACACCTACCCGCCCGCCTACCGCGACAGCGCCTTCATCACCCTCTGGCAACGCGGCGAGATCGCCCATATCGAGGTCGGCAGCACGTCCAGCGGCGACTATCTGGCCCGCTCGACCACGTTTGGCAGCGGGTTCCTGTATCCAATCGATGTGATCACCGGGCCGGATGGCAATCTGTATGTCGCCGATTTCGGCACCAGCGCCATCTATCGAATCACCTACAGCGGGGCACGATGAACAAGCACCTTTTGCGGCTGCGCCAGCTCCGTCTCCGGCTTGGCGGCTACGCGCTGGCGCTGCTGGTCGGGCTGGCGCTGGCGAGCTGTGGGGCCGCCAGCGAGTCCGGGCCGCTTGGCGATGCGGCCCGTGGCCAGGGGGTGTTTCGCGGCGCGGAGACGCTCCAGACCGATCGCCTGGAGGCCTGCATCGACTGTCACAGCGACGTGGTCGGCGGCGAGTCGTACATCGCCCACAATCTCTCGAATATCGGCAACCGGGCCGAGACCACCGTGGCCGGCCAGCAGCCGATCTCGTATCTGCGCACCGCAATCCTCGCGCCCGACGCCTATCTGGCGGCCGGGTTTCAGGAGGGGATTATGCCGCGCACCTACGCCGAGCTGCTCACCGAGCAGGATATCAACGACCTGATCGCCTATATGCTGACGCTGAAAAGCGGCCAGGACGAGTAGCCAATGCCCGCCTATAACTTCCGCCGCGTGTTCACCGAGCTGATCCTGAGCGGGGCTAAGAACTGCACGATTCGCCCGCCCCGCCAGCGTCGCCCAACCCGGCCCGGCGATCCGCTGTATCTGTTCGTTGGGATGCGCACCAGGGAGTGCCAGCGGCTGCGCCAGGCGATCTGCCTCAGCGTCGAGCCGATTTGTATTGATGCGGAGCAGATTGTGCTCGCTGGCCGCCCGCTCGACCAGCCCGAGCGCGCCGAGCTGATTCGCCGCGACGGCTTTGCCAGCAGCGCCGAGTTCTACGCCTTCTTCCGCCAGCAGTACGGCCTCCCCGCCAACCTCGAGCTGATCACCTGGTCCGCCCTGGATCGCCGCGACTAAGCGCAGAGCGGGCGATCGTTGGCTGAGCCTGGCGAAGTCCAGTGATTGGCTTCGCCAGGCTCAGCCAACGGGATCTTCGGCCACCGCAAATTCACCAGCCGCCGACAGAACCAGTGGCACGATGCCAGCATTCGGCATCGACCACGGGCTACGCCATGCATGAAAGCGCCGCATTGTCTCCGCCGTAATCGCAGGTGGCCGCTCGTGCAGCAGCCAGATTGTTGCGCCGATAAACAGGCCGTGGCTGAATACCGCGATCAATCGTCCATCGGCCCGGCGCAGCGCCTCAAGCATCGCGGCAGCCCGCTGCAGCATCCCGGCAAACGAATCGCACCCGGCCCCATCAACATAGGTGGGGTCGCAGCGCTCCCAGTAGGCGGCAACGAGCGGTCGCCGCTCCGCAGCGGTCATATTCTGGCAGCGGGCCGCTGCCAGATAGGTAAACTCGTGGATCGGCCACTGTTCGTGGGGCGCCTGGGGAAAGCGCTCCAGGGTTGGCCGGGCCGTCTGCACCGTCCGCAGATAGGCCGAGGTGATAATCAGATCAGGCGGCGCAACAAACGCCGTGGCAATCGCCGCCGCCTGCGCCCTCCCGGTGGCGGTCAGGGGCACTGTGGCCGAGTCGGAGGTTGGCTCCCCAGCGTTTGCCGCGCTCTCGCCGTGTCGAATCAGCCAGATCGTCTTCATTTTCCACCCCCAGTAGGCAGCGAGCGGACGAATCGACCCCGACTCGCCTGCTCTAAATCACTTATTTTTTACACTTCTTCTCTTTTACTTCGTGCGGGTACCCGCGTGCGGGTGTCGTGTCCTTCGTGGACAAACTCGTGCCCTTCGTCGATCTAGCCCCGCTTGATATCCTCAACCAGCGCCCGGTCGAGCTTGCGGATCACTGCCGCCAGCAGTTTGACCGCGTTGTCGAAGTCGTCGCGGTGGATAATCGAGGCGTGGGTGTGGATATAGCGCGACGGAATCCCAATCGCCAGCGAGGGCACGCCGTGGCCGGCCACGTGGAACCGCCCGGCGTCGGTGCCGCCGGCGGGGACCGAGTCGAACTGCACCGGGATAGCGTTCTCTTTCGCCGTCGCCAGCACCAGATCGCGCAGCTTGGTGTTGGGGATCATACTCGCGTCGAAGATTAGAATCACCGGGCCGCCGCCGAGCTTGCCCTGGGCCTCGTCCTTGGTAATCCCCGGCGTATCGCCAGCGATGCCAACATCCAGCGCAAAGGCGATATCCGGCAGCACCATGTTGGCCAGGGTGGTCGCGCCGCGCAGGCCAACCTCTTCCTGCACCGTGGCCCCGGCGTAGATCGTGTTGGGGGCGCTGCCGTCCTGCAGCTCGCGCAGCACCTCGACCGCCAGCGCGCAGCCGAAGCGGTTATCCCAGGCCTTGGCCATCAGCAGCTTCTCGTTCTTCAGCGGCGTGAACGGGCAGATCGGCACAATCGGATCGCCGGGCTTGATCCCCCACTCGGCCGCCTCGGCCGCCGAGCTGGCCCCGATATCGATGAACATATCCTTCTTCTCGACCATCTTCTTGCGCGCCTCGGGCGTCAGCAGATGCGGGGGCTTCGAGCCAACCACACCGATGATCGGGCCGCCGCTGGTCTCGATCTGCACCCGTTGGGCCAGCATCACCATCTCCCACCAGCCGCCGAGGGTCTGGAACTTAATGTAGCCATCGTCGGTGATCCGGGTGACCATAAAGCCAACCTCATCGAGGTGGCCAGCGATCAACACTTTGGGGCTGTCGGCGGGGCCATCTTTGCGCCCGAGAATGCTGCCCAGGTTGTCGCGCACAATCGTGCCGAGCGGGGCCAGGGCCTCGTGCATAATCTCGCGCACTGGCGCCTCGTAGCCTGGGACGCCCGAAGCCTCGGTCAGGGCCTTCATCAAAGCCAATCGCTGATCCACGTTGATCTCCTTAAATGTGCTGATATGCGCAAATTGTCATAACCTCTATTCTACCTGTTTCTCCAGGCTAGCGCAATTTGACAAAGCGGGCGGGTCTGATTATGATCACCTGTAGGACAATTCAGATTCTGAATTGTTACGCACCTGAACAACAGCAGCAGATACGTAGCCGTCGCTGGCGCAAGCCAGAGGAACTTCCCGACTCTTCGACCGCGCAAGCGGACAAGTTACCCTGTGAAACAGCAAGCAGGGGCGGTGGTGTGGCAACGCACCATTGACGCAAGGCGACAACAGCAAGCATACCCGCCGATGGCCGTTTACGGCACAGGTGAGGGCTGAAACGGTGTGGTAAGAGCACACCAGCATGGGTCAGCAATGCCCGTGGCTAGGTGACCGCGCTAACCCAGGAAGAGCAAGGTGTGTGGGACGGGCTACAGCCAAGTGAGAGCGGCAACGCGTTTGGATCACGGCGTTCGTTCGCATCGCAGCGGTGTTGGCGAGGCGGGGTGACACCTCGCAAGCCAAACACGGCCCGCTTCGGCGGAGATAGATGACGGTTTATACAGAATCGGGGGTATTGCGTATCTGCTTTGTTGATCGCTTTTCAGGGATTCCCACGCTCTGCGCGTTGCCGCCGAGGCCGATCCGAGGTCCAGGCAGCTCCAGGTTGCAGAAATCCACGACGTATAGTATAATCCTCGACGTTGGGGTTTTGGAAACGAAATCCCATTTACTTACCAAGTAAATATACCATTCAAAGTAGTAACTGGCCGAAGTGGCGAAATGGCAGACGCGCCACGTTCAGGGCGTGGTGAGCGCAAGCTCATGTGGGTTCGACTCCCACCTTCGGCACCACTTTGGGGAATCGTCTAATGGTAGGACAGCTGATTCTGGATCAGTCAATTGGGGTTCGACTCCCTGTTCCCCAGCCAAAGGGTTTTCCACAAGCACACCTCATCTGTTTTGCAGATGAGGTGTGCTTGGTTTAGGGCGGCAAGCGCCAGCGCGAAATCTGCTATAATGCCGCCCAATGATGTTGACGAAGACCACTGGCTGCCACCGTGTTCTCCAGAGAGCCGCTCTACGCTGAAAGGCGGCGAACACACCCAGTCGATCCAGCTTCCGAGTCACAACGCGCCGCGTTCGGGTTGCTTCCGTTAGCAAGCATTTCGAGGTTGCCGGCTCTGGCTGGTAGCGAACGAAGGTGGCACCACGAAAGGCATTTCGCCCTTCGTCCTTCACAGGACGAGGGGATTTTTAGTTTAGGCGATTTTGGGCTGATTGAAAGCTTGAATTGAACAAAAACAGGCGATCGACCGCCTGATCAAAAACACTATGGGCGCGGCCTGTGCTGGCGCCCTGGAGGAGCTATGCTCGGTCTGATTATTATTGGGAGCGTTGTGGGAATTGGGCTGACTCTGTGGGTCTTCAGCCGGTTGGCCTGGGGCGGCGGCATGCGGGCCGCCTCCTACGATCTGCTCAGGCCCCAGCCCGAGGACTCGGGCGCACCGCGTGGGGCGGGGCTGCCACAGGCCGATATCGAAACCATTGAGCTGCGCTGCATGAAGTGCGCGTTTGTTAAAAAAATGCCCGAGATCGCCCGCGTGCCGGCCTATCTGACCAACACGGCGATTCAGGTCGGCGATCGGACCGAGATCAAAGCGCCCTGCCCGGAGTGTGGCGAGCGCCTGCAAAGCTGGCTGCGCCGGGATATTGTGCAGCATGGCCCCGAGGGCGAGGTGCGCTTCGCCACCCTGCGCCGGGGCCAACGCCAGCTGTTTGTGCTTGATGAGCTTGTCTACCCGTCGCTCGGGGCGATTCCCAGCCCGGCCCGCGCCACAATCGCGGCGGCGACCAACGCAACGGAGGAATGATGATTGTTCGTGGCCATAGCAACGATGTTCAGATCAATCGGGGCGGCCAGCTGTCGCCTGAGCAGGCCGCTGAGCTGGCCCGGCTGCGCCCCTTTCGCCTGCCGGTGGTGCCCAGCCTGCTGTTCGGCGCGCTGCTGGCGGTCTATGGCGTGGTGCGCCAGGACATCACCGGCTGGATTATCTTGTTCCTTGGGGTGCTGCTGCTGGCCAGCGGCTGGACCCGCTACCGGGGCCAGGCGACCCTCAAGGCCGGCGAGGTCCAGGCGTTTATCGGCCTGCTGGAGCGGGTGCGCTCCTCGCCGCTGGGTATGTTCGAGTCCGAGCTGACCCTGGATGGCAAGCAGTATGTGCTGCTGGCCAACCTTGGCACCCAGCCGCTCAAGCCGGGCACTCGCTACCGCTCGTTTGTCGTGCGCGGGATCGCCCGCATGGGCATTATTGTGGCAATGGAGGAGGCGTGAGCAAGCGGCGCACAAAACGGCCCGACCCCGCGCAGGTGGCGGCCATCGTGGCGGCCCGCGGCCAGCACAGCCTAGTCTGGGGGCGCGACGAGGAGCTGAAGGCCAACCGCAAGGGCGAGTTGCACCCCGAGCAGCGCAAGCGGATCAAGCAGATCTCGATTTTCGACCCGTGGATGCGGATTCTGTTTGGGGGTTTTTTGGTGGTTTTTGCCGTCACCCAGCGCCTCGAGTCGTGGCAGTTCTGGCTGCCGCTGGCTATCGCGGCCTTTCCGCTGATCAGCGCGGTCAACGGGCTGTTCGCCGGGCGCCGCCTGACGATGGCCAGCGTGCAGATTGTCGAGGGGCCGATCGACGAGGTGCGGCCGCATCGCTCGGAGGCGATCGCCGCCACGCTGCATCGCGAGCAGCTGTATATGTTTTTGCTCAACTATGAGGGCGCCGGGGCGCTGCTTACCCCCAACACGCCGTATCGCTTCTACGTTGTGTTTGATGTGATTCGGCCGGGGATTGTGGTGGCGGTCGAGCAGGCTGGGGCGGAATAGAATTATTTGGATAGGCTGGCTTGGATTTTAGAGCGCGTACCATCTGGCTATGCGCGTACAGGAGGACCGATGCTAGACATTCGACTGATTCGGGAGCAGCCCGAGCTGGTTCGCGAGGGGTTTCGCCGCGCTGGGCGGGAGCCGCAGCTGGTCGATCAGGTGCTGCAGCTGGATACGCGGCGGCGCGAGCTGCTGACCGAGGTGGAGCAGCTCAAGGCCGAGCGCAACGCTGGCTCGAAAGAGGTGGCCAAGACCAAAGATAAGGCCGAGCGCGCGAGCAAAATCGCCGCAATGAAGGCGGTCAGCGATCAGATTACCGCGCTGGACGTGGAGGTTGGGCTGGCCGAGCAGGAGTTCGCTACGCTGATGCTCGATCTGCCGAATCTGCCCCACCCCGATGTGCCGTTCGGCACCAGCGAGCACGAGAATGTGGTGGCCCGCAGCGAGGGCACGCCCCGCGAGTTCGACTTCGCGCCCCGGCCCCACTGGGAGCTGGGCGAGGCGCTGGGCATTCTCGACTTCGAGCGCGGCATCAAGATGAGCGGCTCGCGCTTCTTTGTGCTGAAGGGCCTGGGCGTGCGCCTGCAGCGGGCGCTGATCTGGTGGATGCTGGACATGCACATCACCCAGCACGGCTACACCGAGATCGCGCCGCCGTATCTGGTCAAGTCGGCGGCGATGGTCGGCACCGGCAACCTGCCCAAGTTCGCCGACACAATCTTCCACGTCGAGGGCAGCGATCTCTGGCTGATCCCGACCGCCGAGGTGCCGGTCACCAACATGTACAGCGACGAGATCCTCGAGCCCGCCACGCTGCCGATCTACCACGTCGCCCACACGCCCTGCTTTCGCAACGAGCAGATGAGCGCCGGCCGCGATGTGCGCGGGATCAAGCGGCTGTATCAGTTCGACAAGGTCGAGATGGTGAAGTTCGTCGAGCCACACACCAGCGACGCCGAGCTGTGGGCGCTGATCGGCAACGCCGAGGAGGTCTGCAAGGGGCTGAAGATTCCCTATCGCCTGCTGCAGCTCTGCACCGCCGACCTGGGCGTGGCGACGATGAAATATGACCTGGAGCTGTGGTCGCCGGGCGTGCAGGAGTGGCTAGAGGTGTCGTCGTGCGCCAACTTCGGCGACTACCAGGCCCGCCGCGCCAACATTCGCTATCGCCCCGAGGCTGGCGCGAAGCCCGAGTTTGTCCACACGCTCAACGGCTCGGGACTGGCCCTGCCACGGGTGATGATCGCGATTATGGAGAACTACCAGAACGCCGACGGCTCGATCACGATCCCCGAGGTGCTGCTGCCGTATATGGGCGGTGCAACCAGGATCGGGGCATGAACGTAGATCTGCACATTCACACCATCGCCACGCCGCACCACTCGCGCTGGGAGCCGGCGGCGCTGGTGGCGGCGGCCCAGGCCGTCGGGATTGGCGTGCTGGCCGTCTCCGACCACAACACGACCGCCCAGGTGCGGGCCACGGCGACGGCGGCGGCCCAGGCCGGGCTGCACTTCATCAGCGGGGTGGAGCTAGACACCGCCTTCAACGGCAAGCTCTGGCACACCCACGTCTACGGCCTCGACCCCGAGGACCCGGCCCTGCTGGCGCTGTGCGCGGCCGTGGTGGACCGCAACCGCCACGATGCCGAGCAGCTGGTCGCGCAGATGGCGGCGCGCGGGGTTGGCTTGCCCAGCCTGGGCCAGATCGCGCTCGGCCGCCAGCCGAATCTGGCCGATGTGGCCCACGCCCTGGTGCGCGACGGCGTGTGGCCGCAGGAGGCGGGCGTGGAGGATGAGGCGGCCGGGATGGCCTATCTGCTGCGCCAGCACCCGAGTCGCTACAATCCGCTGAGCGTGGCCGAGGTGGCGGCGGTGGCCCACGCTGGCGGCGGCGTGGCGGTGCTGGCCCACCCAGGGCGCGAAAAAAGCGTCTACGCCATCCCCGCCGCCGCCGCCGATATTGCGGCGCTGGTGGCGGCCGGGCTGGACGGCCTGGAGGTGTACTATCCAACCCACAGCGCCGCCCAGACCGCGTTCTACCGCGCCCAGGCCGAGCAGCACGGCCTGCTGATTACGGCGGGCAACGACTCGCACGGCCCGCAGAATCCACTTGGCCAGTACCCGGCCAGCGCCTGTGCAGCGTTCCTGCGGCGGATGGGCGTCGAGCTGGCGTAGGGGCGCGGTCGGGCCAGGCAACCCATTCAAGCGCCGCCCGCCCCCCTGGCTGAGCCGATCGAAGCCTATCTCAGTGGCCTCGACCGACTCAGCCAGCGCATGCGGGGTATACCGTTTACTGAGGCACATGGTTTGCTTTGATGGAGGCGTGGGGATCGTCGGCATAGCGCCGCTGGTTTACAAACCAGATCGGGCGCGCGGATGGGCCGCTTAGCAGCGCTCAAACCTGGCACAGAGGAGCCCTATGCCCAGCATAAAGTCACGTGCGCTTCAAAACGATCCGCTGCTCGCTGTATGTTATTTGATCTCGTTTCTAGCGTTGTTTCTGGCGGCGGCAACGGCGCTCAACATCGATGAGAATGTGCCGATCATCATCTTCTATGTCGATCTTGTGGTTGGCATTGGCAGCCTCGGCATGGCCCAATGGATCGAGCGATCGGCCGCGATGCTGCCGCGGCGACTGTTTGCCGGCTTCATTGCCCTGGCCTGCCTGGTGGTCCTCGCGGCCCAGCGCGACGAGCCATCGTCGACCTTGATTATCAGCATAGTCCCGATCCTGGTCCTGATCCTCGCCGAGCAATCGCTCTGGCCGATCTGGCTTGATCCGCTGGTTCTGATCGTGACCGCAGTGCTGAGTAAGCTGTCGAACCTGAGCGCCGCCTTTATTGGGTTCCATGTTTTTATCTTTTTGACCATCGGTGGGGTGTCGGTGTCTGCCCGCCGCAACGTCGAGCGGGCGCTGGAGGCGGAGCGGCGGGCGGAGCAGGAGACCCAGCGCGCCGAGAACGAGGGCCGGATCAAAAAGATGTTTGGCTCGATCTCGCACGAGCTTAACAATGCAACCACCGGCATGGCCGCCCTGATGCCGCTGCTGATCGAGCAGGGGGAACACGATTCCTTGCTGCAGCGATCGCTGCACGCAATCCAGTGGAATATCCTGGATATCCAGCGGATCGCCAATCAGCTGCGCCTGCTGGCCAAGACCGGCGATATCACTCTCACGAAAACCGTGTTCCCGCTCAAGCCCCTAATTGAAACGCTGGTCGCCGAGGCCGAGAGCTGGGTGGCGCAGCGCGACCGCGCGATCAGCATTGCGGTCACGTGCGACCCCACGCTGCATATCTATGCCAACGAGTTCTGGCTTGGGCTCTACCTCAGGACCTTGCTTAAAAACTGTCTGGAGGCGCTCGATCAAAGCGGCGGCGGCGGGCAGATCAGGGTGTGTGCTACAGCATGCGACGGCGTGACGATTACGATTACCGACAGCGGCCCCGGCTTCCCGCCCGATAAACTTGACCTGCTGAACGACCGTGATAGCGGGATCGGCACCAACAAGGCGGCAGGGACGGGGATCGGCATACCATTTATGAAGCTGGTGGCGCTCCTGCACGCTGGCCAGCTGGTGTTTGCGAATAGCCAGGAGGGCGGCGCCGCCGTGGAGCTGCGGCTGCCAGGAGCCGAATCATGATCATTCTGATTGAAGATAATCTGAGTCATGCCTTGAGCATCGAAGTGCTGTTGCAGCGCCGGGCGACAGCGGTTGTCCATGTGCGCTCGCCGCTCGAAGGCTACCCGATTGTTCGCGCGCACTGCGCCCGCCAGCCGCTGCAGCTGCAGGCGGTCCTGATCGACCTCAATCTGCCGATCAAGCATCTGGTGGCGGGGCCGGATGGCCTGGATGTGGCCACGCTGCTGCTGGACGACCGGGCCACCGGGACGATCCCGCCGCTGCCGATCGTGCTGATCAGCGGCGACATCACCCCGGAGACCGCCGCCTATGCGCAGAGCATCGGGGTTGATGCGGTTGTGACGAAGCCGCTTGAGGCGGCCTTTATCGATCGGCTGCTGGGCGCGACCCTGGCTTCAGGCCCGCCGCACTCGGCGCGCCCGCCTGCTCGCACGGTTGAGCAGGCCCGCAAAACCTTCAGCATCACCCAGCAGCTGCAGGAGACCATCAGCGAGGCGCAGCTGGCGCCTCCGGGGCTTGAGATCAGCGAAGAGGAGGTCTGGTGCGTCTTGGCGACCCTGTTCGCCTCGTTTCGCTTCTACAAAGATAGCGAAGAAAAAAGGCAGCTCGGCATCAGCGCTCTGGCTAAGCTAGGCGGCCGCAGAGGCTTTAGCGAGCGCTATGGCGCCTTTATTCGCGCGCTCAAGCAGAAAAACCTGCCCTACCGCACGCGCCAGGCCCAGATTTTGACCATGCTGTATCAGGGGTTGGAGAAGAAGCAGATCGAGCAGCAGCTCCAGGTTGGGCGCCGCAAGCTGGAGAACGACATCACCGAAATCATTCGGGATCTGACCGAGTTTCTACGCCGCGACTAGCCCGCAGCAAGAATCCGCTGGCTGAGCCTGTCGAAGTCAAAATACTGGGCTTCGACAGGCTCAGCCAGCGGGGCGGGCAGCGCTCCTCAGCGTGCGATGGATCGGCATAACGTCGAGATTTTATCAACGTTTTTAATAAAACATCCATTCGTGATCCATTCAAATCAGGTAGGATTAACCTGAGCGTGTAGAAGTGAGAAGCTACTCGCCCCATACTCGAACCAAATTTGGCCAACTATCTGTAAATCCATGGATAGGGTATCGGCAACAGTGTGAAGTCTGGCATCCACTGGTGTGATCTTGGCCCAGCTCCAGGCCCTTTGCGCCTAAGTTTGGGCCATTCGTTGACTGGAAATGCTTCGAGGATGGGGCGAGCCAGCTTGTTCAGTACAACAGGCTGGCCGCGGTCGGGTCTTAGGACCCCATCGCGGCCAGCCTGTTTTGATTCTGGATCGATGTCTAGCCCGCGCTCAGATAGAACGCGGCGGTATCCCCGCGCTGCTGCTGGTTGAGCTGGCGGGCCTGCTGGCGAAACAGCTCGATATCGGCGGCGCTGAACGGCGAGCGGGCCGGGTTGACCAGATACGAATCGTCGCCATACAGCGGGATATCGCGCTGATACTGCTCGCTGCCGATAAACTGAAACTCGGAGGAGTCGTAGAGCGTGGCGCGTACCCGCAGCCCGGCCTGGCGGGCCAGCAGCTCCAGGCTAGCCTGCGAGTGCAATACGGTGTGGCGCGGCGCATCGAGCGCCACCCAGTCGCGGCCATAGGTCTCCCAGGCATACGACGAGACCGTCGGCATCCGCACGATCATCACGCCGCGGGGGCTGAGCAGCTCGCGGGCGCGCACCAGCGTCTCGCGCTGATCGAACAGGTGCTCGAACGAGTGGTTGAACAGAATCACGTCCCAGGTCTGGCCCTCGGGCAGCTGGTGCAGGGTGCACTGGAGCAGCTGGGCGCCGTTGGCGAACGACTGCTCGCCGTCGAGAAACGGGTCGATGCCAACCGCCCTGTGGCCCAGCTCGGCCAGCCCGTACACCAGATGCCCGGCCCCGCAGCCAACGTCGAGCACGCGCCCGCCGACGGGCAGGCGCTTGAGATAGGTCGAAATAAACTGCTCGGCCATCCCGGCCAGCAGCGGGGCCTGCGCGGCGGTCGGGGCCTGGCTGAAGCTGTAGTAGCCCGCCGCATAAAATCGCGCCATATCCGCGGGCGCGTCGAGCAACTGGACGGCCCCGCACGCCCCGCAGACAAGGTAGCGAAACGGCTCACGCAGGCCAATCATCATCTCGCGGGCCTCCAGGGTCTGGTTGTGCTCCTGGTTCTGACAGATCGTGCAGTGCATAGGGCCTCCTGGTGCGCTGATGCGCAGTGATTAGTGATCAGTGATCAGGGATTGGCTATCAAGCAGCTTTGTGGCATTGGAAAGGGTTGGGCAGGCACAGGGGCCTGCCCCGACAGCGTTGCCTACCTCGGCTCCAAGATCAGCGGATACTCGGCGAGTGTCCAGCCGCCGCGCTCTTCCAGCCGCCGCGCCAGCAGGTAGCTCAGCTGCATCTCCTGGGAGGCGCTGAGGCCGAGGCGATTCTGCAGCAGGTGGATGTAGTTGGGCACAAACAGGTAGCTGCTGATTGGGCTGGCGTTCAGGTAGGGCGCGGCGATCTTGGTCGCCTGCTCGGCAAAATAGTCGGCCAGCGAGGTGTGCAGCTCGCCGCGCTGCTCGGCCTGGCGGATCGCGGCCAGGTGCTGGCGGGCGTGACGGTTCCAACTGGCAAACACCTCGGGGTAGGCCCGCTCCAGCGTGCCCACGCCGTCGCCATCGAAGCGCTGGGCCAGGCTCGGGCGCTGGCGCTGATAGTTGGCCTCCATCCCGCTGCGAAACTGGGCCGGGTCGCTGACCACCATCGAGAGCCAGTAGGCGGCGTTGCTTTTCAGCAGCAGCGCCTGCTCTTCCAGCGGCGCCCCGGTCAGCCGCACCAGGCTGTTGATCAGCTCCAGTGCCCACAGCGAGCGGCTGATGCCGTGCTGGGACTCGGCCCGCAGCACCGCGACGCAGGTATCGCTGGAGACGGTGAAGTGCTCCTCGGCCAGCTCCACCCCGACGCTCCCGCCGTACTTGGCATACTCCGGCTCGTAGGTTGAGCGCCGGACATAGCCAACGCGATACAGCTCATCGACCGACTGCGGCGGCTGCGCCAGGCCCAACTCGCTGGCGTGTTGCTGAAAAAACGTCAGCAGACCGTCGTCCAGCCAGCCCTCCAGCTCGCTCTGGGCGCCCTGGGCGGCGTTGTGCAGGCGCAGGCGCAGGTGATAGCCCTGCTCGCCGTAGCGAATAAAAAACCACTCATCGATCCAGCGCTGCGCCTGGCTCTGGCCAATCCAGCCGTCGACCCAGCGGGCCAGCAGGGTGTCGCAGGCCTGCTTCAGGTTGACCGGCAGCGGCGTGGGCGTGGGCTGCTGGTGCTGAAAAAAGATTTGGCGATACTGCCATTCGGTTGGTGGACGCATAGCATAGCTCCTTTCAGGCAAAATTCGCCAGCGTTGCCAGCGCCGGTGGTGCGGTCATGCCCATATGGTAGGCGTAGTAGTCGCTCAGGATCAGCGTGAGATAGACCTCGTCGGGAATTGGCACGCTCAGCCGATTGTGCATCAGATGAATCAGCCCGGTGATCGCGGTCAGCCCCTGCAAGGTTGGCGTGCCGTCGGCGGTGCGCTGGACGACCGCCGGGATCAGCCGCCGGGCATCGGCCAGCATGGCCCGATAGACGGCGTGGTAGGCCGCTGGCAGTGCGCTCAGCCGCTGCTCCAGGCTGCGGGTCGGCGCGTAGAAGGCCCGGTACTGCGGCGCTTTCTGCTGGAGCAGGTCGCGGTAGCCCGCCAGCAGCTGCTGGTTCAGCTCGAAGTAGCTAATCCAGACGTTTTGCAGCCGCTGGAGCAGCTTGTAGCACTCATCGATGCGCAGCCCGCTGGCCTGGAGCAGGTCGTGGACGAGCAGGCGGACGAAGGTTTTGCGGATGGCCAGGCTTGGCTGGAGGCGCAGCAGCTCCAGGCTCCGAAAGACGAAGGCGCTCTGGAAGGCGTAGTAAGCCTCGAAATCGGCCAGATGGTCGAAATCGCGGCCAATCCCGATCTCCTCCGACCACTCCCAGACGATGCTGCCGCTTGGCTGCAGCGCGCTGGTCGCCGTGGCGTGGCCCAGCTTGCGGTTCAGAATGCTGGCGTAGTGCGAGAGCGGCATTGCGCCGCCGGTCAGTTGCGGGTGCTGGGCCAGATAGGCGCCCCACTCGGCCTGCAGCCAGTCCTGCAGCTGGCGCAGCGCGTCGGCCGGGCCAAAAAAGATCAAGCGCAGATGATAGCCCTGCTCCGAGAAGCGCAGGAAGGTCAGGTACTTGAACCAGCCGCGGGCGTAGGCCTGCTCGATCGCCGGCTGGACGGCCTCGATCAGCAGCTGGTCGGCGTTCCGATCGAGCGCCTGATCGATCTGGGCTGGGCTGTAGTACAGTCGGGCGGTTAGTTGAACCATGCTCATCGGCCACCTCCACGGGTGAATTCCACCTGCAGCTCGCTCACATACCCGGCATCGGCCAGCCGCACCGACTGCTGGCTGGGGCTGGGCAGCATCTCCTCGATGGCCACGTGGGCCACGCTGCTGTCGAGCATATGTTTGAACAGCAGAACGCTAAATAGATTGCTCCAGTCCAGCGCCATCGGCTTGTGCGCGGTCCACGGGTCGTAGGTGGCGCTCTGGACGTGGCGCTGAATCCGCACGAACACATCGTCCGGCAGCGCGTGCTGGCGCATCCAGCGGTAGGCGCTGAAGAACAGGGTAAAGTCATCGCTGCT
>DAOTUS010000420.1:0-8157 GCA_034437415.1 Herpetosiphonaceae bacterium
CCATCGCGCTGCATCCGCAGATCCGCGCTGAGGCTGGCGGGCAGCCCGAACAGCACCTGGGCCTGGTCGATCAGGTGCGAGCCGAGGTCGAACAGAATGCCGCTGCCGGGATCGGCGGCCTCGCGCCAGGCATTCGGGCGCTGGTAGTTGCGAAAACGATCGTAGTGGGCCTCGTAGTCGACCAGCCGCCCGAGGAGATCGCTGGCCAGCAGCCGCTGGATGGTCAGGAAATCGCCGTCCCAGCGGCGGTTCTGGTTGATGCTGAGGATGCGATTGCGCGCCTCGGCCAGCTCAATCAGCGTCTGGGCCTGCGCCGAGGTGACCGTGAACGGCTTTTCGACCACGACATGTTTGTCGGCCTCCAGGGCCTGGCGGGCCAGCTCGAAGTGCGAGCTGTTGGGCGTGGCGATCACCACCAGCTCGATCGCCGGATCGGCCATAATCGCCGCGCTGTCCCGCACCACCGCAACCGCCGGATAGCGCTGCTGGGCCGCGCTGGTGTGGCGCTCGACAACCTTGGTCAGCCGAAGCTGCGGCACCGCCTGGATCACCGGCGCGTGAAAAACCTGTCCCGCCACCCCGTACCCAATCAAGCCAACCTGGATCTCAGCCATAATTCGGATCCTCCACAAAGGTTGCGCTGATCGTAGCACAGGCTTGGGCGCCAGCGCACCAAGATCAGCATTTACGTAAACATAACATCTTGACGTAGTATATATGTTCTGCTATAGTTCTGCCAATTCACAGCGGTTTTAGGCCACTAGATGGCCCTAAAACGTGGAGGATTGTCTGATGACTCAATCAATTCCCCAGCCTGGCCGCTACACCATGCGTGACACCAACGCGGTCGCCCGCGATGCCGCCCGCATCATCACCCGTCATCTGCGCGCCCACCCCGACACCATTCTGGTCAAAAATGTTGAACGCGACCCGTTCTACCAGCGGATCGATGTCGATCTGGTCTGGCGCATTCGCATGCCGCCAGTCGGCATCCGCAACATTCGGATTGAGATCAAGGCCGATCGGTTTGACACCACCGGCAACTTCTTTTTCGAGACCTGGAGCAACCGCGAGCATGGCACGCCTGGCTGTTTTCTCTACACCGAGGCCGAGTATCTCTACTACTACTTCATGGAGACCGGCAAGCTGTACGTGCTGCCGACCGCGATGGTGCGCCCCTGGTTTGTCCAGCGCCTCAACGAGTTTATCGAGCGCGACACCACCACCACGATCAGCGGCGGCAGCGGCCACTACACCACGGTTGGCCGCCTGGTGCCGATTAGCCGCGTGCTGAGCGAGGTCGACGGGGTCGAGATCTGGCCCCTGAAGCCGCCAAAAAGCAGCTGACCGCGCCCCAAGCGGCCCCGCCTGGCCCGGCCCTCTATCGGTCGTAGCAGCCCTGGCGGGGAATGCCGCTGCCTGCTTTTTGCGTGGTATCATAGCGATCTATGGATACCAATGAGGCAACGTCTACGACCCTGCATGCGCTTCACGTTCCCCACGCGCTGGAACGTCCGTCCCGCCGCTGGGTGGGCTATGGCCTGGTACTGCTGGCCGGGACATTGTGGGCCTGTCTGGGCTTGTTTTTTCGCGCCCTGCAAGCCTACAATCTGCCGCCCTCGGCCGTGGCGCTCAATCGCGCCGCCGTCGCCGGGCTGACCCTGTTGATCTGGACCGCGCTGCGCCAGCGCTCGGCCCTGCGGCTGCGGCTCCGCGATATCCCGTACTTTATCGCCTACAGCATTGGCCTCGCGGGCTTTTTTCTGGTCTACGTCGAGGCGGTCAACCAGGGCAGCGTGGCGCTGGCCTCGGTGCTGCTCTACACCGCCCCAGTCTGGGTGGTCATCTTTGCCCGCGTGCGCTGGGGCGAGCCGCTCACCAGCGCCACGCTGCTGGCGCTCGGGCTGGCGGTTGGCGGGAGCGCCCTGGTGGCCCTGGGCGGCGGCGGGCTGGGCGGCAGCGGGCTGGCGATTTTCCTCGGCCTGCTCTCGGGCTTCGCCTACGCGGTCTACAGCCTGCTGAGCAACGAAGGGCTGCGCCGCGGCTACCCGCCGACGATTATTGTGCTTTATGTCATGCTCGGCGGCGCGCTGGTGCTGCTGCCGTTTCAGGACTGGAGCGCGGTTGGGCGGGCCTTCAGCACGCCGGGGACCTGGCCCGCCCTGCTCGGGGTGGCCTGGGTCTCGTCGCTGCTGGCACCAGTCTGCTACGCCGCCGGACAGCAGCGGATTGGCGCGTCCACCGCTGGGATTCTGGCCACGGTGGAGCCAGTCGTCGCCGCCCTGCTCGCCTGGAGCGTGCTCGGCGAGACGCTGGCGGCCCTCCAGCTGCTTGGCGGCGCCAGCGTGCTAGCCGCTGTGATCCTGCTGACCTGGTCGAAAATGCGTGGCCGGGCTGAAACCGGAACGAACTCACTGGTTTGAAGATAGAATCATATAAATGCGTTGCATAGAAGATCAATCGATCAACAGGTTTTAAGCCGTTGAGCGTAATAGTATTGTCAGACAACCAGATTACAGGGTCTTATACTTTTTCAAGCAAATACGATCTAAACGGGAGCCTATCAATGCACATCTATCATCGGAAAACGTGGGTTTTATTGGTCTGCTTACTGGCATTGAACGGATGTGGAATTTCAGATCAAGAAAATCAAACCCAAAATACTGGATCGACCTCAACCATAGTGGGTTCGAGTCCGACAATCCCAATGCAGAATAGCGGAGCTACTGATTCAAATACACAAACACTTACGCCGAGTATTCTTCCTGATGCCGCTTCGATTGCCACGATATTCCCCTCTCTACCTTCTGTAAACGCTGAAACCGCAACCCCATTTCCAACCATTCGGGCTGATGATATTAAACTGACTCCCGTCAGTTCGGTTGTACCAGTCCCTACATCCAACGCAGATGAACCATTCAACCAGATAGTTTCGGTCTATCGAACATCTGAAATTACTCCATCGACCAATAAAGCCTCGGTTATTATTCTGGGCAGCGTAACGGAGGTTGGTCGCGCACGATGGACTACACCGGATGCTCAGAGGCCTGCCGATCCACGATCTACTGATAATCCATCCACTATTTTTCGACCTATTCGTGTTCACGTCCAGACGGTAGTTAAAGGCACGTATTCTGATGAAGAAATTTCGCTCTACGGATTAGGTGGGATGGTTGGACACGATAGCATGACCTGGCTAGGAGATGATCTCCACACATTCAATGTTGGAGATAGGGTTCTTATATTTCTTAATCAATATCCCACGACACCAGAAATTAATGGCAGTATGTTGTGGGAACTCATTGACAAGTTTACTATTCTTGATGATCGCGCCGTCAATACCTATAAAAACCTTCCATTAGAGGAAGTGGTCCGAACAGTTACCACATAGGCACCACGTCGTCTCATAAGTAGTCATCACTATTTTTCATTGCGGAGACTTTTGGAGTATAAACCTACTCGCAATTTAAACCAGCACCAGTAAATATGTGAAACCACGACAGAATAGATCATCTGTTCGTTATTGGTAGTTTTAAGGAATTTACCAAAACCCCGAAATTAAGGAATGATCATGAGCAATCAATTATCCACCGCCCAGCAGCTGGAGATGTGCCAGCGCGAGCTCAAGGCGATCTATCTGATTGATGCGCTGCGGGATACGGTTGATTCCGCCGATGCGTTTCTCCACGGCTGCGCCGCCACAATTGACTCGTTGCTGCAGCCCGATCTCCTGCAGATTATCACCCTCGATCTGGAGGACTGTCCGGCCCAGCACATCGTGATCGAGCGCTGGCGTCCGGCCCAGGGCGCCCTGCTGATGGCGCTGATCAGCGCCGCGCTCACCGAGGGCCAGAGCGATATTCTCAGCGATGCTGAGGGCGAAATCGCGGTTCAGGCGCTCCAGATTCAGCAGGATCGCCTGGGCGTGGTGGTGCTTGGGCGGAAGGCGGGAACCTGGAGCGTCCCCGACCATCGGCTGATCACAGCCCTGTGCTCGCAGATCGACTCGGCCATGGCCTCGCTGCGGCTGCTCAGCCAGCTCCAGTCGCGCAACCAAGAGCTGGAGACGATCTATCGGCTTGATCGCCTGATCGACAGCACGCCCGACTTCGATAGCGCCCTGTCGGCGGCGCTCAAGCTCCTCTCGGAGACCATCGGGGCCATATGGAGCTTTATCATGCTCTACACCCCCGACGAGCGCGAGCTGGAGCTGCGGGCCGCCTCACACGCCCACATCGCGCAGCCCGACTCGCCGGTGGCCGACGCGCTGCGCACCCTGGCCCGCGAGACGATCGCCACCGGCAAGCTCGTGCGCCGCGAGCAGATCAACGCAACCGTGGGCGCCTATATCGGCGTGCCGCTGATCCTGAAAACCCAGATCATCGGCGTGTTTGGCGGGGCCAATCCGCCGGGCGGGCGCGGCTTTGGCTTCCACGAGGTCAAAATGCTCAGCGCAATCGCCTCGCAGATGGATACCGCCGTGTTTGAAGACCGCGCCCAGCGCCGGATTCGCGAAACCTTCGCCCGCTACGTCAGCCCGACGGTGGTTGACCTGATGCTGCGCACCGCCGACCAGGACTACCTGGAGGTCCATCGCCAGGCCCTGACCATGCTCTTCTCGGATATGCGCGGCTTTACCAGCATCTCCGAGCAGCTGCCCGCCGATGTGGTTGCCAGTATGCTGAACGAGCATCTGGCCGCAATGACAACCATCATCCGCGATGCCGGCGGCACGGTGGATAAGTTTGTCGGCGATGAGGTGGTGGCCTTTTTTGGTGCCCCGCTGCCCCGCCCCGACCACGCCCTGCTGGCCGTCCGCACCGCCCAGGCCATGCAGGCCCGCCACGCCGAGCTGATGCAGGAATGGCTGGCCCGCGACCTGCCCGCCGTCGCGATTGGCATCGGGATCGGCACCGGCGAGGTCATCGTCGGCAACATTGGCTCGGCCCAGATGATGAACTACACCGCGATTGGGCCCGACGTAAATCTGGCCGCCCGCCTGTGTGGCGCGGCGGCGCCCAACCAGATTTTAATCAACGCCGCCGCCTACGCAGCGATCAAGGACGCGATTCGGGCCGTACCGGTCGAGCCGCTGATCCTGCGCCACATTGCTCAGCCAGTGCGGGCCTACAGCGTGGAGTAGACCCGCAGCGGCAAGGGCGGATGCCATCCTCCCTAATCCCGAACGCAAAGCGCCCAAGCGGCTAATGTACGGACTGGAGCGACCATGACTCAAGCAGACTGGACCGATTTTTTGATCGCGGAAGTGCATAACTATGGCGGCTTTTTCGGCGGCAACACCGTCACCTTCGATGCGGCGCCCTTGAGCGCGCCCGACGACCTGCGCACCCTGGTGATCGATGCCCCGGCCCTGGATAATGTCACCGATCGCCACATGCTCCTGGCCGGGATGGTGCTGGCGCTCCAGATGGACGGCGAGCGGGTCGACCACGCCCGCCTGCTGGCGGCCCCAACCCACGCCGAGCTGCGCGATGCGCTTGGCCCCGCCCAGGTGGCCGGGCCGCTGGAGGCGCCCGCTGTGCTGAGCGGACGCTGCCCCGGCTGTGAGCGCTGGATGCTGAGCGAGCTGCTGCGGCCCGCTGGCTGTGCCCTGTGCCTTTCTGCCGAGTAGACCCGTTAGACCCGTTATTTTCTTAGCGTGGAGAGCTATCCTCCAGGCTGAACACAACCGATGAGGACCATTATGACCACTAGCCCGCAAACTGCCACCGCTGTTGCCTGCGCCAACATCGCCTTTATTAAATATTGGGGCCAGAGCGATTCTGGATTGACCCTGCCAACCAATGGCTCGATCTCGATGAACCTGGATGGCTGTCTGACCGAGACGACCGTGCGCTGCGACCCCGAGCTGGAGCGCGACCAGGTCTGGCTGGCCCTCCACGGCGGCGAAGAGATGCCCGCGTCTGGCCGACCCTACGAGCGGGTGATGGCCCAGATCAATCGTTTGCGCGCCCTGGCTGGCAGCAGCATGCCGGTTGAGATCCGCTCACGCAACAACTTTCCCTCCGATGCCGGGATCGCCTCATCGGCGGCGGCCTTTGCGGCCCTGACGCGGGCGGCGGTCGCCGCCTTTCAGCTGGAGGTCAATGAGCGCGAGCTTTCGCGGCTGACCCGGCTATCTGGCTCGGGCTCGGCCTGTCGCTCGATCCCCTCCGGCTTTGTCGAGTGGTACAACGATGGCACCGATCAGGGCTCGTACGCCGAGCAGATCGCGCCATCGAGCCACTGGGCGCTGGTGGATATCGTGGCGGTTGTCAACACCCAGGCCAAGCACGTCTCCTCAACCCACGGCCACGATCTGGCGCCAACCAGCGCCTACTTTCCGGCCCGGCTCAGTGAAGTCCCGGCCCGGCTGATCGAGGTGCGCCGCGCCATCAGCGCGTGCGATCTGGAGCGGCTGGGGCTTGCCGCCGAGGCCGACGCGATGTCGATGCATGTGGTGGCGATGACCGCCAAGCCGCCCACAATGTACTGGCAGCCCGCCACCCTGAGCGTGATCCAGGCCGTGCAGCGCTGGCGCGCCCAGGACAATCTACAGAGCTACTGGACCATCGATGCCGGCCCAAATGTCCATGTCATCTGCGAGGCCAAAGATGCCCCGGAGGTCGAGGCGCGGCTGTGTGAGCTATCGGCAGTCCAGTGGACGATCGCCAACGGCCCCGGCCACGAGGCCCGCCTGGTGGGCTAACCGCAGGCGCAATTAAATTCCCACGAGGAGGATTCTGATGCGACGGAGATTGATCGGGTACTTGGTGCTGATCGGGCTGCTGCTTGGCCTGACCATGCCAGCGGCGGCCGACACCAAAGCTGGCACTGCGGTGTTTTTCAACGAGACCGGGCATACCCTGGCCTACAACTTTCGGCTTTTTTGGGACAGCAAGGGCGGTCTGCCGCTTTTCGGCTACCCAATTAGCGAGGTTTTTATCGAAGATGGCCGACCAGCCCAATATTTTGAGCGGGCGCGGCTGGAGTGGCACGCCAACCTGGGGATTGTCCAGGCGGGCCATCTTGGGCGCTGGGCCGCCGAGCGCTCCCAGGGGAATTCGGCCTTCAATCCGCGCAGTGGGGCCGCCTACCCCAGCCAGATCTATTTCCCTGAGTCGCGGCATACGCTTGGCGGGCTGTTCCGCCAGCACTGGGAGAATAACGGCGGGCTGGCCGTCTTTGGCTATCCGCTCTCCGAAGAGTTCCTGGAAGTTAACCAGCAGGATGGCAAAACCTACACGGTTCAGTACTTCGAGCGCACCCGCTTTGAGTATCACCCCGAGCTGCCCGCCAAATATCAGGTCTCGCTCGGCCACCTCGGGCGCCAGTATCTTGAGGCCACCAGAGCCGCCCCCGACTGGGCGCTGGCGCGGGTCAAGGGCAGCGCGAGCGCCTGGAATGCGGTCCGGCCAACCCAGGTGCGGCTGCCCCGGATTGGGGTCAGCACCGAGATTGTCGAGGCTGGCTTCTCGTTTGGCGCCTGGGATGTGCCCCGCTACACCGCCGCGCACTACTGGCCAGTCGCCGCTTTTCCTGGCACCGCCGGCAATATTGTGATCGCCGGCCATGTTGGCTATCGAGATATCATCTTCAACTACCTGCCACAGGCCCAGCTCGGCGATGAGCTGTTCCTGACCGTCAATGGGGCTGAACGGCGCTATGTGGTCGACGAGATTATGACCTTGCTGCCATCAGACACCTGGGTCATGGCACCAACCACAGATGAAACCGTAACGCTGATCACATGTGTGCCAATTGGTGTGTATTCGCATCGGCTGATTATCCGTGCGAAGCCGCAGTAGGAGGATTTATGACGACTGAATTACCCCAGATTGAACAGTTGGTCCAGCATGGCATCACCGCCGCTCGCGAGGGGCGCTACGGTGTCGCCCAGCAAAGTCTGCGGGAGGCCGTGCGCCTGGCGCCAAACCACGAGCAGGCCTGGCTCTGGCTCAGCGGGGTTGAGGACACCGAACAGGCCAAGCTGACCGCGCTCCAGCAGGTTTTGCGGATCAACCCGCAGAATGCTGCGGCAATCGGCGGTATTGAGCATCTCAGTCGGCCGAAAATGGTCGATCTGGCTAGCCTCCTGCCGCCAGCGCCAGCGCCGCCGCCAGCCCGTGCGGCCTGGTCGCCGCCGCCCGCCCAGGC
>DAOTUS010000421.1:0-9696 GCA_034437415.1 Herpetosiphonaceae bacterium
CGCCCGCCAGCTCGCCCACCCCGCCAGCGCCCCCCCGGACGATTGCCCGCCCGACCGCCACCGCTGCGCCGAGCGCCACGCCGCCGCCGGCAATTGTCGAGACCGCCGAGGGGCCGCTGACGCCAAGCATGGTCGAGCTGAACATTGGCGCCGAGCGCTATGCGGCCCTGGGCGATCCGGCCGCGCCGATAACCCTGGTTGAATTCTCCGACTACGGCTGCCCTTCCTGTCGCCAGTTCGAGCTGGCGACCTTCCCAGATTTGAAAGCCGCCTATATTGATACCGGCAAGGTCTACTACGTCTACAAAGCCTTCCCCGTGGTCAGCCAGCATGGCGGCCTGGCGGCGGAGGCGGCGGAGTGTGCCGGCGAGCAGGGCCGCTACTGGGAGATGCATCACCAGCTCTTTGTCACGCCCCAGGAGTGGGACGCTGGCGAGGCCGAGGCGCTGCTGGCCTTTCAGGGCTATGCCGAGACCATCGGGATCGACCAGGCCCAGCTGGCGCAGTGCGTGGCGGAGGGCCAGCAGCGCGCCGCCATCGATGCCGATTTCGCCGAGGGGCTGGCGCTCGGAATCAGGGGCACGCCGAGCTTTTTGATCAACGGGAAGCTGCTGCCGGGCGCTCAGTCGCTCGAGATTTTCACCCAGGTTCTCGATGAGGAGCTGGCACAGCGGCAGTAGCCGGAGCGTTATCCGCCAAGCGTGGGCGCTTTCACCAGCCGAAACAGCGTGATCTCGGGCCGCACCCGAAAGCGCAGCGGCGGCCCGGTGAAGCCAAAACCCCGATTGACATACAGCTGCGTGCGCCCAAGATCGTACTGGCCGCGCACAAAAAACTCGCTGCTGCGGACCACCGCATCGGTAAGAATCGGCACCCGAAACTGGCCCCCGTGGGTATGCCCGCACAGAATCCAGTCCAGCGGATATTCCTGCACCAGATGCGGCACCAGAATCGGGTTGTGCAGCAGCAGCAGCCGTGGCCCGCTGGCCGGAACCCCGCGCAGCGCCCGCGCCGGATCGACGCTGGCCATGCTCAGGCCCCGCGTGCGCCCATCGTGCTTTGGGTCGTCAAGCCCAATCAGGGTCAGCGTATCGGCGCCGCGCCGAAGCGTGGTGTGCTGATTGACCAGCAGGCCCAGATCCTGGCGCTTGATCGCCCACTTCATATGGTCGATCTGCCCGGTGTAGTAGTCGTGGTTGCCGAGCACCGAGTAGATCCCCTCGGGCGCCACCAGCTTGGTCAGCGGAACGGTCGCGTCATCAGCGTAGTTGATATCTTTATCGACAAAATCCCCGGTAATCACCACCACATCCGGCGCCAGCCCGTTGATCACCGCCACCGCCCGGGCGATATCCTCCGCCGTGGTGTAGGCATTGGTGTGCAGGTCGCTGAGCTGGGCAATCCGCATGCCGATGAAGCGCTCAGGCAGATCGACGATCGGCATATCCACGCTGCGCACCTCAAGCCAGTACGGCTCGATCAAGGTTGAGTAGCCGACCAGGCCGCCAAACAGCGCGCTTTCGCCCAGGAAACGGCGCCGCGAGAGCGTCCGCAGCGGCGGCGGCGCCACGATGTGCTGGCTGAGCGGCGCCAGCGCCGTGGCGAGGGTTGCGGCCGCCCGCTCCAGGGGATCATCCAGGGGTGTCTGGCGCAGCTGCCCGCAGAGCTGGCGCCAGCCCCGACGCAGCCAGCCCAGCATCCAGCGGCGCGCCCGCACGGGATGGGCCAGCAGCGCCCCAAAGCCCAGCACCGGCAGCGCCAGCAGCCCGCGCACCAGAATCTGGCCAACCCAGTGCCAGGGGCCGGTGGCGGTGGTCAGCATTCGATAGTCCTTGAACTCACGCACGGCCAGCAGCAGTCCGGCCAGCATGATCAGACATAAAACCAGCCACTGGCTGCTGCGCCAGAGGCTGGTGATTGCGCGGGCGGTGCCGCTTGGGCGACCGTCGGGATTTGGGCTGGAGCGCTGCGGCATTGATTGGGTTTCCTTGCTACGACTGAGCGCAGTATAGCAGGCGGCCAGCGCTTTGGGCAGTTTAGAAATCATTAAAAGCGCACTAGGCCCGCACCAGCCGCAGCAGGGTGATCTCGGGGCGGGCGCGGAAGCGAATCGGCGGCCCGGTGAACCCGAAGCCGCGGTTGACGTAGACCTGGGTGCGGCCAAGATCGTAGCGGCCCTTGACGAAGTACTCGGCGCTCGCGACCAGCCGATCGGTCAGGATCGGCACCTGAAACTGCCCGCCGTGGGTGTGCCCGCTCGTAATCAGGTCAAGCTCGTAGCGCTGCACCAGCTCCGGGATCAGGATTGGGTTGTGGATCATCAGCAGGCGCGGCCCCTGGGCGGGCATGCCGCGCATGGCTCGCTCGGGGTCGATGCTCTCGGCGCTCATCCTGGGGCCGTTGCCGCTGCGGTTGTGGCGCGGATCGTCCAGCCCGATGATCGTCAGGGTGTCGGCGCCGCGCCGAATCGTGGTGTGCTGATTGACCAGCAGCCCCAGATCGTACTGTTTGATCGAGCGCTTGACCCGCTCGATATCGCCGGAGTAGTAGTCGTGGTTGCCAAGCACCGCAAACACGCCCTCGCGGGCGGTCAGGTCGCGAAACGGCCGGGTGGCGTCGTCGGCGTACTTGGCATCCCAGTCGACAAAATCGCCAGTGAGCATCACCAGATCCGGGCGCAGGCTGTTGACCAGCGCCACCGCCCGCTCCAGATCTTCCGCAGTGGTGTAGGAGTTGATGTGCAGGTCGCTCATCTGGGCCACCCGCATGCCGACAAAGCGATCAGGCAGATTCGGCACCGGGATATCCAGCTCAACCGCCTGGACCGCAAACGGCTCGACAAACATCGAGTAGGTCATCAGCCCGCCGAACAGCGCGCTCTCGCCCAGGAACTGCCGCCGGCTCAGCGGGCGCGGCGGCCGGGTTGGCTGGAGCAGCCCGCTCGCGGCGGCTGGCGCTGACGCGGCGCTGGCGGCACTGGATTCTGGGGCGGGCGCAGATTCCAGCGGGGCGCTCGGGGCTGGCTGGCGCACCCGGCGCAGCCACGAGCCAAGGCTGGCGACGCGCTGAACCAGCCACCAGCGCGTGCGAATCGGGTGAATCATCAGCATAATCCAGACGGCCAGCGGCAGCACAAACAGCGCCCGCACCGCAATCTCGGCCACCAGATGCGCGGTCCCCTGGAAGCTATTCAGCCACGCCGAGTCGCTGAACGAGCGGATCGCAATGAACAGCGCCACGAAGGCGCCAATCCACAGCCCCAACCAGAGCAGGCTATTCAGAAAAAATGTGATGGTTCGATTGAGTCCGCGTGCCCACAGCGGGCGTTTTTTAATCTCTGGGATTGATTCAACAACGTCTGGCATAGTGCCTCCACAAAGCGTTCTAAAAGCAGTGTCCCAGGATTATACGCAGCAATATGTGAAGCGGACGTTGCGAAGTGTGAACACGCAGCGCCAGCGCTGGGCCGCCGGGATTGGCCGAGCTGCGGCAACATTGCCCAAGAAATCCAAAAAGCGAGATGGTATAATCTGCGCCATAGATCTCCTATCGATGAGGCAACTATGGACAATCTGGACTATCGCCCTGAGCTGGACCCCAACCACGAGCAGGCCGCAGGCTGGCGGGCGTTCTCGACGGTTGGACTTTTCCTCGAGGAAGATGGCTGGTTTCCCCAGCGCATCGACGATCGGCCCGCCTACCGGATTCAGTACCACGGCTCGAATGTGGATATTCGCTGTATCGCCCAGATCAAGCTCGATGCCGAGCAGCTGGTGATGTACGCCTACGCCCCGACCAAAGTCCCCGAGGAATCCCGCCAGATCGCCGCCGAGTATCTGACCCGCGCCAACTATGGCCTGCAGGTTGGCAATTTCGAGCTGGATTTCAGCGACGGCGAGGTGCGCTTCAAAAGCGGGCTGGATTTCGAGGATGAGATTCTGACCTTCAACTGGGTTCGCAACACCGTCTATCCCGCCGTTCACCTGATGAACCGCTACTTTCCCGGTTTGATGATGGTGATCTATGGCGCTAAAACCCCGGCAGAGGCGATCGAGAGCGTGGAGAAATAATCTGGCTGACGCTGCGGCCTGGGTTGATGGGACATCGCCCAGGCCGTAGCGCCCCTGCCTGAACCCCACGCCGTGAACACTCATACCAGCTGCGGCAGCGCAAACTCCGCGCCCGCCCGATAGATCCGCGTCTCCGCCCCGACATACAGCGTAATCTGGCCCTGGCCGTAGACCCGCCAGCGGATGGCGTCGCCGTCGTCGAGCATGCCGGTGCGCTCATCGATGCCGAGCAGCAGCGCCTGCGGCAGGCTGGCCCGCAGCTGCCCGGCCCAGCGCCGCCCAAACGTATCGTGGTGCGGGATCACGCAGCTGTTCGCCAGCAGTCCGAGGCCGGGCACGACCTGGCTGGCGGCTGGGTTGAAGTAGTGCGAGCACAGCACCATCGCGCCGGCGCTGCTGCCAGCAACCACCGCGCCAGCCGCGTGAGCCTCAACCAGCGCCTGCCAGCTGGCGCTGCCCGCCAGCGTCTGCCCAAGATACTCGGGAAACCCACCCAGCAGATAGATCAGCTGGGCGATGCGCAGCGTGGCCACAACTGCCGGATCGTTGGCGGCGGCCCGGTCGGTCAGCGGTACGGCCTGCACGTCGCTGGCGCCCAGGCTGCGAAACCAGCGCACCCCGTTGGCACCCGCCCGCTGATCGTTGTGGTCGGGGGCGGCGGCGGTGGGAATAATCCTGACACGGGCGCGGGGGCCACCGGCCAGCTCCAGCGCCCGCTGATCTGGCTCGGCCATCCGGCCGGCGAACTCCGATCCACCTTCAAGCAACAGATATCCCATCTTCAAATGCCTCCTACTTTAATCACGCCAGGTCGGCGGAACAAGCTGAGCCGAATCAGCCGCCCAGCACAAAAACCGAGCGTCCCGACTGATTTAAGCCCAGTCGGGACGCTCGTTTCGTGATCTTCGCGGCCTTCGTGGATCAAAACGCGCTACCCCCCAACCCCACAGCTGGCGCGCTCATCGATAATCCAGCGCTCCAGCAGCGAGGGATAGATCTGGTCGCGCAGCAGGGTGCCAAAGCGCTCGACCCGATCGCCGCGCTCCAGCCACTGCTCGATCATGTGCTCGCCGTAGAAGTAGGTGAAGATATAGGCGCGCCACAGCGGGGCGGCGAGAAAACGCAGCCGCTGGCGGGCGCGCTCCTCGGTCACCAAGCCATAGCGCATGATATAGCGCACGACATCCTGCTCCGAGCGACCCTCGTCGTGGAGCAGCAGCGCGGCGTTGCCGCTCACGCCGGCCAGCGCCGCCGCCGCCTGGGCAATCCGCGGCTCGTGCGGGTCGCCCGCCAGGCCCGCCGCCGGGTAGACCGTCGCCGCCTGCCAGCGCAGCATCTCGCCGGGGCCAAAAATCACCTTTTGGCCGCTGTTGGCGATGCCCTCGGCCATCACGCACTCGGGCGTGTTCAGCAAAAAGATCGACTGCTCGGCCCAGCCGCGCTCGGCATACAGCCCGGCCTCCTTCAGGCAGTGCTCGGTGTGGTGGCCCGGATAGGCCTCGTGGGCGATCAGGTGGGTCAGCGTGTTGGCCTGGACCGGCAGATCGGTGTTGATATCCACGCCGGACTGGTAGTTGCCGTAGTACCAGTTGTAGCCGCTCCAGGGCTGATTATTGACCAGCCGAAACTCGACCTTTTCGCCAGCCGGCAGCGGATAGAGCGCCTGGGTGCGCTGGCGCAGCTCGGCCTCGATCAGCTCCAGCAGCGGCCGCGCGGTCGGCCCCGAGATCTCGAACTGTTTGCGCCAGACGACCATCCGCTCGCTGACCGGGCCACTGCCAGGCAGCAGGGTCTGCAGATCCTCGATCGCGTCCTCGAAGGCCTCCTCGGGGATGGGCGTCGGGTCGATATCGAAGCAGCGGCGAATCTCCTCGCGGTAGGGCAGCTGCTCGCCCGCGATCTGGCGGCAGGTCGTGGTCATGGCGGTGAGCTGTTTGTGCAGGTAGGTGCGGCGGCGGGCCGGGTAGTCGCTGGCCTCAAGCGCGGTGGCCAGCTGATCGGCGGCGGCCAGCAGGTCGGCTGGCGGCAGCGGCGGCTGGGCCAGGGTGGCCTCGCGCAGGGCCGGTGGCCCGAAATAGGCGTCGACGTAGCCGTCAATATGCTGGTGAATCCGAAAGGCCAGGCGAATATACTCCTCGCCCCAGTGGTCAAGGCCAGGCATTTGATGCTCCTTAATCCGTGCAGAACTGCGGGCTACTCAGCCGCCTCAACATTCAGCGGCAGGCGAATCGTAAAGGTTGAGCCAACCGACAGGGCGCTCTGGACGCCGATATCACCGCCCATCAGCTGACACAGCTGGCGGCTGATGATCAGGCCCAGGCCGGTGCCGCCGTACTGGCGCGTCGTCGAGGAGTCGGCCTGGGTGAAGGCCTTGAACAGCGTATCGATATGCTCGGCCGTCATCCCGATGCCGCTATCGGCGACCGCAAAATATACCCAGGTGCGCCCATCCTCGGGCGCGGTGCGGGCGGTCAGGGTAACTTTGCCGTGGCTGGTGAACTTGGTGGCGTTGCTGAGCACATTCAGCAAAATCTGGCGCACCCGCAGCGGGTCGGCGACCATCGTGCCAATCTGGGCCGGATACTCGATCTGGAGCCGATTGGCGTTGATCTTGGCCAGCGGGCGCACCGTCGCCGCCACATCGTTGATCAGCGCCCCGAGATCGAATGGCTCGATCACCAGCTCGGTCTTGCCGGCCTCGATCTTCGAGAAATCCAGCACCTCGTTGATCAGCTTGAGCAGATGTTTGCCGGCATTGCCGACCTTCAGGATCGTGGGCGTGTACTGATCCAGCCCCTCCTCGTCCAGCTCTTCGTAGAGCAGCTCGCTGTAGCCAATAATCGCCGTCAGCGGGGTGCGCAGCTCGTGGCTCATGTTGGCCAGAAAGCGGCTCTTGGCCTGGTTGGCGGTCTCGGCGGCATTTTTGGCCAGATACAGCTCGGCGGCTAGGCGCTGCTGATCGTCGTACATCTGGGCGTTGCGCAGGACCAGCGCAATCTGGTCAACCGCGGCCTCCATCAGCACACGGTGGGACTCGACAAAATGGTGCGGCTGGTGGTGGGACAGGGTCAGCACGCCGACCAGCGCCATCCCGGCGACCACCGGAATACACAGCGCCGAGCGGGTGCTGATCTCGCTGTCCACAAACGGCAGCCAGCGCTGGTCAAGCAGCGTATCCTCGATCACCACCGTCTCCTGATGCTGGTACACCCAGCCCGCCAGGCCGCGCTCCATCACCTGCTCAAGGGTCAGCGGGGCCAGCTCGGGGCTGGTGATCGACTCCTGGCGGGCCAGAATGCGGCGGGAGATCGTGCCGCCGGCGTCGAGCAGAAACAGGCTGCCCCGAGCGGCGGCGGTGATCTCGACCGACACATTCAGCGCATTTTGCAGCGTCGCCTCCAGCGCCGGGCTGGAGGTCGTCACCCGCGCCACAATCACCAGATTCTCGAAGAGGTTTTTCTGCTGCTGGAGGATTTTTGCGGTCGCCTGATGCTCGCTCTCGGCTGGCGACTTGGCGCTGGTGGCGGGCGGCGCGAGCAGGTGCAGCGCCTGGCGGGCCAGCAGGCCCAGGGCGGTGCGCTGCTGCGGCGTCCACCTGCGGCAGCGCGTGTCGAGGACCGCCAGCAGGCCCAGCGCCTGGCCGCTGCGGTCCAGCAGCGGCACCCCGGCGTAGCTGCGGACTGCGGGCGGGCCGATCACCAGCGGATGGGCGGCAAAGCGCGGATCGGCCAGCGTGTCCGCAACGACCAGGATCTCGCCAGCGAGCGTGGCGCTGCAAAATAGGTCGGTGCAGGCGATGTCGGGGAGGTTGATGCCACACTGTGCGGCGATGCTCATCCGCTGGCCATCGGGCTGAAGCAGGCCCAGCAGCACGATTGGGGCGCTACAGGCCGTGGCAGCCAGCAGCACCAGATCAGCCAGCGCCGCAGCGGGGCCGACGGCGGGCGGGCTGGTGGCGGGGCTGGCCGTAGCCAGGGCGGTTTTTGGACCAGATCGAGACACTCTACTCATTATCAAGATTCCACTGAAGCAGATCGACTAGTACTGTCCCAATCGAGCGATGCGGAATGCCGCTACAGACGCGGAGCAGCATCCACGAAGGCCACGAAGGGCGTGTGTGACACAGCACTAGATGGCGCGGGTGGGGTGTACTTCTCACTCTCAGCTCCCTTGGTACGGCCCGTGGCGACTCAGTGCCCCGAGCGGTGGTGGCCGATTATGGCCCCGTTGGCTGAGCCTGTCGAAGCCCGGCGTTTTGGCTTCGACAGGCTCAGCCAACGATCATCAATCCAAATCTGACGCGACCCTAGTTGTTGGCGCCGTTCTCGCAGCCCTCTTTGATCACGGCGACCTCGTCGGGGACCTCGACCGCCGCCTCGGCGCCGCTGATGAACGGCTCGAAAAAGCTCTGCAGGGTCTCCCTGGCGCTGGCCAGCTCGTTGACCCGCTGGACATCGCGGCGCAGCTGGCTGCTGCCGCGCAGGCCAATCGTGAACTGGCCGATCAGCTGCTTGAGCTTGCCGAGAGCCTGGCGCTCCACCATCGTCTCGGCGCACATCTCCAGATAGCGCAGCAGCAGATCGCGCTTGTCCTCCGGGGTTGGCTGAAACAGCGGCAGCCCGTGGCGCAGCTGGTCGATCTGGCGGAAAATCCACGGGTTGGCCATCGCGGCCCGCCCGATCATCACCGCCGCCACGCCGGTCTCCTCCAGGCGCAGCAGGGCCTCGGCGGGAGTGCGCACATCGCCCGAGCCGATCACCGGGATGGCGACGGCCCGCACGACCTCGGCCACCCGGCTCCAGTCGGCCTCGCCGGCGTAGCCCTGGACTTTGGTGCGCGGGTGCAGCGCAATCGCGGCCATCCCGGCATCCTCGGCAACCTTGGCGGTCTCGATATAGTTCAGCGAGGTATCGTCCCAGCCGGCGCGAAACTTCAGCGTGACCGGGATATTGGTCGCCGCCTTGACCGCCTTGAGCATCTGGCTCATCTTCGGCAGATCTTTGAGCAGCGCCGAGCCGTGGCCGCCGCCGGTCACCTTGGGCGAGGGGCAGCCGCAGTTGATGTCGATCGCGTCGGGGCCGAGCGCCTCGACATAGGCCGCCGCCGTCGCCACCAGATCGGGGTCGCTGCCCGAGAGCTGGATCGAGATTGGGCGCTCCTCGGGCAGGTAGTCGAGCAGGCGGTGGCGCCGGGCCGCCTTGGGCGACACACTGGCGGCGTTGGTCATCTCCGAGACGACCAGCCCGCAGCCGCCCAGCGACAGCACCAGCCGTCGAAAGACCGAGTCGGTCACCCCGGCCATCGGCGCCAGCACCATATTCGGCGCAATTCGAAACGTCCCGAGCTTAAATGAATCTGGAATTGTTAGATAGTCAGCCATTGTTTCTTCCATTGTGATGCCGTATTTGCGCTGGAGGCCAGGTTTCAGACCCCGGTTACACATCAAAAAGCCAGCCGACCTCCAGCAATTATTAAAACCAGCGTGGACAATTTAATGTAAGCCTATTATCAATACCCTCGCCAATTAGGGCGGACTGGTCGCCGGTTGGCGCGGGTGAATCCGTCCAAGGCTCGTCACGGTGCGCATGAGTTCCGTGAATAAAACCGGATCAGGTTTTTCCGGAAG
>DAOTUS010000422.1:0-7657 GCA_034437415.1 Herpetosiphonaceae bacterium
GACCCGCTTCGAGGTCAACGAGGCGCTGGCCAGCGCCGTCCAGGCCGCCACCAGCATTCCGCTGGACGTGCGCCAGCCCGCCGGGGTGATCTCGGTGGCGCTGACCGCCGAGCGCGGCTATGTCGGGGTCTCGCCGGTCGCGTTCAACCTATCGTCGTGGGCCGGCGGCGCCCATCGCTTTGCCCGCGAGCAGGGCCAGCTCAGCCGGGCCGAGTTCAAGCTGCTCGAGGCCCAGGCGGTGTTTGGGTTTAGCTGGCCAGACCACGGCCAGGCGCTCGATCTGGGCGCGGCGCCAGGCGGCTGGTCGCGGATTCTGCGCCGGGCCGGGCTGCCGGTGGTCGCGGTCGATCCGGCCGAGCTTGACCCGCGCCTGGCCGCCGACCGCGAGGTGCGCCATCTGCAGACCCTGGCCCAGCGCTTTCTGCCGACCGCCGAGCGCTTCAGCGTGATCGTCAACGACATTCGGCTGGACGCCCGCGACTCGGCCTGGCTGATGAACGAGGCCGCCCCGGCCCTGGAGCCCGGCGGCATTGGCGTGATCACGCTCAAGCTGCCGCACGATAACTTTGCCAAAATCGCCTACCACGCGCTCAGCATCCTGCGCTCCGGCTACACCATTGTTGGGGCGCGTCAGCTGTTCCACAATCGCTCCGAGGTGACGGCGGTGCTGCGCCCAAAGTCGTGATACAGTACCCAGCAGCTAGTCGCTAGTAGCTAGCCGCTAGTGAGCAGTGGCTGGCGAGTTTTAGCGCTTTCTGCCGCGATATGTACCATCTACTCAACGAGCGCAGCGCGCCAGGATACCCATATTGATATGACACCAACCCAACTACAACCAGCCGAGTGGGCGATCACCTGTCGGGGTGTGACGAAAGCGTTTGGCAGCGTCCAGGCCATCAGCGGGGTGGATTTCGAGCTGCAGCGCGGCGCGTTTGGCGCACTGCTGGGGCCGTCGGGCTGCGGCAAAACCACCCTGCTGCGGCTGCTGGCCGGCTTTGATGTGCCCGATCGTGGATCGATCTGTGTCGGCGGCGAGGAGGTTGCCACGGCCCGCTGGGCGCTGCCGCCGGAGCGCCGCCGCATCGGGATGGTCTTTCAGGAATATGCGCTGTTCCCGCACCTGGACGTGGCCCACAATGTCGCCTACGGCCTCGCCCGCGGCGTCGATAAGGCCCACCGGGTCGCCGAGGTGCTGGAGCTGGTCGGCCTCGCCGGGCTCGGTCGGCGGATGCCCCACGAGCTTTCCGGGGGCCAGCAGCAGCGGGTCGCGCTGGCCCGGGCGCTGGCCCCACGGCCGCAGCTGATCTTGCTCGATGAGCCGTTCTCGAATCTCGACGCCGGCCTGCGCGAGCAGGTGCGGGCGGCCACCCGCCAGATTTTGCGCCAGGTTGAGGCGACCGCCCTGTTTGTCACCCACGACCAGGAGGAGGCCTTCAGCCTGGCCGACCAGGTCGCGGTGATGCTGAATGGCACGGTTGTCCAGAGCGGCCCGCCGCACGAGGTCTATCTGCGCCCGACCAACCAGGCGGTGGCCGAGTTCGTCGGCCAGGCCAACTTCCTGCCCGGCGAGGCCCACGACAGCACGGTTCAGTGTGCGCTCGGCCAGCTGCTGCTGGCGGCCCCGGCGACCGGGGCCGTCCAGGTGATGGTGCGCCCCGAGGCGCTCTATCTGACCCCCGACGCCAAGGGCTGCGCGGTGATCGAGGCCCAGACGTTCTACGGCCACGACCAGGTGCTCGATGTGCGGCTGTCGAATGGCGCTCGGATCGCCGTCCGCACTGGCCCGCGCCTCGATCTGCGGCCGGGCGTGGCGGTGAATATCAATGTTCAGGGCCCGGTCGTCGCCTATCCAGCCAATCCGTAGAAACATCTTAGCGCCCGTCCGGGCAGAAAGAGGATCGCAGTGGAGGTGCTTAATCTGGCCCAGGCGTTTGCCCAATTTAACGAGCACTGGCAGCCCAAGATCGTCAGCGAGCTGAACGACTCCTACGTCAAGCTGGCCAAGCTTCAGGGCGAGTTCGTCTGGCACCAGCACGAGCACGAGGACGAGCTGTTTCTGGTCGTCAAGGGCCGCCTGCTGATTCGGCTGCGCGATCGCGACCTGTGGCTTGGCGAGGGCGAGCTGGCGATTATCCCCAGGGGCGTGGAGCATCTGCCGGTGGCCGCCGAGGAGGTGCACGTGCTGCTGCTGGAGCCGAAATCCACCCGCAACACCGGCGATGCCCAGTCCGAGCGCACGGTGGCGGCGGCGTGGCTGTAGTGGTGATGGCCCGCCTGCACGCAGCTCAAAAGACCCTTGTATAATCACGACGGCATGTAGTTCCGCATTCTACCAAGGAGAGCTCATGAAAATTACTCGTGGCACTCTCAGCACCACGCACACCGACCACCTGACTGCCGCCGCCCGCCTGAAGTCGCTGCCGCAATCCGCCAGCCTCAGCGCCGAGGCGGCGATCGAGCGGATTGTGACGCTCAACCAGCAGCTGGGCGATTTCTGGAGCGCCGAGGGCTGGGAGGCGGTCGAGGCCGCCCAGCTGCTCACCAAATCGCGCCTGGATCGCCAGGTGTCGCTCTCCCACTGCCTCAGGCTCTGGCTGCAGGCGCCCGCCACCGAGGCCGCCAGCGGCCAGCTGGTTCTGGCCTGGGGCAATCTGGGCAGCCTGGTTGAGGGCACGCTCAAGCTGTTCCTGTCGGTGTGGTACGACAACTACACCCAGGATATCGAGGCGATCAAGTCCAAGGCCAAGCTGCGCGACCCCGACGGCCTGCAGCTGGAGCCGCTGCGCAACTTCTTCAAGCGCCAGGTCTGGGACGCCGAGATGGACGCCTGGGTCAAGCATATCCAGCAGCGCCGCAACGCCATCCACGCCTACCAGGATAAAGATATCGGCACCTACGATGAGTTCTATCTGTATGTGCGCCGCTACCTCGATCTGCTGCGCTATATCAACTTTCGCCTGCCCTACCTCGATGGGATCCATCCGCCGCAGGAAAGCGACTAATGCCACTTGTACCGATCACGCTCCTAAGCTGGCGGCTGGCCATCGATCCTGCCGCGACCGCCCAGGCCTGCGCCGGGCTTTGGGGCGCGTGTTCGTGTGCCTACTGGCGGAATTTTCTGGCCGCTCAAGCCCAGCTGCCCGCCAAACTGCACCAGATTCTGCAGACCCTTGGCGTTGATCCGGCCAGGCCGGTCGAGATTATCGAGTACACGCAAAATCCCGATGGCTCCCACATGTACAGCTGGTGGTATCACGCGGTCGGGCAGATTCTCGCCTCGCACCGCGACTATCACCAGCTGACCCCGGAGATCGAGGTGCGCATATCCGCCCGGACAGATCTTGCCGACCCAGCGTTCCCACGACCGCTGCTCCAGATTGAGGTGTTTAGCGACCTGCCGTGGCTGCTTGATGAGCATCCATAGCGCTACGGCATGATCTGCGGCTGCGTTATCACCTCACCCCCAGCCTGCTCGACTCCATCCCACCATGGCACGGACGCTGCCTCCCCGCAGGATCGCGCGTCCGTGTGCTGCTGTCTGGCCGATAAGGCCAGACATTTTTTGTGCCCGTCAGCGCCTCCACGTATGCTACACTTGCGCACCAGGATGAATGTTGCGAGGAGAACTTCGATGGCACAGCTTGAGCAGGTGGAGGTGCTGCGGGGCACCCAGCGCGATCTGGCGTTTCAGTTCGGGCCGCTGCCCGGCGTTCGGCTTGGTACCGTGGTGGCCTACGAGTTCGAGCTGCCCGCGCGCTTCGAGCCGTGGCCCGGCCGAACCCGGCTGGAGCGGACGTTCGTCCTGCTCGATGTCGGGGTGAGCTTTGCGATCCCGTGCTGGGTGCGCGAGCGCCGCGCCGACGGCAGCATGGTCGAGCGGGACCAACGCGATCGCGAGGCGTGGTATGTCGATCTGGTCGCGGTCGAGGCCGAGGGCGACCGCTACACATTTCGCGATCTCTACATTGACGTGATTGTGCCGACCGACGGCCGCCACTACCGCATGCTCGACTTCGACGACTACGCCGACGCGCTGGCCGCCGGGATCCTGCCACTCGCCGAGGCGATCGACGGCCTGCGCCGCTGGCAGCGCTTCCTCGACCGCCACCTGCACGCCGACCGCTCGCCCCAGGCGGCCTGGACGGACTTTCCGCCGCAGTCGATTCGGCGCCTGGCCGCGCTGCCAGCGCCCCTCGGCCCGCCCGTGTGCTGGCCACACTAACGCTCGCTGGCTGAGCCTGTCGAAGCCGATCCTGATTAACCTAAATCCAGGAGCAAACCCGTGGCTACGAACCCTGCGCTGATTATTATCACTGGCCAGGTCGCGAGCGGCAAAACCACGCTCAGCCAGCGCCTGGCGGGAGATTTAAAGCTCCCGCTGCTCAATCGCGATACGTTCAAAGAGCATATCTATGACACGGTTGGCTGGAGCGACCGCGCCTGGTCGCAGAAGGTCGGCCAGGCCAGCTACAGAATCCTTTACTACACCCTCGCCGCGCTGCTGGGGACGCGCCACCCGTGTATCGTCGAGAGCAATTTCCAAACCCAATACGACAGCCCGGTCATCCAGAGGCTGTGTGAAGACTATGGCTACACGCCATTCCAGATCTGCTGCATCACCAGCCCCGCGGTTATGTTCCAGCGCTTCCAGGCCCGCGTCCACTCCGGCCAGCGCCACCCAGGCCACGCCGACGTGACCAATCTGCAGGCGATGAGCGCGGCCGACTGGCGGGCGACGCCGGAGCTGCTGGCGCTGCCGGGCGATCACATGCTCGTCGATACCACGACAGAGACGACGCTCAGCTATCCATCCATCCTTGCGCGGCTGCGGCCCTATCTGTGAGCGGAACTGCGCCGTCCAAGCTTGCTGTTTCCGAACCCCACGATCAGCCGCAGGGCCGATAGCGCTGGCCCTACTGCGTCGCCTATACTCGACTGCGGCCCACGCTCGGGATTCTTCAGCTTCAGAAAGGAACATAGCAATGGATCGCTCGAAATATCTCCCAGCCTCGTGGTTCGACCAGCGGGTTGAGCTGCGCGAGTCGCCCATCCACGGCAAGGGGATTTTTGCCACCGCCCCGATTCAGGCTGGCGAGGTCGTCGTGATCTGGGGCGGCGCTGTGTACGCCGAGGCCGAGCTGAGCACGCTCAAGCTGGAGGGCCGCTGGTCAACCTCGATGATCGATGAGGGCGTGCTGCTCTTTGCGCCGGAAGATGCCCAGGATTATTTCATAAATCATTCGTGCGACCCGAATCTGTGGATGGCCGACGAGGTGACGCTGACGGCCCGGCGCGCCATTGCGGCCGGCGAGGAGCTCTGCGGCGACTACGCGGTCTGGGAGACCGACCCTGGCTATATCGTCGACCCGTGCCAGTGCGGGACGGCGCAGTGCCGGGGGCGCTACTGCGGCGATGACTGGCGGCTGCCCGAGCTGCAGCAGCGCTACCGGGGCCACTTCCTGCCCTTCATCAACCGCTGGATCGGCGCCCAGGCCGGGTGAGATGGGTAGGTGGTGAAGTCAAATCATTAGATCTTCAAACCTCAACGAAAGCGGGCATGATCTAGAAAGATCATGCCCGCTTTATGAAGAAACCATCAACTCGAAGATAGAGGACTGCTCAATATCTTCTGTCAATTCCCCAGGTTCATAGAGTGCCTGAAATACTGCGTTTCCTACGGCTCGGGCAAGCAGAGGAGGAACCGCATTGCCAACTTGAGCATATTGCTTGGATACTGTTCCGATAAATTCAAAGCGATCGGGAAACGATTGGAGCCGAGCTGATTCGCGTAAATTAAGTCGCCGCACCCCTTCAACTCTGCCAATCCGTGGTGTACCGCCGCCCATAAGATAGCGGTGATACTCAAATAAAATCCCTTCAATATCGACGATATGCGTTCGATTGCCTCCGGCTGTAGCTGGGATTGTTTGACTGGGCTGGTCAAGATTTATTGGTCTGCCTTGTCCATTCACAAGCATCCCTGCCCAGGGACTGGGCCGAAGCACAGGATTTTTTGCATAGGTTACAATCGCCCGATTGGGTTCGCAATCTGGCACATTAATCAATGCCTGGCGGGCTGTAACGATGGGCAATAGCCCTGCTGGTCCATGGCTTGGGTGCGGAAACGTAAACCTTCTATTACGCCGCACCCCGATAAAAAATACCCGCTCGCGACCCTGTGGCACTCCATACTCTGAAGCATTAAGTTTTTTTAGATCCACCCGATAGCCTAAATCCTCAAGCTGTGTAACTGCCTGCCGTGTATACAACGCATTCCGCACTGTGAGCAAACCAGGCACATTCTCCATGATAAATGCCTTTGGTTCGGCTTCCCGTACAGCCCGAATAAATTGTGGTACCATATCGCGTGGATCGGCGGAGGCCAACTGTTTCCCAGCCACAGAAAAGGGCTGACATGGCGGGCCACCTGCAATCAGATCGATACCCCGAAACATCTGAAAATCAACATCGCGTATATCGTGCAATATTTGAGTGTCAGGGAAATTAAGTTTGTGGGTATTGGCTGCCGATTTATCAATTTCTATAGCAGCAATCACATCCCAACCAGCCATTGTAAGACCGAGGGTTAAACCGCCGGCTCCGGCAAAAAGATCGACTGCACGTGGTTGCATTGTTTGTCCATTTCAATTGATAGTTATATGCCTGACAGGCATAAATTACTAACCAAGACTATAGCAGCAGAACGTATGTGTGTCAAGGGTGAATATTCATGGAGCCAGGTAAAAAACGTGGTGATCGCCTCGTTGATTCTTTTATTAATATCTCGGATATTGACGTTGCCAGCAAAAAATTTGCCCGTCTTTTTGGCGCAGAAGTCAAGACGCGTCGTGTTGCAAGTGGATTGCGCCAAGAAGAACTTGCCGAGATCGCCCAAAGCTACGGTATTCAAGTATCGCAAAGCTATCTCTCTCGGCTTGAAGGTGGGCAGAGGGACGATCCTGGGATTGCCCTCATCATTGTGCTGGCTATTGTTCTCAATATCTCCCTCGATCACATGATCATTCTAGCTCGGAGCGACGCACATGTCACTTCAGATACATAAAGCTTCGATACGAAATAGCTTTATCACTCAAATTCTGACCGAACTTTTTGCTGCCATAGAGGCGGGAGATGTAACCCCGGATAGAGAGCTTACTCTTCAGATAGAGGTTTTGTTCAATACGACAACCTGGGGATTTCGCGAAACTCTTTTAGTAATTTGTATAGCTCAACGTCTTGATCCGGCATTTAAGTCCTCTGAGGATTTCTACGCCTGTAATCCCAGATCGCTCTATGAAGGGCCAATTCGCGCTGAACTTGATCGACGGGGTATTCCAAGCCGTCAGTCTGGCCCATTAAATGTTGCAAAGGGCGCCAAAAAAATCAATAGCCAATGGGCCGCCGGGCGTGAACCTCGCCGAGTGGCAGATCAGGTGGTTGCGCTCGTTGAGCGCATTGAACAAATGGAGCGCACAGAGCTTCAAAACTTTACAAAGCTGCTTCTATCTCGTTTCCTTCAAGAGAAAACAATTGTAGAAACTTATCATTCGCGTAAATCCATGACCAAGTTCAGGGGACTGAACGCCACTCGTTCATAGAGATCACTGGGCAATTCCAGCAACCGCAGGATGTGCTGTTGCGGCGGCGTGAGAGGGGT
>DAOTUS010000423.1:0-13287 GCA_034437415.1 Herpetosiphonaceae bacterium
CCACCAGGGTGGCGCTGTGTGGTGGTCGACGCGACCACCAGGGTGACCGTTTGGTCACCCACGTCTTCTTCATTTGCGCGTCTTGCGACGCGGCACACATCAGTTGGAAAGGTGCGGGACAACGGGGATAAAAAACCCGCGTGGTGCAGAAGCGCCAATGCGGGGAAAGGTATCCTGTTGTTGTTACATTGCCGAAGCAATATTTTTTGAATAATACTACGACTTGAGTATTGTGTCAAATCAGCATTATTCGGGATTTAGGTTGTTGCTACGTAGACATAAATGACGTTCGCAACTGACAACTTGCGTATCCTACTACAAACATTCATTGGTGTCAAATCGGCTTTATGGGTTTGTACGGTGTTGTTTTGGAATATAGGAACAACCCAGCCGTTTGTGTAGCTCGCAGAGTATACAGCCAAACGAGACCCTTTGTCAAATTGGTTGCAAAAGCTTTGCATTTGCCTATAATGGCATAAATTTTGATCGTTGTAACACGTTGGTTCGTTTAACGACCAGCGTTTGTGTGTACTACATTATGGATGCTGTAATAGATCAGCACAACTTGAAGTCAGCATTTGGTTTACCCAGGCTAAAGTCGCGTTGGCGAATCTGGGGTGTTAGCGCGATTGGCTTAGTCGCTTGGGTTTTTCTACTTAGTGTCATTATCTATCAGCGGGCAGCGCAGATCGATGTTTCGATTGGCGATTATTATGATACGCCTTATCTATCTGGAGCATTTTCTGATCGTGAGACGAGCGCCGATGGACTGCATACGTTCCGCTGGACAACCGGTGCGGCAACGATTGCAATCCCCAATGGCGCTCGCGGCAGCTGGGTCGCTAATCTCAATATCCTGACCAGCCATCCTGACAGTTCACCAGTTCAAGCGGTCATACGCTTGGACGATGAGGCCACGGTTGCATTGCCGGATGTAGCTGAGCGCCGAATCATTCATCTATTGGTTCCCGATTCTGCCACCAGTAGCGGTAACCTCCGGATGGAGCTAACCTCAAACGTGTATCAAGAGCCCACCGCTAGTGCGCGAACGCTTGGGGTGGCGCTGTTCGGGTTTGCGGCGAAAACAACCCTCGGCCGTCCGCTATTTCCGCCACCACTCGGGTTGCTTCTGCTTACCCTCGCCGTCGTTTTTATCGCGATAACGCTCTATCTAACCGGGTTGCCGGAAATGTGGTCGGTTGGCGTGGCGGCTTCAGTTGGCGCTGGGCTGGCCCTGCCGCTCATGTTTAATCGCATGCCAACGGTTTTTTGGCTGCCAGGGTTGGTGACACTGAGCGCCCTTAGCCTGCTGTTTATCCTGATCCTGCGCAAATTGATTCCCTGGCTGTTTGCCAAGGGCGGCATACCCCTCGACAGCCAGGCCTTGACAATTCTCTTGCTGATCTTTACGGTCGGCTTTTGGATCAAAGCAGGCGGCCAGCTCTATCCGTATATGATCGCGATTGATGTTCACTGGCATATGGAGCGGGTGCGCTGGATCTTGAATGGCCGACTGGCGGAAATCTATCGGCCGGGCGCGTTCAACGAGTCGGTGATGCCGGTCAGCGAGTGGGGCGAAAATCGACCTACGATTCCATATTCGCCGTTTTTTCATATTTTCGCCACCAGCTTTAACATTTTCCCCTGGGCTTTAGAAACGACCGCTAAGGTGTTTAGCGCGTTTATCGATACCAGCCGCACCTTTATTATCTATGGTTTGGTCGGTATGCTGGGATTAAAACGGCGCACTGGGCTTCTAGCCGCCGGGCTGTACGCGGTGTTCCCAGCCACATTTTTGCTGCACTCGTGGGGGAATGTGCCCACAACGTTTGGGATGTGGTGGACATTAATCACCAGTATTTTTATTATTGGGGCCTGGGGAAAGCTCAGAACCGGCAAAATGTTTGGGATTCTGACGCTGCTGCTGCTGATTACGTTTCTGATCTATACGGTGATGGCGGTGTATCTGGGAATGGTGCTGATCGTGTGGCTGATTCTGCTCGCCTGGCGCTATCGCGAGCAGCGGCCGCAGGTGTGGGCGGTCGTCAGCGCGACCACAGTTGCCTCCAGCCTGGCGCTGGCGATCTATTATGGGCAGTATATTCCGGAAATTGTGCAAAAGACGCTGCCCTACTTTGGCCAGACCCTGACCCAGGGCCAGGAGAGCGTCGGCGCCACACCCTTTGAGGAAACCTACGGCGACTATCTTGTCGCCTATATTCCCCGGCTCTGGCACTATGGGCTGCTGATTCCGGTGCTGCTGGCGCCAATTGGCATCTGGCTGATCCGCCGCCAGCGCCCGGACGCCACGCCACGGGCTAAAGTTAATACCGTTCAAATACGGGAGCCGAGCCAGTTTTTGCCCTCTCCCCGGCGCTTCGTGCCACCCCTCTCCCCAACCGTGGGAGAGGGGGAAATCGCTTATTTGAACGGTATTGGGGCTAAAGTTGCTTTCGGGTGGATGCTGTCAATCCTGGCCGTCAGTCTGATTTTTGTGCCGATTGCCCGCTCAGTCCCGATGGTGGATAAAAATGTCTTCTTTGCGATGCCGGTGCTGGCGATTTTATGTGGCGCTATTCTTGAGCGTGCCTTAGAACAGCCGCGCTGGATGCTGCTGCTGCTTGGAGCGTGGTATGTGGCGCTGCTGCTGGAGCGATTGTTCGATCCCACGCCGCTGACAGCGCAGCTCCTGTGGCTGTGGCTGGCGTTGCCGCTCGTCACCGGGCTTAGCGCCTGGCTGTGGCAGACCCGCTGGCGACGGCCACGCTGGACCGTTATCCCGGTTGCGGTTGGCTATATTGCCCTTTTGATCGCCGCTTTGGATTTGTGGGTGTACCGCATTGAGATTGTGAAACAGCTATGGTAGCAGCCACCGATTTCGACGAGGCCGCCTTCATCCAGCAGATCGAACCCTGGGTTGCGCCGATGAGCTGGCGGCCTGACTATGCGACTTGGCGTGAGAAACGGATCTGGCAGGAGCGCTATCAGGCGGAGCGACTGGCGATGATTGAGCAGTTCGGCGGCGCCCTGGACGGGCGGCGAATTTTAGAGATTAGCTGCGGGATGGGCGGCACGCTGGTGGCGCTGGCGCAGGCCGGGGCGCACCCGGTTGCCACCGAGTTCAATCACGCCTACTGCACGATCGCCAGGCAGCGCAGCCAGCGCTACACCTTGAATCTGCCGATTATCAACGCGGTCGGCGAAGATATTCCGTTTGCCGACAACAGCTTCGATCTGGCGATCTGCTGGGATATTGTTGAGCATGTCCAGGATCCCGCCGCGATGCTGCGCGAGCTGCGCCGGGTGGTGCGGCCGGGCGGGCGGGTGTTGCTGACGATCATCAATCGCTGGGCCTGGCGCGATCCCCACTACCATATCCGCGGGCTGAATTGGCTGCCCCGCCCGCTGGCCGATCGGATTGTGGCCCGCCGAACCCAGAGCAAACAGGCGATGGGGCTGCAGGATCGCCAGCGTCTGAGCGAGATGCACTACTATACGATGGAGCAGTTTCGCCGCCTGGCCGAGCAGTCCGGCTTTCAGGCTGCCGATATGGAGGCGATCGCGATTGGCCAGGGCCGCAAACGCCGCTCACACGGGATCAAGGGCCGCCTGCGGGATGCGGCCTACCGGCTTGGCCTGGGGCTGCCGGCCTACTACCTGTATCGCGACTGGGTCAAAGGCACCTACGAATTAGTCTTATGGTAAATCTGGAGATAGTATTGTGACTGAACGCTTCTATGCCGCCGACGATCCTGACCGACCCTTAACTGCCGACGAGCAGCGCGAATACAGCCAGCAGCTCAAGGAATATTACGAACATACGATGAGCGAGGGCCAGGGCGCATTCTTTACGATTGAGCAGGGCGATATCAAGCCAACCAGCATGGGCCGCCACTGGCTGCGCGAACATCGCCAGATCTTCGACCGCTGGCTCGATCTGCAGCCCAGCGATGTGTTTGTTGATGTTGGCTGCGGCGAGGGCTACTACACGACCTACGTGGCTCGCCAGGGCGCCAAAACCATCGGGATCGATGTCTCCTCGAATGTGCTGCGGCTGCTCTATACGATCAAGTGGCCGTTTCCGGTGACGCTGACGACGGTCAACAGCGATGTCGAGATTCTGCCGATCGCCAGCGCGAGCGCCGACAAGGTGCTGTGCTCGCACACCCTGGAGCACGTGCTGGACGACCGCCGGGTGCTGGCCGAGATTCAGCGAATCCTGAAGCCCGGCGGCACGGCGGTTCTGGCGATCCCGCTGAAATACACGCTGCCCAACGCGGCGCTCAACCGCGTGATTGACCTTGGCCGGGCGATTCTGAAGCCGGGCAAGCAGGCGGCGCCCCGCCTGCCAGCCGGTGTGCTCAACCGCAGCCTGATCGGGGTGCGCAGCCACATTCGCCACTACTCGGTGGAGGCGTTTCAGCAGCGCATTCGCGATGCGGGGCTGCAGATCGAGGAGACCGCCGGGATGTGGTTCCACGATCCGCGCAACTGGCTGGTGTATCAGACCCAGCCGCGCTGGCCGCTCTACGAGCTTGGCACCCGCCTGAGCAAACGCTGGCCAGCCCTCGGCTCGGCGCTGGTTGTCAAAGTTCGTACATAACATGCTCTTTCAGCAAGCTTGCGGAGGGAGCGTGCGTGCATATCGTTCACTATAATCTGACCACCACCACGAAAGTTGGCGGCGTCGAGACATTTGTCTGGAATATCGCGGCGCAGCAGGCCCAGAGCGGCCACCGGGTGACGGTTGTCGGCGGCGCCGGGCCGCTGCGCCATTTCAGCCCCGGGGTTGTGGTGCGGACGGTGCCATTTATCGATCGCCAGCGCTTTGCGGTTGGCCCGCTGCGCCGCGCCTACGCCTGGCGCAAGCTAGCCGAGCGCCTCTCGATGCTGCCCGCCGCCCTGCCCCTGCTTCGCGATGCCGACCTGGTGCATATTCACAAGCCCTACGATCTGCCGCTGGCGCCGCTGCTGGCCCGGCGCGGCGTGCCGCTGGTCTATCACGGCCACGGCGAGGATTTCTTTCGGGGCGACCGCCAGCTGATGGGCTGGGTGCCGCTGCTGTTCTCGTGCTCCAGCTACAACGCCGCCACGCTCCGCCAGCGCTACCAGCGCGAGCCGATCGTGGTCTACAACGGCGTTGACACCAGCCTGTTTCAGCCCCAGCCCATCGATTCCACGCTACGGGCCGCGCTCGTCGGGTCGGGGCGTTATGTCGTGTTGCTCCCAGGCCGGATGATGCCCTGGAAAGGCCACGCGACCGCGCTGGACGCCCTCCAGCAGCTCAACAATCCCGCTGTCCGCCTGGTGATTGTTGGCGATGGCGAGACCCGCGCCGCGCTGGAGCAGACCGCCCAGGCGCTCGGGATTGAGGATCAGGTCGTCTTCACCGGCACGATCGGACATCACCTGATGCCGCAGTATGTTGCGGCCGCCGATGTGGTGCTGGGGACCAGCTTTGCCTCGGAGACGTTTGGCATGGCCCTGGCCGAGGCGCAGGCATGCGCGCGGCCGGTGCTTGCATCCAGCTGGCAGGGCTACGACGATGTGGTGGACGATCAGGTGACTGGGCGCCGGTTTAGCGCGGCGGATCCGGCGAGCCTGGCGGCGGTGCTGGGCGAGCTGCTGAACGATCCGGCGCAGCGCGACCGCCTGAGCGCGGCCGGGCACGATCACGTTGGGCACAATTTCACCTGGCAGCAGATCGCCGCCCGGATCGAGTCCGGCTACGCGACCCTGCCAAACTACGAGAGATCAGGCCCGCGTGAACACTGAACAGTCGCGAGATTCCACCCAATCCCGCCTGCCGCTGTGGCTCCGGCGGCTCCACGCCTGGGTTGAGCGGCACGCCCCGGCGCTGCTCACCGCCATGATCGGGCTGTGGGGCGCGATCTTTGCCCTGGCGGCGGTCTACAAGCTCCAGGCGATGTGGATGGGCTTTGACCTGGGCACCCACGAGCAGGTGCTGTGGAACACAATCCACGGGCGGATCGCCGCCTCGTCGCCGTCGCGCGGCACCACGTCGTACTTTGGGGTGGATATTATTCCCACCGAGCTGCTGTTTGCGCCGCTGTACGCGCTGTGGCAGCGCCCGGCGACGCTGCTTGGGCTGCAGGCGCTGATCGTGCCGCTGGGCGCGATTCCGCTGTATTGGCTGGCGGCGGAGCGGCTGGGCTCGCGCACGGCCGGGCTGGCGGCGGCGAGCGTGTATCTGCTGGCGCTGCCGGTGCAATACGCCACGCTGTACGAGTTCCAGATTCGGGTGGTCGGCACGGTGGCCTTTCTGTGGGCGTTCTGGGCGCTGGAAAAGGGCCACGGCTGGCGGTTTGCCCTGCTAGCGGCGCTGGCGCTGGGGACGCGCTCCGAGGCGGGCTTTGCGCTGGCCGGGCTGGGGCTGTACGCGGCGGTTCAGCGGCGCGGCTGGCGCTGGTCGGCGCTGCCAATCGGGGCCGGATTCGGCTGGGTGCTGCTCTGCAACGCCGTGCTGATCCCGGCCGCCCGCAGCGATGCCGGGACGCTGTACAGCTTTTTGTATGGCTGGATGGGACCGACGCCGGGCGCGATGGTCAAGACGCTGCTGACCCGGCCGATCTTTGTGCTTGAGCACATCGCCCCGCCGGGCAAGCTGGAGTATCTGCTGCAGCTGGGCGGGCCGCTGCTGTTTCTGTTTATGCTGCGGCCAAGCATCAGCCTGATCGCGCTGCCCTCGCTGATGCTGAATCTGCTGTCGCCCGACCGGATTCACTGGAGCATTCGCTATCACTACCAGGCGTTTGTGCTGCCGTGGCTGCTGCTGGCGGCGCTGTACGCCATCGCCGACCTGCGCCAGCGGCCCAGCACCCGGCGCTGGTGGCCGACGGCGCTGACCGGGCTGGTTGCGGCAACCGTGGTCGCCAATCTGGTCTGGCGCTCGCCGCTGCAGACATTGGCCTCGCGGCCCCGGCCAAGCGCCCGCATCGCCGCCCTGCAGCAGCTGGTGGCGCGGCTGCCCGCCGACGTCCCGGTGACGGTGAGCAGCCAGTTTGGCCCGTTTGTGGCCCGGCGCGAGCAGATTTTCTACTTCCCCGGCAATATTGTGTATCCCAAAGAGTACGTTGAGCGCGGCCACTGGCTGCTGGTCGATCGGGCCGAGGTGCCGAGCGACTGTCTGGCGCGGCTGGAGGTGCTGGTCGCCAGCGCCAGCTGGAGCGTTGAGTATGATCAGGATGGAGTGATTCTGTTGCGCAACCATAATCCGACCGCCTCATCACTGCTGGCCGCGCTGCCGCCGTGCGCCGCTGAACCGGCCGCGGCCCAATGAACATTCTGGTTGTCGGCCTGGGCGGCGTGACCGCGACCTTTCGCAACTGGCCCGAGCGGATTCTGGCGGTCGCGCTGGCGCGGCGCGGGCACGCGGTGCGGGCGATCGGCACCCACGACCCGCAGCGGCCGGCCCTGGCGACCCGCCACGAGACCATCGAGGGCGTGGATGTGCAGCGGGTGCGCTCGGGCTACTGGCCCAACCGCGAGCTGGCGGCGGCGCTGGCGGCCGGCCCACGCCCGGACGTGATCCACTTTATGCACCCGCGCAACGTGCTGGCGGCCCAGACCACCGCCTGGGCGCGGCGCCACGGCATCCCGACGCTGTTCACCTGGCTGGGGCCGTACCACGACGCCTATTTCGCCCCCAACCGCGAGCGCCCGTTTGACCTGCCGCCCAACTACGCCGGGCCGATCTGGACCCGCGGCCAGCTGCTGCGGCGCAGCGCCACCACCCTGAACCCGCGCACGCTCCGCGACCACCTGCGCAACTTCTGGCTGCACTGGCCGCTCAAGCAGGCCCGCCACCTGATCCCGTGCTCGGACTTTGAGGCGGCCGAGATGCGGCGGATGGGCATGACCCAGCCGCAGACGCTGGTGCCGCTGTGGATCGACCTCGACTCGATTCGCGGCCAGCCCGACCAGCCGCCGAGCCTGGACATTCCCCGGCCCTGGATTCTGTTCGTCGGCCAGCTGACCCCGCGCAAAGGCTACGATCTGGCCCTCCAGGCGCTGCCGGCGATCCTCCAGCGCCACCCGACCGCGGCGCTGCTGATGGTGTCGGGGATCAACCACGCCGAGCGGGCCGAGGTGCAGCGGATCGGCGCCGAGCTGGAGATTAGTGCGCACATTCATTTTCTCGGCCGGGTCGATGATGCGGCGCTGGTGAATCTATTTCGCGCCTGCGATGTCTACCTCACGCCAACCCGCTACGAGGGCTTTGGGCTGACGCTGCTGGAGGCGATGGCGGCGGGCGCGCCGATTGTGGCCAGCGATATCCCGGTGGTCAAAGAAATTATCCAGAGCGGCGAAAACGGCCTGCTGGCGGCCTACAACGATCCGGCGGCCTTTGCGGCGGCGGTCCTACGGCTGCTCGACGAGCCTGAGCTACGGGCGGCGGTTCGGCGGGGCGGCGCGGCCACGGTTGAAGACCAGTATAATGAGACGACCTTGATCGCCCAGATTGAAGCGGCCTATCGCTCGGTGCAGCGCTAGCTGCAATCCCGCTCAAATACGTGAACCACGCCAGTCTTTGACCTCACCCCGGCCTGCGGCCACCCCTGTCCAATCCCGATGGAGAGGGGAAGAACGGATGCTATAGGTTATTCAGGATTGGGCCGAGCTGCCCGACCAAAACAGCGCTCCGCGCTGAGGAATATTATGACAAGCGAGCCACAATCGCCGCCAACCATGCGGCGCCAGCTTTCCCAGGCCGTCGCCTGGAACGCCGTATTCACCCCGATCAAGTTCATCATTGATACGATCGCCAACCTGATCAAGATCAATATTCTGACCCGCGCCGAGCTGGGGGCGATCTCGCTGGTCAGCTCGGCGGCCAGCTCGGCGGGCATCTGGCTGGACCTGGGGATTGAGCAGACGCTGCCCAAGTTCATCCCCGAGGCCGAGCATGCTGGCGGACGGGGCGCGGCGCGGCGTTTTTTGCGCCAGATCATCAGCATCAAGCTGCTGGTGCTGCTAATCGGCCTGCTGGCGATGCCGTTCTGGGGCGGGGCGCTGCTCAGGCAGATGCGCGATGGCGCCGCAAGCCTGGCTGCCGAGGAGGGGCTGGCCTCGATTGGGCCGCTGCTCGACCAGCTTGGGCGCTACAGCTGGTTTTTTCTGGCTACGGTGGCCGGGCTGATTGTGCTGGGGGCGCTCTACGACACGCTGCGGGCGTATCTGATTAGCTTTTTCCGCCAGAAGGCCTGGAATCTCATCAACGTGTTCGCCACGCTGGCGCTGCCGCTACTGACGGTCAGCGCGGTGCTGCTGGGCTACGGCGTGATCGGCGTGCTGGTGGCGATGGTGGTGACCGCGCTGCTCAGCGTGCTGGTGACCTGGTACCACGTTCGGCGGATCAGCGCCGGGCGCAGCGACGACGCCGAGGAGCGGCCGATCCCGCGCGAGCTGTGGCGGCGCTTTGTGCCCTACACCGCGATGGCCTTTTTCATTAGCGTGACCGAATATTTCTCCAGCTCGTACTTTGTGGTGCTGTGGCTGGGCCAAAACCTAAGCGATGTGGCGCTGTTCTGGGTAGCCTACAACTTCATCAAACAGATCCAGGGCTACGTCTACACGCCGCTGCAGGGAATTCAGGTGCCGCTATTTGCGCGGGTTCGCGCGGCAGGCGACCAGAATCTGCCTAGGGTGTTTGGGACACTGGCGCGGCTGATTTTAATTCTGGTGATTCCGGCCAGCATCGGCCTGGCGCTGTTGCTGCCCAACCTGATTATGGTCCAGTTCCCGAAATATGGCGCCTCGATTACGCTGGGCCTGGTGCTGATCCCATTTTTCTTCACCGAGCCGTTCTGGGGCCTCGGCCACAACATGCTGATGGTGCACGAGGAGTATCGCCCGGTGCTGCTCTCCCGCCTGTGTGCGCTGGTCAGCATTCCGCTGATTATCGGGCTGTGGCCGCTGCTGGGGCTGTGGGGCATCGGCCTGGCGATTGGCGTCTCGAAGCTGGCGGCCGGGCTGGTGGTGCTCGGCGTGGCGATGCGGCGCTACCAGCTGCAGTTTCCCTGGCGGTTTGCCCTGCAGGTGCTGGCGGCCGGCGGCGTGATGGGCGCGGTGATTGGCCTGGGGATCTGGGCGCTGGGGCTGAGCCCGGCCGACGCCAGCTACAGCCAGCGGGCGCTGTACTTCGCCGCCTGTGTGGGCCTGACGGTGCTTGGCGGTGCCTGCTTCATCGGCGCCGCCCGGCTGCTGCGGCTGATCGGCCCCGAGGACCGGGCGCTGCTCAACGAGCTGCAGAATCCGCTGGCGCGACGGCTGTTGAAATTGTTCTAGGGGTTGGAGATTTGCCCTCACCCCGGCTGCTACGGCAGCCACCCCTCTCCCCGACCGCGGGAGAGGGGAAAATACCCACGAATTTGTTTATTTGAACGATATTGGGATTAGGGGTTAGGCCGTTCTGCTGGGATATTCCGCTGGCTGAGCCTGTCGAAGCCCCCTTCGGCAGGCTCAGGAACCCCGCTGGCAGAGTCTGTCGAAGCCGAGTCATTTGGCTTCGACAGACTCTGCCAGCGGGTGTATGCATGACACATAGTGACTGAGGTTGATTTTGCACACACAGCCAACAATTTGTATTCTGGGCAACTCGGTATCGCTGGTGCTGCGGCCGCCGCGGAGTGGGGCCAGCGAGCGCACCTACGCCGAGATTCTGCGCGACGAGCTGCCGGCGACCGTGATCAACTGGAGCCAGCGGGCGGCGATGGTGGCCGACGGGGTGCGGGCGGTCGAGGATGTTGTGATCACGCGGGCACCCCAGGCGGTGGTGATTCAGTACGGCATCGTCGAGTGCACCTACCGCGACATGCCGCGCTGGCTGTATCAGTTTGTGAAGCTGCGGCTGCGCGGCGATGAGAATCGGCTTGAGAAGCTGCCCGTCCAGCTGGCCGCCCGCACCCTGATGCCGCTCTCCCGGCGCTGGGCGGTGCTGCGGGGCCGCTGGCGCTGGATGGAGCCGGCGGTATTTGGGCACGACATCACCCAGCTGGTCGCGCTGATCCGCAAGGAGACCGCCGCGCTGCCGATTGTGCTGAATATTCCGACCCCGTCCGAGCGGGTTGAGCGGCTGGCGCCGGGCACAACGGCCAGCGCCTTGGAGTACAACCGCACCCTGGCTCAGGTCGCCGCCCAGACCAAGGCGGCCCTAATCGACACCGCCGCGCTGATCGACCCCGACCCCACGGGCCTGCTGCCCGACGGCATTCACTTCAGCGCCGCCGGGCACCGCCTGGTCGCCGCGCAGATTCGGGCGCTGCTGGAGAACGCCTGAGCCGGCATTCTCTAGCGCTGCGGAATAGCGGGCGGGTCAGGCAACGTCAACCCTCTCCCCCGCTGCTGCGGCAGCGGCCCCTCTCCCTGTGCGCGGGCGAGGGCAGTGGCTTGCGTGATTATCAGCTGAACCTGCGACGTTGCACATGCCCTGGAATGCCGTACATGGCAGGCAAAAGACTGAGAACTAAATGGTATACTTCCGCTTCATATGAAAAAACTACTACAGCATAAATCAATTCTAATCGGCATTCTGGTGGCGGGCTTGGCGCTGCGGCTGGCCTGGGCGCTGCTGCCGCTGGAAACCCTGCTGCTCACGCTGGAGGACGACGCCTGGATGGTGACAGCGATCGCCCGGCACTGGGCGCTCGGCCACGGCATCACCGCCGACGGCCTGACCCCAACCAACGGCTTCCATCCGCTCTACCCGCTGACCTTGGGGGCGCTGCCATTTCTGTTCGCCCCCGACAACCTCGCGCTGGGCTTCCGGCTGAACATGGTGATCTGCGCGGTGCTGAACACGCTGGCGCTGCTGCCGCTGTACGGCCTGCTGCGCCACTTCAGCCGCCCGCGCCTGGCCCTGCTCGGCACGGCGCTGATTGCGCTCAACCCGTATTTTGTCCGCGCCAGCGTCAACGCCATGGAGACCTCGCTGGCGCTGCTGCTGCTGCTAACGTTCTGGTGGTACGCCCTCCAGCCCGGCCCGCTCACACCCAGACGCAGCCTGATCCTGGGCGTCCTGGCCGCCGTGGCGACGCTGGCCCGCCTGGACAGCCTGATCGCCGCCGCGCTGATTGGCGCCTGGCTGCTTGGCCGCGAGCTGTACGCCCGGCGCGTCACGGTGTGGCCGTTTGTGTATGGCGCGGTCACGCTGGGGCTGATGCTGCCCTACTTTGTGCGCAACATCGTGGTGTTTGGCGCGATCTCGCCGAGCAGCGGCCGGGCGCTGGCCTACCTCCACAGCTACCGCGAGTCGTTCACCTTCAGCGGCGGGGTGCAGATTCTGGCCTACAACACCCTGATCGATCTGGCGTGGCTTTCGACGCTGGCCCTGGCGATCCTGATTGCGGCGCTCGGCGGGCTGCTGTGGGCCCTGCGCGGCCCGACGCTGGCCCGGCTGGCGCCACTGGTGGTATACGCGCTGAGCCTGACGATCTACTACAGCTACCTCCAGCAGCAGGGCAGCCCGCGCTACTACGGCGGCGTCTCGATTGTGCTGCTGCTGGGGCTGTGGTCGGGGCTGGAGGCCGTCGCCGACTGGCGCGGCGGTCGGCCGCTGCAGCCAGCGCTGCTCGCAATTGCCCTGGTTGTGGTTGGCCTCAACAGCGCCGAGACGATCAATTTCATCCGCGAGCAGCGCACTGCGCCAGCGGCCAGCCAGACCGCCAGCTACCAGGCCGCCCTGTGGATTCGCGCCAATGTCCCGCCGGCGGCGCGGCTGGGGGCGCAGAACTCCGGGATTATGCAGTACTATAGCGGCCACGTCGTGCTGAACTTCGACGGCAAGCTCAATCACGAGATTATCCCGGTGCTGGAGCGGCGCGAGCTCAACCGCTATCTCGCGGACAAAGGCATTCAGTACGTGGTCGATCTGCCTGAGGTGGAGGGCTACCTGGAGTTCTACAGCGCCCGCTTCAGCGAGGCCAAGCCGCATCTTGAGATTGGCACCCTGGGCAAGCTCGGGATTTATACCCGCCTGATCCTGCACAAGCTCGGGCTTGGCGCCGCCGTTGAGCTTGATGTGCGCGTCCCAACCGCGATCAAGCGGCCGTTTCGCGCCGATGCGACGATTATCTACACCGCGCCGCTGCCCAACAACTCCGAACGTGCCGTTACGGTGTACCAGCTTGCACCATCATTTGGAAACCCATAATCAATACCCTCGCCAATTTGCCATTCATCACCTCAACGCCTTGAGCGTCGTGTCACCGTGATAGCAATGGCTCGGCGAAATTAAAAGTCGATCTGGGTTTTGCTGAGACAATTTCA